>JADIMW010000078.1 GCA_017694415.1 Candidatus Caccoplasma merdipullorum
ATATTAGTATCTTTGCCCCCGCATCGGTTCTCATGGTAGATTAAAAGGGAATCGGGTGAAAATCCCGGACAGTCCCGCTGCTGTAAGTTCCGACAAAAGCTCGGGCCGAACAGAGCCACTGACAACTGCCAAGGTTGTCGGGAAGGCCGCCCGCTAAGAGCTGGAACAAGTCAGAAGACCTGCCGGTGCGTCGATAAACAAAAGCTTTCGAGGAAAAAGCGTTTTGATTCTCCATACCCGGGATTCCATTTCCCGCGCTCGGTTTTTCATCCGCAACCTCCCCGCAGGCTATTATCAAAAAAGATGCGGATGATAAAAATCAAAACATCGACAATACGGCGACAACTCATTCTGTTTGCGATATTCCTCATGTCGCATCAAAACCTGCATGCAGCCGAATACAGCGACAGTCAGGTCGATTCCATACTGTTACAGCTCAACCTGCGTGAAGTAACCATAACCGGCGACAACTTCCGCGAAATGGTACCCGTACAGCGGCTGACAGGCAAAACCCTCCAAAACCTCAACAGCTATTCCGTAGCCGACGCCCTCCGTTATTTCAGCGGCGTACAGCTCAAGGACTACGGCGGAGTGGGAGGCGTAAAGACAATCGACATACGCAGCATGGGAGCCAATCACGTAGGCGTATTCTACGACGGCATACAGCTCGGCAATGCCCAGAACGGACAAATCGACCTCGGCATGTACTCTCTCGACAATGTCGATGAAATAGCCGTTTACAACGGGCAGAAAGGCGAAATATTCCAATCCGCCAAAGACTTCGGGTCGGCAGGAACACTCTATATAAAATCGCGCACCCCCAAATTCGAGGACGGACGCAACTATCATGTAAAAGCAAGCATGCGAGCCGGATCTTTCGGAGTGGTAAACCCCGCCTTCCTGCTCGAAAGCCGCATAACCGACAGCATCTCCGTCTCCGTCTCGGCCGAATACCTAACGGCCAACGGCAAATACAAGTTCCGATACAAACGCATAACCCCCGCAGGCGATGTGGCATACGACACCACCGCCGTACGCGAGAACGGCGACATACGCTCCCTCCGTGCAGAAGGAGGCATATACGGCTATATCGACAACGGATACTGGCGCGTAAAATTCTACACGTACAATTCCGAGCGCGGAATACCCGGAGCAATCGTAAACAACGTATGGCGTCGCGGCGAACGCCTCACCGACAACAACACCTTTGTACAAGGGACGTTCCAGAAAGACATCACCCGCAAGTACAAGACGATGCTGAATGCAAAATACGCATATTACAACACCCGTTACGAAAACAACGACGAAAAGCTGATAAACGTAGATAACCGTTACCGGCAGAAAGAGTTCTATCTCTCCACGTCGCACGCCTATTCCGTATTCCGTTTCTGGGACGTGGCGCTGGCATACGACTACCAGTGGAACAGCATGTGGTCCGACATGAACAACTTCGCCTTCCCCAAGCGGAGTACCCACATGCTTGCAGCAGCCACGTCGTTCCAGATATGGCGCGTAAAACTCGATGGAAGCTGTCTCGGCACATTCATCAACGACCGAACCGAAACCGGCGTGAACAGTTCCCGACGGCACGCCTTCTCCCCGTCGGTACTCTTTTCGATGAAACCGCTCCGCAGCGGCGACCTCACCCTCCGCGCCTTTATAAAAAAGAGTTTCATAATGCCCACGTTCAACGACCTGTACTATACCGACCTCGGCAATGCATCGCTCAACCCCGAATATGCCGTGCAGTACGACGGCGGCATAACCTACCGCAAAGAGTGGACGGGCAAATTCGTCCGTGCCGTCGGGATAAAGGCCGACGGTTACTACAACCGCGTAACGGACAAGATAGTAGCCTACCCCAAAGGGCAGCAGTTCCGTTGGACAATGCTAAACCTCGGTAAAGTCGATATAAAAGGTGCCGACGTATCGGCCGACATAACGGTAGCACCGGCAAAAGAACTCTTCATAACCCTGCGCGGACAATACTCGTACCAGCAGGCAAGAGACGTAACCGACCCGTCCGACAGCTACTACGGCGACCAAATACCGTACGTTCCCCTCCACAGCTGCTCGGCGATAGTGCAGGCCGACTATAAAGGGTGGATGCTCAACTACAGCTTCATCTATGCAGGCGAACGCTACTCCCAGCAGCAGAACATAGCAGCCAACTACATGCAGCCGTGGTACACCCACGACATATCGCTCTCCAAGGAGTTTACCACGCGGTTCGGCAAAATCAAGGGGACGGTGGAAGTAAACAACTTCCTCAACCAGTCGTACGACGTAATACTCAACTACCCTATGCCCGGCATAAATTTCGCAGGCAAAATAACATTCGAAATATGAAAGCGGCAAGATACATGATATTGACGGCGATAATACTTGCGGCAGTATCGTGCCGCACCGACGACGTCGTGCTCCTCTCCGAGAGCGAAGGAGTGGAGGGGCTTGCCCCCGATGCCGCAGCCAATCCTTACGGCTTCTACCTGCTCAACGAAGGGAACATGGGGAGCAACAAGGCCACAATCGACTTCATGGACTACCGCACTGCGGTTTACAGCCGCAACATATACGGCGAGCGCAACCCTTCGGTCGTAAAAGAGCTGGGCGACGTAGGCAACGACATAAAGATATACCGCGGGCGCATATATGCCGTAATAAACGCATCGCACAAGGTAGAAGTAATGAATGCCGGCGACTGCACACGGATAGGTCAGGTCGATATACCCAACTGCCGTTACATAACATTCGACGGCGACAACGCTTACGTAACCTCATACGTCGCCCCCATAGGTATCTCGCCCGACGCAGAAGAAGGAGCGGTATATCGTTTCGACACCGCCACACTTGCCGTTACGGGAACGGTAAAAGTAGGATACCAGCCCGAAGAATCCGTCATCTCCGACGGCTATCTCTATGTAGCCAATTCGGGCGGATACCGTGCCCCCGATTACGACAATACCGTGTCGGTAATACGCCTCTCCGATTTCAAACAGACCGCCAAATACCCCGTGGCAATCAATCTGTCGCAAATACGCAAGGACGGTTACGGCAAGCTCTGGGTATTGTCGCGCGGCGATTACTACACGCACCCCTCGCTGCTATACCGTCTTACCGTAAACGGCGGCGAGATAACCGACGTGGAGAACACCGGCATACAGGCATCAGGCTTTACAATCGAAGGCGACCGGCTCTATCTGTACAGTTCACCGTGGAACAACAATGTACAGACAGGCAACACGGAATACAAAACCGTCGATACCCGCACGGCATCCGTCATCGACGACGCATTTATCCGCGACGGCACGCAAACCGACATAAAAGTCCCGTACGGAATCTTCGTAAACCCCTCCACGGGCAGCATCCTTATATGCGATGCAAAAAACTACGTATCGTCGGGGACAATAACCTCCTACACCCCGCAGGGAATAAAAGAATGGAGCGTATATACGGGCGACATACCCGCACATGTGGCATTTACATACAAATAAAAAGAACCATGAAAACAAGAACGGCAAACCACATAACGGCTAAACTGACACGTGCGGCAGCGGCGGCAACCCTTTTGCTGGCAGCAGTCGGGTGCAACGGCGGAGAAGACAAGTTCACATCGGTAGGGCTCGACGACAGCTATGCCGTAGTCCGCATGCAAAAACTCAAACTCGCCACCGGCGCACCCGGCGACAGTTACATGTGGAGAGCCATATCGCCCGACGGGACATCGACACTCCTCTCCGATTCGGCAAGCTGTATCTTCGTGGCCGCCACGGTAGGGACATACACCATACAGCTCGACATAACCGACGGGACTACGACAATGCAGGAGACCAGCCGGGTGGCGGTAATTGCCGAAGAAATAGAATATTCCGGAACTATATCTGCCGTATATGACTATCTTCCCGCACCCGGGCAGTTCATAAACACTATGCCCGAATACGAAGAGGGGGATACCCGCGCCGACATGAACGCGAAAGCCCTCGCCTCGCTGCAGGCCGGAGGACTGGTATCGCTCGGGGCGTGCGGCGGATACATGATATTCGGGTTCGACCATACCGTAGCCAATGTTACCGGAGCAAAAGACTTCGCCCTGTACGGCAATGCAGTGCTTAACACCAATGCGCATGGTGAAGTAACAGGCGGCAGCGCCGAGCCCGGGGCAGTATATGTATCGCTCGACGAAAACGGGAACGGCCTGCCCGACGACCGGTGGTACGAACTTGCGGGCAGCGAGCACGGCAAGGACGGCACGCTGCGCGGATACACGATAACATACCGGCGTCCCGACGATAACAAGACACCCGTGGCAGGTGTGGCAGGCGTAACCGACTGCGAATATATAGCGTGGAGCGATAATGCGGGCGGGAGCGGGTACGTCGAAAAAAACACATTCCACCCGCAGAACTATTACCCGCAGTGGATAAACGCCGATGAACTAACATATACCGTAACGCGGTTGCCGGCAAACGGAACCGACGTGTCGGGCAACGGCTCGAATTACGTCCTCAAGCCGTACGATTGGGGGTATGCCGACAACCATCCCAACAGCGACAAGGATAAAAACAGCTTCGACATATCGTGGGCAATCGACGAAGAAGGAAACAGCGTATATCTCCCCGGCGTCGATTTCATAAAAGTCTCCACAGCCGTAATACAATCGTGCGGTTGGATAGGGGAGACCTCCACCGAAATATCCGGAGCAGAAGATTTGCATTTATAGAGAAACAGAAAACAAATAAAGACTAATTTAAAATCAAACGAGTATGAAAAAATTTTACATTGCATTGAGTTTTGCAGCAGCACTTCTTGCCATGCCTGCAACAACCGTATCGGCAGAAGGAAACAAGATTGTCCTCGACCTCGCCAACCCGGCAAACCCCGAATCGTTCGACTTCGACGATAAAGGCGTATGGACGGGAACATACAGCGAAGACTACATGTATTGGGAATCGCAAGTATTCATGTTCACCCACATCCTCGGCGGAAGTTCGTGGGGCGGCTCGTATTGGGACGGATTCACCGTAAGCCGCAATTCCGACAATACCGACCATGCCGCCGACGGTTGGCTTGCGTACCAATGGGGTTGTATGGCCGGCGGAGGAATAACAAACGTCGATGAAACGACAGGCGAAGTCTCCGTAAGCGCCGACCGCCCCTATATACTCGGATATTGGAGCGGATTTCCCGAAGACTGTTGTACCATACTCTTCAACGACGGCAACAGCTATTCGCCCGCAGGAGTATATATCTCGCTCAGCCCGTACGCATACTATGCCAATATAAACGGAGCATCGCCCGCATCGCCCATGCAGAACGAAGGCGATTTCCTGAGCATTACGGCAACTGCAGTCGATGCGGATGGAGGCAAGACTTCGGTAACCAAGATACTTGCCGAGTACCGTAACGGCAAACTCGAGCAAAGCGACAAATGGGAGTGGTTCGACCTCTCATCGCTCGGGAAAGCCGAACAGATAATCTTTACGATGGATTCGTCCGACAAAAGTTACGGCTATATGAATACCCCCGCATACTTCTGCCTCGACCGTCTTACCGTAACAACCGACGACCTCAGCGGCGTAGAAGAGAGCAAGGCGGTATCGTCCGAATTCAAGATATATGCGGCAGGCGGTACACTCAACATCGAAGCCCCGACAGCAGCAGTGGCAGCAATCTATTCGATGAGCGGTACGCAGGTTCGCACCGCACAGGTAGCCGAAGGGTACAATACCGTACAGATAGCCGACCTCCCCGCAGGCGTATATATAGTAAAATGCGCAGGAGAGACAACCTGCATAATAAAAAAATAGCGGCGGCGCAGTTCGGATAGAGGCGAACGCCATTAAAAAACATTACGGTACGATACGGGTTATAACAGTGTTTGATAACAAATGCCATTGTCCGTCAGCATAAACCGCCGTATCGTACCGTAAAAGCCAATCGCGGAGGGAAACAGGCCGACAAGATGCCGTTCCCCCCCGCGATATTTTTATGCCTATTCCTGCGCAGCCGCGCTCTCCCTGCAAAACAAAAAAACCGGCAGACAAATATCGGTAAAAGAACTTGAGTATCTTTGTACCCGATACAGGGCACTCCCGCAAGAAACAGACAAGATAAACGGCAAAATATGGAGAGCGTAAAAAACAAGATAAAACTGATGCCGCCCGCAGGCGTTTCCCGCATAGTGCTTCATTCCTGTTGCGCCCCATGTTCGTCGGCCATAATCGAAGCTTTGCTGTACAACGGCATAACTCCGCTGATATATTACTGCAATCCCAATATATACCCGTTCGACGAATATCTGAAACGCAAAGACGAAATCACCGCGTACGCCGGAAAGTTGGGGCTGGAGATAGCCGACGGCGATTACGACCACGACAGTTGGCTCGCCTCGGTAACGGCGATAGCAGGAAGAGAAGACGAACCCGAACGCGGAGCCCGCTGTCTCGACTGTTTCACACACCGCCTGTTGCAGGCCGCACGCTTTACCCGCGAAAAAGGATATGCCGTTTTCACCACCACGCTTGCATCATCGCGCTGGAAAGACATAAACCAGATATGTGCGGCAGGAAGAGCCGCGGCCGCAGCCGTCGGCGATGTGATATTCTGGGAACAGAACTGGCGCAAGGGAGGCCTCTACGAACGGCGCAACTACCTGCTGAAAGAAGAGAAGTTCTACAACCAGCAATATTGCGGATGCGAATACAGCCTGCGCAACATGCAGAAGCACCGTTCCGGCAAGGAAGAAGGCAAATAACGGCAAAAAATAGGTCAAAACGGCGACGACACGAAAAAAAACATGCCCGCCGCCATACAACTTGTAAAAACGCAGGGCCTGTCCCGCCCCTTTCAGATTCTTTCCATAACCTTTTCGAGCAGCGGCATCATGCCGTCCGAATATTTAGTATCGGCCGTACCGTCCGTTCTCCCCGCAATAATATCGCATACGGTAACGGCGCGGTGTCCCAGCATTGCCGCAAGAGCCGCAAGAGCCGCCCCTTCCATTTCATAGTTCACAATCCTCTCGTCGCCGTAGCGGAAACTCTCAATCTTGCCGTTCAAAAGAGGGTCTTCCGTCATAAGCCGCAAAACGCGCCCCTGCGGGCCGTAAAACCCGTTCGCCGATATGGTAACCCCCTCCACCATGTCGCCCGCATTTATCCTGTGCAGCAGCGAGGCATCGGCCGATACCACATAAGGAGCGGCATGGAGCGGCGACCACCCCGTATAATCGACAAAAGCCTTTTCAAAATCGAGGTCGCAAACTCTGTTGCGGTCGGCATAGAAATTGGCAACGCCGTCAAACCCTATCGACCTCGCCGAAATCACGTACGACCCCGTCGGCACGTCCCGTTGCAGGCTGCCCGAAGTCCCCACGCGCACAATCTCCAAAGACCTCTTTTCGCTTTTAACCGTACGGGTTTCGAGGTCGATGTTGGCAAGAGCGTCGAGCTCGTTCAAAACAATATCGATATTGTCGCCCCCTATCCCGTGCGACATTGCCGTAACCTGTTTCCCCTTATAACGGCCGGTAACACTCTTGAACTCCCGGTTTTGAACCGAGCATATCCGTTCGTCGAAGAGCGATGCCGCCATATCCACCCGTTTCGGGTCGCCCATCATCACTATCTTGTCGGCCAGCTGTTCCGGCAGCAGATGCAGATGAAATATCGTACCGTCGGGGTTTACAATCAATTCCGATTCAGGTATCCGTCTCATGCTTTTGTCCTCCGTAAAACTATCTAACGGCTAAGATAAGAAAAAATATTATACAGGCAGACATTAATAAGGCAATGCACCATATATGACGCCGTGATAAGAAGCGTCAGAATTGCATGCAACGCTACTCCTGTCAATACTCTGATTTCCGTCCGACCTCGGTGCAGACCGACATAAACAATAAGCGGTAAAGAGTCCCTTTTGTGAAAATTTCTGTATATATTTTTTGTACTTTGTGTTAAACATGCTAAATTTGAAATCGGAAATATCAAAAACAGTTATCGTTGTAGTGCGCTGATTTTGCGTCGTTACATTATGCTTATAAAGATAGAAGCACTAAATTTAACAATCTATTAATCTAATTCTTGTTAAAATGGAAAAACTAACAACTAATCGCGGCTTTTGGTTAGCCTTTTTATTATCGATTGTAACACTCGGTTTCTATTCATGGTATCTTATTTATGCTTTTGCAAAGGAGACGAATATCGCCTGTAAAGACGACGGTAAAAGTACGTCAGGATTGCTGGTATATATCTTGTTGTCGATAATCACATTGGGAATATATTCCTTAGTATGGTATTATAAATGGATAAACCGTTGCAACGCTTATCTTATAAGAAACGGCAAGCCCACAGGGTTGAGCGCATCTACCTACCTCTTGACCGTATTTATCTTGGGGTGGCTTACGCTCGGTATTATGTATCTGGTTGTATTCTGCAAGATGCTTTATTTGCAGAATGCCGTTAATGCTACATATAACGAAAAAAACAATCTGGTGTAATCCTTACGGAAAACGCAAACAGCCAACAACAACGCGGCGCTGCGTCGAAACTAAAATCTTCGGCACAGCTCCGCGCTGTTTGTTTTTACGTAGCAAATGCCATGATTCCGCGACGCTTGCGGAAAAATATGTTTTCGGATACGGACATAAGGCTGACGGCCTACAAAAATTACATGCTCTCCATAACAGCGTAGAATCTGTCGGAATTTCGGATGTCCCGACACTGTTGTAGAGTCGTATGGCAAAACCGTAAGGTCTGCTATCGCGACAGTTCCTCCTTCAATTGCCGTATTCCCGTCTCCGCATCGCCGCATTCGCCCATAATGCTGATAAAGCGGCTTCCTATTATACCCCCAGCAGCATTGGCACAGGCGGCGGCGAACGTGGCGCGGTTGCTTATCCCGAACCCTATCATGCGCGGATTGCGCAGGTTCATCGAATTTATCCGTTCGAAATATCTTATCGTTTCATCGTCGAACCGCTCTTTCGCCCCCGTTGTGGAAGCCGTCGAAACCATATAGATAAAGCCGTCGGTATTATCGTCTATCTTGCGAATCCTGTCGTCCGACGTTTCGGGAGTAACAAGCATTATGACGCTGACCGAATATTTGTCGGCAAGAGGTTTTATATCCGTCATGTAATCCTCGAACGGCAGGTCGGGGATGATACATCCGTCGATGCCGCATTCCGAACAACTTTTGAAAAACTCCTCAAAACCGTACTGCATTATCGGGTTCATATAACCCATAAGAACGAGCGGTATCCTCACCGTGCGACGGATCCCCGCAAGCTGGACAAAGATTCTTTTCAGGCTCATCCCGTTGCGGAGAGCCTTTGTCGCGGCGTCCTGTATCACTTTGCCGTCGGCTATGGGGTCGCTGAACGGGATACCCACTTCAACCATATCCACCCCGTACCTCTCCAGTCCCGATATAACCTCCGCCGTATTCTCCGCTTTCGGAAACCCTGCACAAAAATAGACCGACAATATCTCTTTCCCCTTTTCGTCGAAAAGAGCCTTTATTCTGTTACTCTTCATCTTGTTTACCATTTATCCTGTTTATAAATAATTTTATCGACTCAATATCCTTTATCCCGGGAGCCGTTTCGAAACGGCTGTTTATGTCCACACCCGCCATTTTGGGGCATTTCAACGCGGCAATACGCCCGGCGCACGACAGGTCGATGCCCCCGCTTAAAAAAAACGGCACTTCGAGGTTGTAAGCATCGAGGATGCCCCAGTCGAAACGGTTGCCCGACCCTCCGTATCCGTTGCAAGCCGTATCCAGCAGCAGGAAATCGCAGCAACCGGCGTATGCCTTGCCCCCGGCAATATCGGCAGCCGACGATATGTGCAGAGCCTTTATTACCTCCGCACCGGTTTCGCGGCCGACCCTCTTGCAGAAGTCGGGCGACTCCCCGCCGTGCAGTTGTACGGCCGAAAGAGAGTATTCCGCCGCCTTCTCCATGATAACCTCTATCGGCGCATCGACGAAAACCCCCGTAAGTTTTATGCCGCTCGACGCGTAGGGAAGGAACTTGGGGCATTCCGCAACATGGCGCGGCGATGCAGGGTAAAAAATCAGCCCCATGTAGTCTATCCCCGTTTCGGCAAGCTGACGGATATTCTCCGCATCCCTCATCCCGCAGACTTTTATCTTCATCTTTCGGCCTCCTCAATCAATCTGCGCAGGTTATCTCCCGGATTCTCTCCCCTCATCAGGCTCTCGCCGACAAGAAACCCTCCGTATCCGGCACGTTTCAGTTCGGCAATTACCCTGCCCGATGTTATCCCGCTCTCCGATACCAACAAAGGCGCAGAGGCGAAACCCTTTGTCGCTTTCCGTACAGCCTCGGCCATGCGGAGCGAGTTGCCGGTGTCGGTAAAAAAACTGCCGAGGTTGCGGTTGTTGATACCGAGCATCTCCATATCGCCGTTCAGCGCGCACAATTCGTCGGCTGTATGCACCTCCAGCAAAACCTCCATGCCGAAATCGTGGATGCGGCGGGCAAGTGCGGCAATCTCCCCGGGCGGCAGTACCGACGCAATAAGCAGTACGGCATCGGCGCCCGCGCTGAAAGCCTGCATTATCTGATACTCGTCTATTACGAACTCCTTGAAAAGGAGAGGCAGGTTCGCTGCGTTGCGGGCTCTCGCCACGTCGTCGGGCGACCCTCCGAAAAACTCCCTGTCGGCCAACACCGAACAGGCCGAAGCCCCCGCCCCCTCGTACAGCGGCAAAACCTGTTCCGGCCGTGCATCGCGGTTTATCCACCCCTTCGACGGAGAGCGGCGTTTAAACTCGGCTATTATCCCCGTTGAGGCAGCGGCCAGACGTTCCCGCATCGAAACAGGCATCCGTCCGTTCCTGATTATTGTTTTCGGCGAAAGAGGCGATACCCTTTTCAGCATCTCCACTTCCGTACGCTTATGCTTTACTATTTCAGCAAGAATATCCATGACCTGTTACGAATTAAGCGATAAAAACTTGTTGAAAACCTCCAGAGCCTTCATCCCGTAAAGCGAATTACGGGCTTCGTCGATGCCCTGTTCGATGCTCTTTTGCGGATTAATAACCCTTATGGCGAAAGCCGCATTGGTAATGACGCAGTTCATTTTGGCGCGCGAAGCCTTCGTCTGCAGCACATCGTCGAATATGCGGCTCGCCTCTTCCACGCTGTCGCCGCCGTAAAGCTCCTCCTCGCGGCACCGCTCCATGCCGAGCATTTCGGGCGTGTAAACCTTTTCGCTTTCGGCCGTGGTAACCTTGAACTCCGAAGTAAGGGAAATCTCGTCGTATCCGTCCATGCTGTGTACCACGCCGAAGCGGACGCCGCTCTGCTGGTACGTATAGCTGTAAAGTCGCAGCAGCGGCAGGTTATATACCCCCAAAAGCTGATATGCAGGTTTTGCAGGGTTCACCAGCGGGCCGAGCAGGTTGAAGAAACTCCTTACCGCAAGACTTTTCCTTACGGGAGCTACAGCCTTAAGGGCAGGGTTGAAAAGCGGGGCGTGAAGATATGCCATGCCGCACTCTCCTATGGAGCGAGCCAGTTTGTCCCTGTCCGATGAAAACTTCACACCGTGCATCTCCATTACGTTGCTGGCTCCGCTTATCGACGTAGCCCCGTAATTCCCGTGCTTCACCACGGGGTATCCCGCTCCCGCCACGACGAAACATGCTGCGGTGCTGATGTTGAATGTGTTTTTCCCGTCGCCGCCTGTGCCGACGATGTCGATAGGGGAGTATTCCGACAAGTCGATGTTAAGGCGCATATCCATAAGAGCGTCGCGAAACCCCGACAGTTCCTCTACCGATATGCTCCGCATCAGAAATACGGTAATAAGCGCGGCCACCTGAGTATCGGAATATTTCCCGGCCGCAATCTCCTCGAGTATCTTCCGAGCCTCCTCGCGTCCGAGATATTGATGCTCGAAGAGGCGGTATAATATCTGTTTCATTTTATTTCAATATAACAGTAGGTAAATGATAAAATGTAATCCATCTCTCCGTCCTTCTGCCGGTTGCGGCAGTCCGACGGGCTGGTGTCATAACTTCAGCCAGTTCTCGATTATCCTGCTCCCCGACGGGGTCATCAGCGATTCGGGGTGGAACTGTATCCCGCGGACATCGTACCGTTTGTGGCGGATACCCATAATCATACGCTCCTCCTTGTCCTCGGCCGTTATCTCCAGCACATCCGAAGGAAACCCCTCTTTCGACACCACCCACGAATGATAGCGTCCTGCGGTGATTTCATTGCCGAGCCCTTCAAAAAGAGGGTCGTCCGCCGTAATCAATATCTGCGATTCCACGCCGTGGAATACGCGGCTCAGGTTCTCCAGCCTTGCGCCGAATACTTCGGCAATAGCCTGCTCCCCGAGGCATACGCCGAGGATGCTCTTTTCGGGTGCGTACCGTTCAATCAACGGCAGCAGAATGCCCGCCTCCGACGGGATGCCCGGGCCCGGCGACAGCAGAATCTTGTCGAAGCGCCCTGCCTCCTCTACCGTAATCTTGTCGTTGCGGAACACTTCGGTATCCGCCCCCAGCTCCCGTAAAATATGCAGCAAGTTGTAAGTAAACGAGTCGTAATTGTCCAATAAAAGTATTTTATTCCGTTTCATATCTCCGTAATAAGTTTCAGTTAATCAAATTCCCGGCTTCCCTGACAGCTTTGAACAGCGCGCCGAGTTTGCTGTTTACCTCCTGCAGTTCCCTGTCCGCATCGCTCTTTGCGACAATCCCCGCGCCGGACTGGAAATAGAGCTTGTTGCCGCGGCTTACGAATGTGCGGATTGTGATTGCCTGATTCAGGTCTCCGTTCAACCCGATAAACCCTATGCACCCTCCGTAAGCACCGCGGTTGTGTTTCTCCAGTTCCGTGATAATCTGCATTGCCCGCACCTTGGGCGCACCGCTCAACGTACCGGCGGGAAACGTGTCGATAAACGTCTTTACCGGGGTATGCCCCTCGCGTATCCTTCCGCTCACGCGCGAAACGAGGTGTATAACATGGCTGTAATACTGCACCTCCTTGTAAAATTCCACCTTCACCCCGTCGGCGTTGCGGCTTAAATCGTTGCGTGCCAAATCCACCAGCATCACATGTTCGGCGTTCTCCTTCGGGTCGGCGAGCAGAGCCTCCGTCCGTTCGCGGTCTATGTTCATGTCCCCCGTGCGGAATGCCGTTCCCGCAATAGGGTCGATGCTTGCCGTTCCGTCCGTTACCTTGCAGTGCGTTTCGGGCGACGACCCGAAAATCCTGAACCCTCCGAAATCGAAATAGAACAGGTACGGCGACGGGTTTATGCTCCGCAGGGCGCGATACACCTTGAAATCGTCCCCTTTGAATCCCTGTTCGAAACGGCGGCTCAAAACCACTTGGAACACGTCGCCGCGCAGACAGTGCCTAATACCTTCCCTTACCATCTCCTTGTACTCTTCGTCGGTAATCGGCGAGGTGGTCTCCCCGGCAAGTTCGAAGTTGTACGAGGCGAAATTACGGTCCTTTATAACCGCTTCAATCTCATTTATCCTGCTTGTCTCTCCTTCCGGAACGGCTTCTATTATTTTCAGACGGTTGGTAAAATGATTGAAAACAAGAATGAAACGGTAAAAAACATAAAACATGTCCGGGGCATCGTTCTCCTCATGGTGATATTCGCATACCGGGATATTCTCGAAATAACGCACCGCATCGAACGCCGTATATCCGAAGACGCCGCAGGCGTTCCTGTCGTCGCCTGCAACATGCAACCGTTTCAAAAACCCCGTAATCCGTTCCGCAATATCGTTGCCGCCCCGTACGGGGGCAATCTCGCGGCTGCCGTCGGGAAAACGCGACGTTATTTCGCGGTTGTTTACCCCGATGCTTGCAACGGGGCAGAGCGCGATGTACGACAAACTGTTTTCCCCGCCGTGATAATCCGAACTCTCGAGCAGTGCCGATTCGGGATAAATATCCCTCAGTTTAAGATAGAGGCATACGGGAGTGTACATGTCGCCCAGAACCTCTTTGCTTACAGTGTAAAAATCGTAATTCATGACTCTCTTCAATAATTGTTCATTTCCCTTATATAAGTATCCATATCCTTGTCGCCCCTTCCCGATACGGTAAGGACAACGACGCTGTCAGGTTTCAGGTTCGCCTTTTTCAGTACGCCCAACGCATGTGCGCTTTCCAGAGCGGGGATAATCCCTTCGGTGCGGGTCAGTTCAAAAGCCCCGTCCAGAGCCTCGCTGTCGGTAACGGCATATACCTCTGCGCGGTGGCGTACGGCAAGATTCGCATGCATCGGCCCTATGCCGGGATAATCCAGCCCCGCCGATATTGAATAAGGCTCTTCTATCTGCCCGTTCTCGTCCTGTATCACCAACGTCCTCGCACCGTGGATTATGCCGGCCTTGCCGAGGTGTATCGTAGCCGCACTGCGTCCCGACAAGATACCTTCCCCTCCCGCTTCGGCAAGTATTATTTTTACCCGTTCATCATCGATATAGTGGTATATCGTGCCGGCTGCATTGCTCCCTCCTCCGACACAGGCTATAAGATAATCGGGGTAATCGCGCCCCTCCTTTGCGAGCAGTTGCGACTTTATTTCGCTGCTTATCACCGACTGCAGGCGGGCAACCATGTCGGGGTAGGGGTGGGGCCCCACGGTAGAACCGATAACATAAAACGTGTCCGACGGGTGGCAGCACCAGTCGCGTATCGCCTCGTTGGTTGCATCTTTCAACGTCATGTTGCCCGAAGTAACAGGGACGACCTCCGCTCCCAGCATCTGCATCCTCTTTACGTTAGGCTGCTGTCTCTCAACATCTGTCTTGCCCATATACACCACGCACGGCATCCCCATAAGGGCGCATACCGTTGCAGTGGCCACGCCGTGCTGTCCCGCGCCCGTTTCGGCTATGATTCTCGTCTTGCCCATTTTGCGGGCGATAAGTATCTGGCCTATGGCGTTGTTTATTTTGTGCGCCCCCGTATGGTTCAGGTCTTCCCGTTTCAGATAGAGCCGGCATTCGTACTTGCGGCTCATCCGTTCGGCAAAGAAGAGCGGCGACGGGCGGCCGGCAAAATCGGCGAGCAGCATCGCGAACTCTTTCCTGAACTCCGCGCTCTCCATTATCTTCAAATAACTCTCCTGCAATTCCTTTACGCATTTGTGCAGGATTTCGGGGATATATGCTCCGCCGAAATAACCGTAATAGCCGTTTTCATCTACTCCGAATCTTGTTCTTGTTGTCATGGTTTTTGAATATTGATAAAAAAACAGGGACCTGCCGTGAGTTCGACAAGTCCCTGTTCAGATATTGTTTACTATTGAATATATGCACGCGACAAGCTACTCACAATTGAAGAATTGCAAGCGCCACCACCATATATTCAATATCGAAATCATTTCTTTTTCTCTCGTTTACGGTTGCAAATGTAACGATAATTTACAACTGTGCAACAGGTTTGAAAAAAATATTTTTTTTTACATGCGAAAAACGCCCCTGCCCGTTTTACCGTTTTCCCCCGTCCACATGCTCTATAAAGACCCCTTTAGTGTCGGGCTCACGGCCTCCCAAAAAGTGCAGATACGATACACCGTGTTCCGTCTCCGCAACCACGGGGAGTTTTCCGCGCCTGCGTCCGTCCACGAGCAGTGTTGCCGGGGCGTTCTTTTCCCATTCCACCGTTACCGTATGCCACTTGTCATCCCTTATCCGCAACGTCTCGCGGTTAAGGTCGAGTCTGTACATGCACTCATAGCGGGCGACGGTATCGGTAGGGTTGAACCACCTGTCGTTCAAAATCAGTTGCGCCCCTTTCGACCCTTCCGGAATTTTCAGTGAAACATTTACCGAGCCGTCAGGCGCCGCAGGGAAGTTCCACACAGCCCCGTCGTTATCCTGAACCAGCGAGTCGTTCGGCGTATAGCCGATATGCAGAACCTTAGCCCCCTCCCTGTCGGGGTGTGCCGCCAAAAGAGGCATCTCCTGACGGTTGTAGCAGCAGTGTCCGGTAATCCCCTTGTAGTATCTGAAAGCCGACCAGTTGTCCAGCCCCTCGTCGAAATCGCACGAGCGGCGCGGTTCATACAGCCATGCCGCATCGAACAGCACCAGTTTGCGGCAGAGAGGGTGTTGCCCTACCGATACCAGAATCTTGCCGGGTGCGACCTCCACGGCCTGAACCTGATGCACGCTCTTGTCCTGCCCCGGGCGCGTATCGCCGAAGTTGGCCGAGTTGCGTTCGGTGTTCAGCAGCAGTTCGCGGAACCCGAACCATGTTTTACCGTCATCCTCCGATATTGCAACATGAACTGCGTCGCGGTTTGTAAAGACATCATCCCATACGCCGGTAGCCGTAGGAAGTTCCGGCAGGGGAGTGGTGTTGCACCAAAAGAAAAGCAGACGCCCGTCGCCCATTCTGAATAGCGTCGGCATGGTTATCGTACCGTAAAAAGGGGAGGGTTCGGCTTTGCTCCATGTTTCGCCTCCATCCTCCGAGAACGACTGGTAGTGCTTGTCCTGCGACGTACGCATAATCATCCACAACCTGCCGTCGTTCAGTTCCGTTACGGTAGGCTCCACGGCGCCGTGGTTCCAGCGCACCCCTTCGTGAAACCCGCCCTTTTCGTGCAGGGGAGCGTTCACTTTCGACGAAACTTTCCATGTCCGTCCGTCGTCATCCGAATAATAGACGAAGGCTCCGCTGCGGTCGGTACGGTGCGCGCCCGATATTACCCGTTTCCCGCCCCGTATAAAAAGAGGCGGTTTGTTCATTATGCCGAGTGTATCGTCTATTTTCACTATCGACCTGCCCCCTTCCAGACCCCCTTCCGTGCGCAGGGCATATACCCCCGAACCCGTGCAGAAAAGCCTGACGAATTCCCCGCTGACGGGCGACTGTATGTCGGCATACGGAAGTTCGTACGGAAGAGTTACGCTTTTCCAATTCAGTCCTCCGTCGCGGCTCGACAAGTAAACGGGGCGCTCCGGTTTCGGGTGCGAACCGTAGTTGTAGTGTCGCACTTCGCCGTCCGTCATAAGCGAAAGACCAATAAACGCATCGCTCGGAGGAGTCCCGACAATTACGGGAGCAAATACGTGTTCTAACAAGTCGGGAATTTCTCCTCTCGCCGGAAGAGACAAACTGCATAATAGAGCAACAATAAAGAAGGAGTGTTTCATATACATTAACGATTTATTATCTGCCGACAAAAACGGTTTTGGCATATCGTACTAAATGCTAACGAGTTGCAATATAGGAAAAATAAATACCTCGTACAAAAAAAATTATTTACCATGTATAACGGCAGGGAATCGCAAACGCATGCTGTAGGAATAAGAGTTATGAATTATGATATATAGCTGATAAATAGAGCTTTGCAATATTTTTGATAGGCCGTTTAAAAAAACGGAGGCACAAAAATGAAACCGCTTAAAGCCGAAAAAAATATTCTATTTTATAAAGTTTGCAAAACAATTCTATTGTTTGTATTAAATAAAAAACATATCTTTAAAGGCAGAAGGAATATACCGAAACGCGGAGGAGCAATGATAATTGTAGAAACGGTAGATTAAATGTCGAACTAAAATCAATGTATCACTATGAGAAAGAGTTTTTTATTTGTGTTTCTCGCATTGTTTGCGATAGGCGCTACTGCTCAGGAAAAGTTCAACGAGAAGAAGAGCTATATCGTTGAACGCGCGAAAAACAACTGGTTCATGGACTTCAGCGTAAACGGCAACGTTTATTTGGGTCAGCAGGACAATCTGGTAAAATTCAAGGACCGTATAGCTCCCGGAGGGGCAATCTATGCAGGTAAGTGGGTAACGCCGTGGATGGGTTTCAAATTCGGGTTGGACTTTACCCAGTATAAAGGAGCCGCATATAACCAAAGCGGAAATTTCATAAGAGGCAATATATGGGATATGAGCCGTTTGAGGTATGATTTGAACAATGTATATGTTCAAAAATACTTCGCTTTCAATCCCAATGTGGATATTTTCTTCAGCATGATGAACCTTATGGGAAATATCAAACCCGACAGAGTTTATGACATTATAATACAAGTAGGCGGAGGATTTATGGTAAACAGCGGCAACAAGGTGAAACCCGACTATTGGCACGGCGACATAGGTTACGGCAAGCATGTTTACTATGCCCCCACGCTCAACATAGGCGTAATACAGAAGTTCCGCGTAAGTGAAGCCTGCGATATAAACATCGACATAAAAGGCGGTTGGGTAGGCAACGACTTCGACGGACAGATGACAACGATAGACAATGGAACGCAATATCGTGCCGGCGACTTTACCGCATCATTGGGAATAGGATTTACCTATAACTTCAAGCCCCGCAAATGCACACAGTACCGTCCGTGGATAATAAAGGACACGGCCGAGTCGGCAGCATGCTATGCCAAGTATAAAGAGTTGCAGGCAGCCAAGGCAAAAGTCGATAATGACAACAAGGCGCTCCGCGACAGCATAGAATACCTCAAAAAGAACCCGACACTCGTACGCGATACCGTTGTAGTAACCAAAACCGAATTAAAAGACATGCCGCGGACTATGCTCGGATATGTTGAATTTGCCAACGGATCGGCCAAGATATCGGCATCCGACAAAGCTAAACTCGTAGATATAGCCGAGGTGATAAAGGCAAGTCCCAACTGCCAGTACGAGATATGCGGATACGCCGACAACAGCACAGGCTCGAAAGCCCTTAACGACCGCTTGCGCAATCAGCGTGCCGATGCTGCAATAAAAGTGCTTCAGGACTGCGGCGTAAGCCCCAATATCCTCAAAAAAGCCACCAACGACGGCAAACCCGGCAAAGGAATATCGCCGCGTGCAATCCTTATAAACCAGTACGACTGCAAATAAGCGATAACCCCCGATAAAAAAGCGGTCTGTCAGGAGTTTATCCGACAGACCGCTTTTATTTATCAATGTAATAATATTGCCGCCGCTTTCCCGTACATTAAAACACCGACGAGAAGAACTGCTGTATATCAGAATCAGACCCTGCGGCCGACATACGAAAAATGCGACAAACACGGAGGATAAAGGTCGGCAAGCTGCGGCACCGTTACCGCCGCGCCTGTTCCGTTGGCAGAGCGTAAAACCGTCCCGTTCTCGACAGTGAAAAAGCCGTTGTTCTCCTCAATTGCCGAATCGGAAACAGCAACCGAAAAAGAAGAGCCAGTCCTTTCGGAATATAGAGCAAGATAAGCAGCCACATCCGCAATACGGAATTGTACCCTGTTCAACTCCGAGCAACCCGTGCCGAAATCGAAACTGCCGTCGGACGATACCAACGATACAGGTTCCGCAAACCGCGAAGAAAAGCCGAACCCCTTATACCATTCCGCAAGAGAGTCATCCCCCGCAATAAGCATTGCCAGACAACACCCCGCATTCCTCACGCTCTCCAGTATCTCCGCAACAAGCGACGAGGCAAGCCCTCTGCCCCTGTAACGCCTGTCTGTCATAACCCCGAAGATATACGCCACATCCGTTCCGTCGCATCCGAACAGGTGTACGTCAGCGGCCGCCACGATATGCCCGTCCGCCCTTTTGACAAACGATTTCCCCTTCGGTCGCCACGACAGCAGGTAATCGCGCACATACGCTTCGTCATCGCCGAAACACTCGCGCCACAGACGCATCATATCGCCGAAATCCTTTTCTCCGATACCGTCCATACAATCTAATCCTCGAAAATAAAATCCTTTCCCGCAAGCGGCAGCAGCCTGAAAAGGCCGTAAGGCGTTATCCCCCCGTCGCCGCTGCCGGGAGTAAACGAAACACGTCCGCCCGAAATGACATAGCTGCCGCAATTACCGTCTATAATATCGTCATGCAGCACTATTTCAGTTTCGGTATCTGGAAAATACCCCACATACCTTTGCAGGTACTCTTTAGCATTTACAACCCTGAATACCGTCTCATTCTCCTCATTGCCCTCCCACCAGATAAACGGGTATGCCACTGAAATCACCCCCGTTTCCGAAACCTCGCCGGCACAGGCAAACCCCAGCGACGAAGCCAGATTCTTCAGCCGGTTGCAGTTTATCCTCGACATTACTACCGCCTCACCCGCATCGAACATCTTCAACAATGCCCGTTTTACCATGCCGATACCGAGACCGCGCTTCTTGAACTGCGGCATTACCGTAACGGCGCAGATATACGGGATAGAGCCGTATTCATACTTTAAACGATGTATGAAAATTGCAGCAGCCGGAATCTCCCCCTCATTTAAAATAAAGACGTTCTCCTTTTCGTAGAAAGCCGATATGTAAGAGGCGATATTCGACGCGTCCGCATTGAAGCCGTTTTCGAGAAAACGCCATATCGTCATTTCCGTACTGTCGCGTTCTATTGCATAAAACTTCTTATAAAGCTCTTCGGGGTGATACGACAGTTTAGAGCCCCTCAACCCTTTCAGTCCGAGGTCCTCCTCGCGGTTTATATGCCGATATTTCTCCGGGAGAGAATTGACAAAAAGACGGTTAATCATCGGAAATGCACTTTCAAATTCCGTATCAGCCTTTTCGATATGTATGCAGAAAGTCTCCTCGTTAATCGGCGACCCGTAAGTAAAGGCAATCATCCTGCCGTTTACATACAAAGCCCCTCCACGAAGCCCGAGAGCATCGAAGTTTTCCATGCCCGTACGTATAACGTTCTCTTCCACCTCCAACGAACGGTTGTCCGAATTTTTCCCCTCGCGCCATTTGTGCAACAGGGAAAAAACCTCTTCCCCGTGTGCAGGAGTCAAAGCCTCGTAACGATATTCATATTCGCGCATGAACTGATTTATGTGATTCCGTTTCGGTTGCAGCTTCTTTCCGCTTAACGTCCGCAGCGATTCGGCAGGATAGATATAATCGAAAAAATCCCTGTTCTCGAAAACAAAAAGCTCTTTGTCGAGATGCATACCCGACAGCCTTTCGGCAAACCCCTGCGAAAGGCTTTGCAGTCTCAGCGGCTCACCGGCCGCCGCCGCATCGTCGGCAAGCAATCTTACTGCATGTTCAATATCCCCTTCGCCGAGAGGTTCGAAATAGCCGGTTTTCCTGCGTCCGTCAATCTTTATGCGCATCAGCAGAAAACCGTCCGATTCGCAAATCTCGTTACGGTAAAACGATGCCCAGCAGAAGACATTGGCAAAAGCCATATCGCAGTTCCTTCCGCCATACAGGTAAGAATATTTTTCAAAAAGAGGTTTATCCGCAACAGTAACAGGCCTGAAGTCGAGCATACGGTAAAAAAGTTAGTTCCCGAATACAAACATAACTAAATAACTCCGCACCCAAAAGAGAAAAGTAATATAACTTGTGAAACAACGATTGGTATGTAAAGAAAGCTGAACCCTTATCCTCCACTTATCGTTAAAATACGTAAGCAATTTACAGCAAGTGTTTTGCCGTAAGTTATAAGAAATAAGAAAAAATGTTATTTTTTTGCAGCAGACAGGCTAAGACCCGTCAAATATGTATCTCTTCATAAGAGATATACATCACACATACATAAGTTAATAATAAAGGGTTTATATACTTGCTATCGAGAACGCGACTAATAACGCTTCACGCGTTTTAGCATTTCATCGGAATTTTATTTTCTAAAAGTTTGTTATTATTAATGTTTTATATATCTTCGTAGCGTGATATATGTATCTCTTATGAAGAGACACGTTAATGGAACGGGACGGTACGAAGGATATGATGAGATTTTCAGTGTAGTAGCAATAAGCTAAAAAGTAGTGGAATAGAGGTGCTTAGGAAGCTGTACGATAATAATATAAACATAAATTAAAGAACTATGAAGAAAACTATTTTAGCGATTTTTGTCGCTGCCATAACAATGCCTGTTATGGCGCAATTGAACGACATTAATGAGAAGAAATTCTCTGTAGGAGTTCGCACAGGGGTAACGATAGGAGGATTGACAGGAGTTGCCGACATGTTGAATTACGACCCGTCAGGAATAGCACCTGTAAATCCTTATGATTCAAAAGCCGGAGCGGGAATAAGTTTGGGCGTAGTGTTCAACACCCGCATAAACGACTGGTTTTATATACAGCCGGGTTTGGAGTATGCAATGCTTTCAAGCAAGGCAAAAATGGAGTTGCCGGCCAAAGATCTCGACGGTACGGGATTATCCGAAGATAAATATTCTACTGTTGTAAGAGGACACTACCTTAGAATACCTATTCTCGCCTCTTTCCGAATCAATTTCGATAAATGCCAGCTTCAGGTAAATACAGGACCTTATCTGGCGGTAGCACTTGCAGCAAGACAGATAGATTCACGTGCATTTACTTATGCTGCAGACCAAGGAGCATATTCAGGGATGACGTTTAAGGAAAAGACCATAACAGACCCCTTGGCTACACAATATAACATGGTTTACGACAATACGGGGAATTTAACCGAAATTGATGAATACAGCGTATACAATCGTTTCGATGTAGGATGGGATATCGGTATCGCTTTGAATTACAAAAATATCGTATTCGGAGCCAAATATAACGTAGGATTCGTGAACATGCTTAATGAAGAGATGTTCAATATTGTAAACGCATCAGATCCCGGAGATGTTAAATTCGACAAGACAATGCGCAACTCGTCATTCTCCTTATCGATAGGATACGACTTCTAACAAACAGCTTTTTTATGCTTTCCCACTTGCCCTATTCGTACAGTTAAACCAAAAAGCAAGAGGACAAGTATTAAAATACATGATAAAGGCGGTGCAGTGAAGATTCTTCCTGCGCCGCCTTCTTATTATATATATCCAAATCACAGTTGCCCGTTCACCATATTCCCCGAATATGGCGGGTAATACGTAACCCCGTATTTACGAACCCTATATAACTCAACTTGGCATTTCCCGTAAATATACAGGAGAAAAACCGATACCCCTTATAATTTGCAGTTCAGCGAGTCGGGCACCTGTTTCCCCGCCGTAATGTAAGCCGCGGCAAGATAATCAATACCCGAAGCGTTTTGGTACAGCCTCAGTTTGAACAGTGCGGCCGATGAAAAGACCCTTTCGATAATCTCCGACTTTATAGCCTCGTACTCTTTCCAAATCTTGTCGGCCGAAAAACAGTATATCTCCAGCGGTACGCCGTTGTCGGTAGGTTGCAGCAGCCGTGTCATTACCATAAGTTCGCGGCTTATATAAGGATTGCCGATAAGGTAAAGCGAAAGATAAGCCCTGAACATGCCCAGATTCGTCGCCGTAGAACCGAATACCCCTTCCGAGCCCCACCCCTCCATGCCGAAGTCGGGTTTGGCGGGCGACAATCCGTTTTTCTCGATAAACCCTTTCAGTAACTCCAGATTCCCAATCGAAGCAAACAGGTCGGGACTCATCGTTACTATCGAGTCGGTATCCACATCTACGCTGAACTTTATCCTGCGTCCTCCCGATTCCTCCATTCCGCGCCAGTTCTGTACAGGTTGCGAAATAAGCCAGTAGGGAGGGAGAGTGAGAATGGTATTGTCGAAGTTCCGCACCTTTACCGTGTTGAGGGTAATATCCAGAACGTGTCCGTTTATCGTACCGTCGGCGGTATTAATCCAGTCCCCCTTCCTTATCATGTCGTTCTGCGACAACTGCACCCCCGATACGAACCCTATTATACTGTCTTTGAAAACGAGCATCAGCACCGCCGCAAAAGCCCCCAACCCCGTAATAAGCTTCATCGGCGACTTATCCAAAATAATCGCCACGATAATTATCGCGCCTATACCCGCCACAATGCCGCGGACAAGTTGTAAAATCCCGTGCAGAGGACGTGTTCGGTTGGCCTCGCTTACCGACAGTATTCTCCATAGGGCAGAAATAAAGAAGTTGGCATAAACCAGAACGGAAATTACGAAATAGAGCCAGCAGGCTCTTTCCACGTTATCGATAAACCTCGGATATTCTCCGTAAGCCAGCGGAATAAGGGTTATCATTATAAGAGGTGGCAGAACGTATGTGGCGCGGGCAAAAACTTTTCGGCCAATAAGTTCCTTTATTGTTTCGTTCCCGTGATTCCTTGCGTACGAGACCAAGATGCGGTGAACAATAAGGCGCAATACAAAAGCTACGGCGAAGGCAAGCAGGATAATGACGATTACATAAATCCACCCCTCCATTTTATCGGCCTTTTCAGCCTCCACGCCCATATTGTCGAGCAGCGTTCCGATATAGAAAACAAGTTTTTTTGCAAGTGGATGAGTAACTTCCATACGTTTTTTTACAGAAAAACAGTTTTGGTTGCCGCACTGTTCAACTCATAGGCGAAGGCATAACCGGATAATACGAATCCATTACTGCATGAAAATCAAAATCCGCAAAAACGAATCAAGCCGTTGCGTTAAACGCATGCAGTCGCTTTCCGTTTCCAATTATTTCGCAAAAGACAAAAAAAACAGGATATGCGATTTTCGCATATCCTGTATCTGTTCTGGTCGGTAAAGACCGTTTACGGAGGTTATCCCTCGATGATTGCACCTGTGGGGCAAGCAGCGGCGCAACTTCCGCAGCTAATGCATTTGTCAGCATCTATTTTGTAGATGTCGCCTTCAGATATAGCCTCTACGGGGCACTCTCCTGCGCATGTTCCACATGCAACGCAGTCTTCAGTTATTACGTAAGCCATTTGTATAAAATTTAAATTAGTACTAATACGGGAGCAAAGTTACGTATTTGCTCACAAAATACAAACGAAAATAAATTATTCTATCTAATTTTTGCTGCAAGTACCGCCATTTTGATAGCCGTAACGGCAGCTTCGTCCCCTTTGTTGCCGAGAATTCCGCCGGCGCGGTCGTGAGCCTGTTTCATGTCGTCGGTTGTGAGAACGCCGAAAATTACCGGTATGTCTATCGTCGCGTTCAAAGCAGACACACCGTAGGTAACCCCTTGACAAACGTATTCGAAATGCGGAGTTCCGCCGCGTACCACGCTTCCGAGCACAATAACAGCATCGGGTCTGTAATGAAGGGCAGCCCTGCGCGCTCCGTAGGTAAGTTCGAATGTTCCCGGAACATGTTCTACAAAGATGTTTTCGGGCTTGACACCGTTCTCGACGAGGGTATTGTAAGCCCCCTTAAGCAGGTTCTCGGTAATTTCGGAATTCCATTCCGAGCATATTATCGCAATTCTCAGACAAGAAGCATCGGGCAGCGAGTTCTTGTCGTAACTTGAAAGGTTGGTAGTTGCCATTGTGTCGTATCTTATCTGTTAAATTTAAGGCTTCACGCCTCTCTTTCGACAGGGGGAAGCCTTTAAAAAGTTGTTTGTATGGAGAACTTCTGCTATTTCCCGGACAGAAGTTTTGCTCTTTCGATATATTTGTCTATGTCCCGACCTACGTACGAGTTCGAATAATCATCCTTAATCTCCTCATAGAACTTGATGGCCTTTGCATAGTCCCCTTTCTTTTCGGCCACTACGGCAGCCTTTTTGAGGAAAATCGGCGAAGTCAGTTCGTTGTCGGCCTTATCGGCAGCTTTCACGAAGTTCTTTATAGCCAAATCATATTCGCCCATATTTGCATAGCAGTTGCCAATCATACCGGTAATGTTCGTTGCGAATATGTCATCATCGCCGTCGTATTTCTTGAAATATTCGAGAGCCTCTTCGTTATTGCCGAGGTTATAGCAGCAAATACCGGCATAGGCCTTTGCCAGATTCCCGGCAGTAGTATTCGAATATTTGTCCGCGATAGCCTTGAATCCGAGGTAATCGCCGCCGTCGCCGTTGAGAGCGAGGTTGAAAGAATCCCTCTCGAGGTAAATCTCCCCTTTGTACATTTCTGCGCGAGCCTGTTCGCCGCGGGGTTCAAGATAGAAGTGCCGCAGAGCAAGATACCCCGCAACCACTGCTATTATTACAACTATGGCGGTAATTATCCATTTCTGGTTATCCTCTATCCATTGTTCAGTAACAGAGAGGACATTGTTCATTTTATCCACCTCATCCTGCTGCTGTGCTTTATTCTCGTTTTTAGCCATTTTATATTTGTATTAATTGATTTCTTCCCAATTAGAGGCCACAAAATTAATCTATTTGCGGATATTTATAAAATTTCGACGCTTAAAAATTGCATGTAAACCTCTATTTTCGGGAAAGTTTGCTGTTTTTCTCGCAGAATCATGCATACGTACGGACAAGAGTTTTGGGTTTTCGGCGGCAAAACAAGCATGCAGCCGTTTATCCTGCTCAGTTTAACGCCGTTTTACGGAGCATTACGTATCCGCCCGATTCATCTCAATTTGTTGGCTGAGAAATGCGGAGCAGTAACCTTGCGGAAAAAGACAAGTCCCGCAGCCACGAGAACAACGGCGAAAATATAAGCAGCCGTATAACTCTCCACATCGGCGATAGCGCCGCCGATTACCACACCGAGGCCGACCCCCACATCCCACGAAGTCAGGTACGTTGAGTTTGCCGTACCCCGTTGGTCGTGCCGGGCAAGATTTATAAACATCGTCTGCATCGGCGGACAAATCATCCCGTACGAGTATCCGAGAACAAAAGCCGATGCGAAGAAAGCAACCGGAACCTTGATGAAAATAAACATCCCGTAACCGACGAACAGCAGCAATATGCCGCACGTAATCAGTTTTATCAGAAGTCCGTTCCGCAGCGGTTTGCCGGTAGTTATGCGAGCCCCTATCAACCCGGCCGCCATAAGCATGAAAAATCCGCCGGTGCTCTCGTCTATACCTACCTCGTCGCGGGCATAAACGGCAAGATAAGTCGAAAGAATCCCGTAGCTGAACGAAAGCAGGGCAAGCGTCAGACTCTCGCGTTTCCCTTTAAGAAGGAAGAAGCGGTCGAGCGATACAGGCATACGCTCCTTCGGCTTTGCCTTAGCCTCCCTGTGCCGGTCGGGCATTTTAACCGTAGATACGAGTATGAACCCAATAACACATGCAGCGAACGCACACAGGAAAAGAGCGTTGTACGAGCCGAAAACATGCAGTACCGTAAACGATATTGTAGGGCCGAGAGCCATTCCGAGATTATTGCTTATTCCGTAGTACCCAATCCCCTCGTTACGTCTTGTAGGAGCAAGTACATCTATCGCCACCGTACTGTTCGCTACCGTTATGACGCCGAAGACAAAACCGTGCAGGGCACGGGTAACGGCAAACAGCACAATCCCGCCCGGCAGCAGGTACATGCAGAAAAGAAGAGTAAACGCCGCATAAAAAAGCATCTGCATAGGGTGGCGCGGCAGAGTGTCGATAAGGAATCCGGCGAACGGGCGGACAATAAGAGCCGTTATCGTATAAAGCGACAGCACGACACCAATTTCGGTGTGTGAGGCGTTGAACTCGTTCTGCATATAAATAGGCAAAACGGGCAGCAACGTGAAAAATGCGAAAAACAGAAGGAAGTTTCCCCCTAAAACCGCCAGAAAATTACTGTTCAGAAGTTTCTCCTTAACCACGGTACGACATTCAATAACGACAATACTGCAAATGTAGCAATATTAAATTTCAACAGGCTCCTTTTTCAGCAGAAACATCGATTCGGGACCCATGTTGAACAGCAAATCCAGAATCGACAAATCGGCGATAAACCCGTTGCGCTGCTCAAACACCTGATAATATCGGAGCAGGTTCTCCTTTTCGGGCGACACCCGTTTAGGGTGTATGGCTTCGCGCAGATCGTTCGCCCCCGTTACATCATCCACATACGAAACGCTGTATCGCACGTCGCATTCAAGACCCAAAAGACGGCAAACCGTTTCGCGCAGCGCCTCGTTGAAATCGAACAAGAACCTGTATTTAAAAGGATTTTCGAAAAAAGGACGAATATCGTCGCAGTAGTACATGAAAAACGGCGACGAGTTGTAAGCCGACGTAATGGCCGTCCAATGCAGATGTGCCCAGTTCCCGTGGTCGCACAACAACATGTCGCGCGTCGGCACATTTCCCGCATGAGGTTTCTCCACCGGAACCGACAGAGTCATCACACCCGCTTCCGTGGCGATGCGGCATCTGTTCCTGTAGCTCTGTTTAAGATAATTGCAATACCCGTCGATAATGACGCTGTTGTTGTACAGCCGTCGGTAATACGATACCGGAGCCAGATATGCCGAAGACAAGATGTCCATTTCCCTCCCGAAGTTATTTTACCAGCGATTCCACCGAACGGAATACGCGGTCGAAACGGATGTGGCCGTCGAACCACCCCTTGTCCGGGTCGAGCGACAACCATACGAAAATAGGCTTTCCGACGATATGGTCTTCCGGGACAAGCCCCCAGTATCGGCTGTCGGCCGAATTGTCGCGGTTATCCCCCATCATGAAGAAGTAGTCCATTTTAAAAGTATAACTCGTTGCTTCCTTGCCGTTTATAAAGAATTTCCCGTCGGACAAGCAGGCTTCATTCCCCTCATAATTCCTTATAGCCCGTTCGTAAACCTTCCAGTTCTCGGGAGTAAGGACAATGGTATCCCCCTTCCGCGGGATATAGAGCGGTCCGAAGTTGTCGCGCGACCATCCGAATCCCGAGCCGAGAGGGAAGACCTCCCCGCCGAACGCGCCGCCCGGTTCTTGAACCACTTTCGTAACAACCGGCATAGAAGCAAGCCGCTTTAGCCCCTTTTCGGTAAGAGGTAAGCGGTAGGCGGTGTTGAACCGTCCGTTTGCGTTCCGTTCAAACCCCAGATAAGAAAGAATATCGTAATATCTGTAATCGTTCGGGATAAGCGTCCTGTCCTCGACCGAAACCCCCAATTCCTCGAACTGGGCGTTTGAAAGCCTCGCTTCGGGGCTCGACAGCATTACATAATAGTTGAACTGCAAATTCGACGGGTTTTCCGCAGCCACCGAATCGATATAAATCTGATTATCCCTTATTTCAAACAAGTCGCCGGGCATACCCACGCATCTTTTCACATAATTCTCCCTTCTGTCCACCGGGCGATAAACAATGTCGCCGTAAACAGCCTTGTTGTTCCGCACCCTGTCGGCACCCTCCATATAGCAAAGAGTATAATAGTCGGGGTTTGAAATGCGGGTCGGTACGCTGTCGCCCGTAGGGAAGTTGAACACCACAATATCGTTTCGCCGTACCGTTCCGAGCCCCTTCAGCCTGCGGTATGCTATTTGCGGCTTCTCGAAATACGACTTGCAGTTGAAAACAGGCAGAGTATGTTGTGCAAGCGGAAAAGAGAGCGGCGTCATAGGTACGCGCGGCCCGTAACTCACTTTGCTGACGAAAAGATAATCCCCCACCAACAGCGACTTTTCAAGCGATGAAGTCGGAATCTTGTAGTTCTGGAACAGAAAGTTGTTAATCAGATAAACAGCTACAAGAGCGTACAATATAGCATCCACCCATTCCAGAGCCTTGTTAAGAGTCGGATTCTTGGTCTTTTTCCAGCATCCCCACGGGATATATTTGGTAAGGTAAATATCCACGAGAAGAATCAGCCCGAACAGCAGATAATAGTTGCCGAGCCATACGGTAAAAGCTATATAAAGAGCCGTGGCAAAGCCGAATCTTATCCAGCGGGTAACCTTTATCCCGGCAAAAGGATTTTTTCGTCTGCAGTTATCCATAATACGATTCCAAATTTAAGGAACTTAAAAATTCAGCATATCCTTCATCGACAGCAGTCCGCACCTGTCTTTTGTAAACTCTGCCGCAACCACCGCGCCGAGGGCGAATCCCGCACGGCTTTTGGCATTGTGTGTAATACTTATCGTATCCACGTCCGATTCGTAAATTATCGTATGGATACCCGGAACCTCGTCCCTGCGGATAGCCGTAATACCTATTTCGTCCGAAGCCGGAGCTTTCCCCTCGACCCATCCCGACTTGCGGTCGAGCGATTCGATAATCCCTTCGGCAAGCGTTATGGCCGTTCCGCTCGGAGCATCCAGTTTGTGGACATGATGAACCTCTTCCATTCTCACGTCATATCCGGGGAAACCGTTCATTATCTTTGCCAGATATTTGTTAAGGGCGAAAAACACGTTTACGCCGAGGCTGAAATTAGAAGCGTAAAAAAGCGTTGCGCCGTTTCGGCAAGCCTCCTCCACTTCAGGCAGGTCATTCAGCCACCCTGTTGTTCCCGACACCACCTTCACCCCTGCCGCAAAAGCCCTGCGGTAATTCTGCAATGCCGTTTTAGGAGTGGTAAACTCAATTGCCACATCCGAACTTGCAAACTCGGGCGAATCGAAATCCTCCTGATTGTTTATATCGATTCTTACACTTATCTCATGACCTCTGGCGATGGCAATCTGTTCAATTGCCCTGCCCATTTTCCCGTATCCAATAAGAGCTATTTTCATAACAAAAAAACTTAACTGCAAAAGTAAAAACAAATAAGACAAAAAAGGTATGACTCAAAAGTCCGTGCCAAAATTCCGTCAATATAACCTAAACAGAAAAGATTAACCCGTACCGCACTGTTGCACAGATAAAGCCGTTCTTCCCTCCTTAGGGTTTCCTTTGGCAAAAGTAGTGCAAACCGAGCGTACAGGCAAATTTTTATTTGCCTGTACCTGTCGGGAAGCCATAACATGCAATCTGCGTCGTTGCCATCAGGTTTCGGGCTCGGCCGTTTACCATTAGTAAACTCAACTCGCCCTCACCTTCAGCGCCTTGCATCTTACACATTCTTGCTTCCCTTTAATCCCGTGCCTGCTTCCCCGACCGTACGGGAGAAAAATAGTGCAAACCGAGCGTACAGGCAAATAAAATTCACTTGTACGCAAGAGCAGCCCGCTTCCTGCCCGAGCTGTTGCCCGTACTGCCATTAACCGCATGCCTGCTCCCTTTTTGCCCCCTGCTGCCGTTTTTATAGCCAGCGGCACTCGGACTACTCTATTTCCACGATACGCCCCTCCGACAGATACCACAAATATCCCTTAACGTCGAAGTACCCCATACGTCTTACCAGCGACAAATAGTTCTGCATCTGTTTCCTGTGTTCGCCCCTTTCAGCTCCGAACTTGTAATCGATAACCGAAACTTTACCGTTTCCGATAACAATCCTGTCGGGGCGCATCACCTGCGAGCCGGGTTGAAGAATCGACGTCTCGCGCAATACGGTTGCCTTGCCGTCGAACCACCCTTTTACACGCTCGTCAGACAAATGTGCGTTTATTAACGATGCCAATTTACGCCCCTCTTCAGCCGATATTTCCCCGTCCGATACGAACTGCCCTATACGTTTGTCCATGTCTTCTGCCGATACGATGCCGCTTAGCACTTCGTGCATCAGCGAACCGTAGTTACGAGCCGAAGCCGCATCGAAATATGTTGCGCCTCTCAGTTTCATTCGCAGCCTTTCGCCCGCCCGGACGGACTTGTATCGGAGGGTTTCGGCCTTTACCGCAACCTCTTCCCCGACACATTCAGGTTCATGTCCCGCGACATACCGCACAACCCTTCCGTTTTCGCTTTCCGTCCTTATCTCGTCAGGAAACTCGTCGGCCATTATGCTCAGAGCCCCTTGCAGAACCTTATACATGTCGCCTGCGGGATTCTTGTTCGCACCCGTCAGTTCGGGAGCATATATTATCATATTGTGTCTGGCGCGGGTAAAAGCCACATAGGCGATATTCAGATTGTCGGTATAAGTCAGCATCTGTTCCGTCTCGTAAATGTCGGCATATTCCGATTCCCCCATATCTTTCTGCGCCTTTACCGGAACTTTCCACGCCGGAGCCTCCGGGGTCTTGGCATTGCACCATACTATATTCCTGTCATCGACTCCCATTTTCCATTTGCAGAAAGGGATGAAAACCGTATCGAACTCCAGACCTTTCGATTTGTGTATGGTCATAATCCTTACCGCGTCGTTGCCCGGAGGCGATGAGAGCGATATTTTTTCCGACTCTCTCCCCCACCATTCAAGAAAGGCCGACAGGTTAGAACCGTGCCGCTCGGAATATTCCAGTACGCAATCCTGAAAAGCCTGTATGTACGGAACCTGCCTCTCGTCGTTGCCGATACCCAGATAAGAAATAATCTCTTCGCACATGTCGAAAAGCGGCATGTTGGAAATCTTGTCAATCCATGCGGTCATGTTTTCATCCGCATCCTCCGTCTGTAAAGCATACCGTACCGCTTCCTCGCAATCCTTTCCGCGCAGCAGGGATGTTTCGTATCTCGCAAGAAAGCGATTGTTGCGGTTTTCCGGAGCCGCTATGAACCTCAATATCGATATTATCAGACGGACACCCGTGGAGTTGCCGAGCAGCAGGGCTTCGTCCGATATGACCCTGAATTTCCGTGCCGTCTTCTCCTCCGACAACCGTTTCAGAATATATTCCGCAATAAACGCCGTCTCCTTCTTTTGCCTTACAAGTATGGCCATTCCCGACGGAGAAATCCCCCTTTCCGTCAATCGGCAAATATCGTCGTACAGTTTTTCGGCGGCCGCAAGATTGAAATCGTTCGAAACCGCGCTCCTCTCGGCAGGAATAATATTTATGCTTACAAACCCCTCATCTCGGGCTTTCCCTTCGGGTAGCTTCTGGCACACATCGCCGTATGCCTCCCCGATAACGTTTCTCATCTCAGGCTTTTCGATAGAATTCTGAAGCAGTTTTACGGCAATCGGGAAAAAACGGTTGTTGAAACCGACGATATTCCCGTCGCTCCGCCAATTCGTGTCCAGTCCGTAAACGCCCGTATCTTCGCGTCTTACAGGCGAGTCGTCCGAAGCCAGCGAGCGGAGCAGCCTCCAGTCCGAATTCCTCCAACGGTAAATACTCTGCTTAATATCCCCCACTATAAGGTTCTTGCCCCCCGACGCTATGCTCTCTGCAATAAGAGGGAAGAAGTTTTTCCACTGCATTCTCGACGTATCCTGAAACTCGTCTATCATAAAATGACGGATGAATACGCCGGTCTTTTCATAAACGAAAGGCGTATCGTTGCCGTCTATAATTTTGTTCAGCAACTCCGTCGTGTCCGACAGCAGCATTATGTTCCGTTCCCGCTCTATCTCCCGTATATGTTTGTCTATGTCGCTCAAAATGCCGAAAGAGTAGAGTTCCTGACACGTCTTTTTAGCCGTAACGTAAGGTTTGTACTCCTTTTCGAACAGTTCGGCAATCTGTTCCACTGTTTTAGCCGCTTTCAGCCGTTCCACCGCATCGACCGTATGTTGCGAGGCATCCTTTTGCGCCCATTTGTCGGGGATGTCGGGCAGCGACAAAAACGTTTTGTTCGGTAATGTAACCTTCGTCAAAGGTTTCAGAAAGAAGTTCAGAGGCGATGCGCTCCGTTTGTACAGTTCGGTATTCTCCACTCCTTTCAGTATCGCCGCCCCTTCGGCATGCAGCTTGCGCACTTCCGACTCAAACGTCCGTATAATCCTCTTTAAAAACGAGTTGTAACTCTCTATCCCCGTCTTGTCGGGCAGTTCGTCTTCATCCGCGGCGTTTCGCCATTCCTTGTACCCTTCGTTAAACAACTGTTGCGACAGGCTGCTTATGCTGTTCTCGGGAGCATTCCATTTCTTCCCCTCCTCGATAGCCTCCTCGTTGTATTTCAGCAGCCACCGCGTAAGTTCCCTGCTGTCGTCCGTGTCGAGCGACGAGTACATCCGTTCAATCGCTTCGTCGGTAACCCCTTTGGCGTTTATCTCCACATTATACCCCCCCTGCAACCCTATATCTCTTGCAAAGGCGCGCATGGTACGCTGGAAAAATGCGTCTATCGTGGAGATGTTGAAATTCGAATAATCGTGCAGCAGATTGAACAGCGTCTCGCCGGCCTTTTGCGACAGCGCCCCTTTGTCGGCGGCGCAACCCGCTTCAATAAGGCTGTCGGCAACCGAAGCCGGCTTCTGCTCGGAGTAGAGCGAAAACAGCGTCTCCACAACTCTCCGTTTCATCTCCTCGGTAGCTTTGTTCGTAAAAGTAACGGCGAGGATACGGCGATACCCTTTGTGCAGTTCCGACGGCAACATTCCCCCGTCGTCGTCCGACAACAGAATCTTCAGATAGTTCAGGGTAAGCGTATAGGTCTTCCCCGAACCCGCCGAAGCCATATATATGTCAAGAGGCTTTTCTCTGTTCATAAACAACTATACCTTCAGACACGCAGCATGTAAACCGTCCGTCAAATAATCCGGCATTTCGCATACCCCTCTTTTAACAGCAACTCCATTACCCTGTTTCGGAAATCACCCTGAATAATAATCTCGCCCTCCTTGGCCGACCCTCCGGTGCCGATTTTCGATTTCAGTTTCGTCGCAAGAGCGGCAATCTCGTCGTCGCTCCCTTCAATACCCGTAATCAGAGTAACCGTTTTACCGCCTCGGTTTCGCTTGTCCAGCTTAATCCGTACCTGCTGTTTCTCCTTAGGCGCGGCATGAACATCGTCCTCCTCCCCGTTGTCATATTTAAAATCGGGATTTGTCGAATAAACGATGTTAAGCCTGCTCTTCCAATCGTTGCTGTTGCTCATCTTTAAAAATATGAATATGTTACTGTAAAAACATGCCGTAAAGCAAAGGTACTATTTCTGCCCAACCCCCGCAACCCGTACCGGCATATAAAAACTTTTTACTATATTCGCACAGTTAAAACAGAGGTTATAAACAATATACGATTGAAAGGATGATACTCCCGGAACCGACGTTAAGAAGACTGCCGTGGTACTTGGCGCACCTGAAGCTGATGGGCGACAGCGGGGCTGAATACGTTTCATCCACGCAGATAGCCGCCGCTACCAATGTCGATGCGTCGCAAGTAGCCAAAGACCTTTCGTTCATAGGAATCTCCGGTAAAACCCGTGTCGGATATGAAGTAAAATCTCTTGCTGCGGCGTTGGAAGACTTTCTCGGATTCACCAGCACACACAATGCCTGCATATTCGGAGTGGGAAGTCTCGGCGGCGCACTGCTGCAAGATACCGGACTGGAGCAGTACGGCATGAAACTCGTAGCCGGATTCGATGTGCGCAAAGATATGATAGGCCGTCGCATAAACGGCATCCCGATATACGATGTGGCCGATTTCGCCAAAGTGCAGCGCGAAAAAAAGATAAACATAGGAATCCTAACCGTACCCGTCGAGAGGGCGCAGGCGACGGCCGATTTGATGACGGCAGGCGGGATAAAGGCAATATGGAATTTCACCCCATACCGTATAAGAGTGGCAAAAGGAATAGTAGTTCAGAACACCTCCATATATGCGCATCTGGCCGTAATGTTCAACCGATTAAACGAATTAAACCGCGACGCCGAATGAAGATAATAGCAGTAGGGTGGAACTATCAGGCACACAATAAAGAACTCGATAATCCGTTATTACCCAAAGAACCGACGATATTTCTCAAGCCCGATTCAGCTTTGCTCAAGGACGGCAAGCCCTTTTTCCTCCCCGATTTCTCCTCGCGTATCGAGTACGAAGCCGAGCTGGTGGTAAGGATAAGCCGACTTGGAAAAAATATCGCAACCCGTTTTGCCTCGCGCTATTACGATGCGGTAACGGTAGGCATCGACTTTACGGCACGCGACATACAGCAAAAGATGCGCAGCGAAGGCGGGCCTTGGGACATAAGCAAAGGATTCGATTCATCGGCAGTAATAGGCGAGTTCATTCCGATAGCGGAATCGGGGCTTCCCGGAGCGACGGAGTTCGCTCTTTCGATAAACGGAAACGAAGTACAGCGGGGAATAACCTCCGACATGATTTTCGGCATAGACGAAATAATCTCGTACGTAAGCCGTTTCTATACGATAAAGACCGGCGACCTCATCTATACCGGAACGCCGTATGGAGTAGGCCCCGTAAAAATAGGCGACCACCTCGAAGGGTATATAGGCACGCGCAAGCTGCTCGATTTTTACGTTCGATAATCCGTGATTGCAAACGTCAAGTGCGGCGGCAGTCGGTTCAGAAAGAGAAAAAACAGTTTCTCGCGATGCAGATTATGAAAAGACAATTGAACCGCATATACGCCATGTTGGCCGCGATGCTTATCACCGTGGAGAGTTTCGCATTGCCCGCATCCGACTATACCGGCAAGTCGGTACTCGCCGAAGGACGGTGGGTAAAAATAAGCGTCGTAACAAGCGGAATCTACCAAATAACCCATTCCGAACTGCAATCGTGGGGATTCAATCCGTCAAAAGTAAAAATATACGGATACGGCGGAGCAATGCTCTCCGAGAAATTCAGCGACCCATATATCGACGACCTGCCCCAAATACCCGTACTGCGGACAGGCGACCGCATCCTCTTTTACGCACAAGGGACGGTTTTGTGGGAGAATAGCGGCAACGGTTTCACACACACCCAGAACTGTTACGCCACGGCAGGGTACTATTTCATAACCGAAAACGACGAACCCGTTGCCACAATTCAGCAAAAAGACGACAACGCCGCACGGCAGGCCACGACGACAACACTATTCGACGATTACGCCCTATACGAAAACGAACTCTACAATATAGGGAACATGGGGCGCAATCTGTACGGCGAAGACTTCGTCTATACCACCACGCGCGACTTTACGTTCGACATACCCGGAATATCGGGCGACGTAACCATGCAGGTCGATTTCGTCGCAAAACTCGCCACCTCCGCAAAACTGACGATAAAACACAACGGAACCGACCTTACCGCCGGCGATGCCAACAATATATCGGCATTCGGAAGCAGCGACGACTGGTATTATACGGCAGGCAAACTGACAACAATAAAAAAGACGTTCACCCCCGACCCGTCCGCTCCCGACGTAATAACCCTGCAACTTAAGGCCACATCCTCCGTAACGGCGCGACTCGATTATATAAAGCTGCAGATGAAACGCGAACTGAAACTGTACGGAGGAGCGGTGAAGTTCCGTTCGCTGAACGCGTCGAACAGCTACATCCGTTACAACATAGACGTAACAGGTTACAATAACGTCCATGTATGGGATGTAAGCGAGCATCATTCGCCCGTGGAGATAAACGCGGCACGCGAAGGAAACACCCTGTCGTTCACCCCGCAGACGCTTGGCGTACACGAATACGCGGCGTTCGACGAAAACGTACAATATCCGTCGCCCGCCTATATAGGCGAAGTAGCCAACCAGAACCTGCACGGACTGGAGCGTGCCGACCTCGTTATAATATGCCCGTCGCAGTTCTATTCACAAGCCAAAAGGCTGGCCGAGTTCCACCTCGAGCACGACAACATCTCCTCCATTATAGTAAGCCCGGAACTGATATATAACGAGTTCTCGTCCGGCAAACCCGATGCCACGGCCTACCGCCGGTTTATGAAAATGTTCTACGACCGTGCCGAATCGGCAGGCGACGCAACCCTCTACCCCCGTTACCTCCTGCTCTTCGGCGACGGCTCGTGCGACAACCGCCACATAACCGAACAGTGGAAAGGGTACAACTATCCGTTCCTCCTTACATTCCAGTCGAAAGAGAGTCTCGACGAAAGGTCGGGATACGTAACCGACGACTACTTCGCCTTCCTTAAAGATTCCGACGGAACAAACCTCCTTTCCGACAAACCCGTAATAGGCGTGGGACGCTTCCCGGTACGCACCGTTACGGAAGCTACGGTGGCCGTCGATAAACTGATAAATTACAGTACAAGCAGCGACTACGGAATATGGAAAAACGACATCTGTCTGGTAGCCGACGACGGGAACGCCTCCGAACACATGAAACAGTGCGATGACCTCGCCGATATAATAAACACGGGACACCCCGAGTTCCTCCCCTCAAAAATCTATATCGACGCCTATACAAAACAAGGAGCATCGAGCGGAGGCACATACCCCGAAGCCAAAGAAGACATGCTCAGGCAGCTCGACAACGGAGTACTCATACTCAACTACGTAGGGCACGGTTCGGCCAACGGGTGGACGGACGAAAAAATGCTGACGATGCAGGACATAAAAAAAATGTACCTGAAGCGGTTGCCGTTGTTCATAACCGCCACGTGCGACTTCAGCCGTTTCGACGCCCTCACCAATTCCGGCGGCGAAGAACTCTTCCTCAACAGCAAGGGGGGCGGCATAGCACTTATCTCCACATCGCGTGTAGTCTATATAAGCAAGAACGGCACATACAACAAAATGCTGATAACGCACATATTCGACAGGGACGAAAACGGCGAACGCTACCGTTTGGGCGATGCCATGCGTCTGTCGAAAAGCGCCGTAACCGATTATTACGGCAGCGACATGAACAAGCTGAACTTCATACTGCTGGGCGACCCGGCCCTTCAACTCGCTTTCCCCGGCTATAAAATAAAGGTAACCGAGATAAACGGCAAGGCCGTAACAGGCAATCCCGAAGATATAGAGATGCAGGCCCGCGCCGAGATAACCGTAAAAGGAATAATCCTCGATGAAGAAGGGAACAAGGACGAAACCTTCAACGGAACAATCGAACAACGTTTGTACGATTCCGAAACAGAGATAACCACACACGGCAACGGCGACGCAGGAGAACCCTATACCTTCAAGCGGAGAACCAACAAACTCTATTCCGGAAGCGACAAGGTAGAAAACGGAGAGTTCACATTCACGTTCAAGATGCCCAAAGAACTGAACTATACCGACGAACCCGGCCTGCTCAACATGTACGCATACGATACGAGCCGAGGCATAGAAGCGCACGGGACATCGCAGGACTTCATAGTAAACGGCATGGATACCGAAGCCGAAGCCGATACCGAAGGGCCGACGATAGAATCCTTCTACCTCAACACCTCGGCGTTCAGCTACGGAGTCACTATAAACGAAACCCCGGTATTTTTTGCGCAGGTATATGACAAATCCGGAATAAACGTATCGGGCATAGGGCTCGGACACGACATGACGATTAAAATCGACAACTCCTCCAGCATGGAGTACGTCGTAAACGACTATTTCTCATCCTCCCCCGGCGATTTCGGACGCGGAACAGTCCAGTACCAGCTCCCCGCACTCTCCGCCGGCGAACACACCCTTACGTTCAAAGTCTGGGATACCGAAGGGAACTCATCCGAAAAAAGCACCATGTTCAAAGTCGATACAGGACAAGAGCCCGATATAATAATGCTCTATACCGACAAGAACCCGGTAAAGGAACAAGCCAACTTCTATATACGGCACGACAGACCCGATATGATAATGGACGTAAAGATAACCGTTTACGACCTTACCGGAACACAACTGTGGAGTACGCAGGCAGAGAGCGTCTCCGACAAATGGACAACCGAACCTGTAACGTGGAATCTTACCGACGCATCCGGCAAACGCGTTCCGCCGGGCATATACATATACAAGGCCGAGGCCAACACCGAAGGAAGCCGCATCTCATCCGAGTCCAAAAAAATCGTCGTGCTGGCACAATAAAAAGCCGTATAAGCAGTTTTAAATAATACATGTACATACGCATACGAAAAGGAAAAAGATGAAAAATCTGCAAATAATAACCATAACGCTATTATTGCTCACAAGCGGAAAAATCTCCGCGCAGAACGAAGTAAAAGACCAGTTCAACCCCATAACGACCGGAGTAACATCGCTCGGAATAGCTCCCGACGCACGAGGCGGCGGTATGGGCGATTTAGGTGTCGCGACCGACCCCGACGTCAATTCGCAATATTGGAATCCCGCCAAATACGCCTTTGCCGAAAGCAAGGGAGGGCTCGGAATCTCCTATACACCGTGGTTGCGTAAACTTGTAAACGACATAAACCTCGCGTATGTGGCCGGATACTGGAAATTCGGGCGCGACGGCAATGACCCGCAGGCACTCAGCGCAACCCTGCGCTACTTCTCGTTAGGTTCGATACAGACAACCGACGAAGGAGGAAACATCCTCAGTTCGGTAAACCCCTACGAACTGGCGTTCGACCTCGGATACTCACGCCGCCTCTCCCGTTCCTTTTCAATGGCGGTGGTATTCCGCTTCATCTATTCCGATTTGGGATACTCCTCCGACGGAGCCTCCGACGTAAAAGGCGCTCCCGCATTCGCCGCCGACATAGCAGGGTATCAGACACTGTATCCCATAATAGGCCGAAGCGAATGCCAATGGTCGTGGGGATTCAACATCTCCAACATCGGAACCAAGGTGTCGTATGACGGCGGAACCAACAGCGCGTTCCTCCCCGCCAACCTGCGACTGGGAACATCATTCAAGTTCCCCGTGGCCGACTACCATACCATAGCAATAAACCTCGACCTCAACAAACTTCTTGTACCCGCCGCACCCCGCCAGTCCGACTATCTCGATGCCGAAGGAAATTACGATACGCAAGCGTACGAAGCCGCCAAAGAGGATTACAACAACATGTCGTCCATAACCGGAATCTTCAAGTCGTTCTCCGACGCCCCCGGCGGATTCAAAGAAGAGATGCGCGAAATACAGGTATCGGCCGGGTTGGAATATTCGTTCAACCGCCAGTTCTTCGCCCGTATGGGGTACTACTACGAAAACAAGTACAAAGGCAACCGTCAGTATCTGACGTTCGGAGCAGGATTCTCCCTCAACGTCTTCAGTCTCGATGCCGCATACGTACTTGCAACAGCACAGAGCAGTCCGCTCGACCAGACGCTCCGCTTCTCGCTCGCCTTCGACATGGCAGGACTTAAAGACATGATAGGGCACAAACGCGGGCGCAGATAAATCTCAGGCATGCGGCAAACCGAATAAAAGGCGCGTGTTGGAAAACAAAAAACTCCTTTAAAACGGTGGTAGAATATGCCAGATAAACAAAACGTATAATTCGCACGTCAGATGAAAACCAGAATAGGATTCGGATACGATGTACACCAGCTTGTCGCTGACAGAGAATTATGGCTCTGCGGAGTAAAGTTGCAGCACGAAAAAGGGTTGTTGGGGCATTCCGATGCCGACGTAGCCCTGCATGCCCTGTGCGACGCGCTGCTCGGAGCAGCAGCATTGGGCGATATAGGGAAACATTTCCCGCCGTCCGACAACCGATACAAGGGAATAGACAGCAAAATACTGCTCGCACGCTGCGTGGCAATGATACGCGAGAGCGGATATGAAATAGGGAACGTAGATATGACCATTTGCGCCGAACGCCCCAAGATAAACCCGCACATAGCCGAGATGAGGGAATGTGTGGCGCGAGTAATGCAGATACCGCAGGAAGACGTATCGATAAAAGCCACCACAACCGAAAAACTCGGATTTACAGGCCGCGAAGAAGGAATCTCCGCCTACGCCGTGGCTCTGATAGAAAGACGGTAAACAATCCTCCAAAGTCAGAAAGAACGGGTTTGAAGAAATTATAATACCGATAAGCAACGCACAACTATTTGCTTAATGGCAAACGTGTTTTGTCTTCTCCGCTGTATAGCAGCCTACGATAAAAACAATAAAAAACAGGAACAACAAAAAAACAACCGTACCTATTATATGTTTTAGGTACGGTTGTTTTGCATATCTGTACTGTAAGATGCAGGACGTTTTTGTTATGTCGGTATGCCCGAATATCCGGTTACTGTTGCGACAGCGGTCTGCCTGTTCCCTTTATCGGTGAGTTCCGTTCGTCATACCGCGGCCTTTGCCGGCGTTGTTCCTGCATAGAGCTTTTACCTGCCTGAAGTTTATGCGAACTCGGCGGCGATTGCGGCGGCAATCTGTTTCATCTCCGCATCCTGCAATTTAAGTTTCTCTTTGGCGAAGTTCATATCCTGTTCGCTGTTCATCGGAACAAGGTGGATATGTGTATGAGGAACTTCCATGCCGAGCACTGCAACGCCTATTCTTTTGCACGGTACGGCTTTTTCCAGAGCTGCTGCAACTCGTTTGGCGAACAGCATATATTCGGCATACTCTTCGTCGTCGAGGGCGAACAGATAGTCTCCCTCATGCTTCGGAATCACCAAAGTATGCCCTTTGGCCAAAGGAGCAATATCGAGGAATGCGAAAAACCTGTCGTTTTCCGCCACTTTGTAACACGGTATCTCGCCGTTTACTATTCTTGTAAAAATTGTAGGCATGGCTTATATCATTATATCTACGATTTCGAACTTGACAAGTCCCGACGGAACTTTTATCTCCACGATGTCGCCCACTTTCTTGCCGAGCAACCCTTTTGCTATGGGGGTGGTTACCGATATTTTGTGTTCGGCCAGATTGGCTTCGCTTTCGGTAACGAGCATATACTCCATTACTGCGCCGTTGGAGCAGTTTTTTATTTTCACCCTGTTCAGCATCTGTACCGTATGGGTGTTCAGGTTGGCATCATTTATAATGCGTGCATTTGCAACCTGAGCCTTTAGCTGGGCGATTTTCATTTCCAGAAGACCCTGAGCCTCTTTGGCCGCATCGTATTCGGCATTTTCCGACAGGTCTCCCTTATCGCGCGCCTCTGCAATCTGACGCGAAATTTCGGGGCGTTTTACACTCTCAAGATAGTTGATCTCGTCCATCATTTTATGATAACCCTCATCGGTCATATAAACAACAGCCATAATAATCTCTCCTTTTTTGTTCTTTTTTTAATATAAAAAAGAATTCCCGCACCGGATGTTCAGGTGCTGGAACCCTTTCTTATTTATAATTAATATAATTATTATCCGTCTAAAGCGTCAAATCGTTAGGTATCAACTGTTTTGTTCCGATACCGCCGAGTTTGCCGTAATCGAACTATTGCAAAGATACGTATATAATTTGTCAAAAACAAATCTTTGCCGTTTTTTTTACAACAGTGTTATTATTTTATAATCAACCGCTTAAAACATATATCCGTGCGGCGGCTATTTTATGACCAGTTGTTTGGTTACAGGGTCGTCGCCCGTGGGGAGCATCTTGTAAAGAATGGCGTTTTCCTGCCATATAATGGCATGTGCTCCGCCCCAGTCGTGAGTTTCGCCGGTTGAATATATCAATCCGTCATATTCCGTAATGGAGGTTACGTTCGACCGGTCTGCTCCGCCGTCCAGTTCGTAGTACGTGTTCCCGTCTTTCCATATTTTTGCAATCAGTTCGCCGTCCTCGTTGGTCTCCTGTCCGCCGACGAATACGTTACCCGGTCGGTTTACATATATTGCACCGGCATTGCAGTTCGCTCCGTCTGCTCCCGTTATTCTGTATTGTTCAATATTGTTTTTCCATACTATTACGGTATTTACAGGAGGATATTCCGAGAATTCCCCAACGGTATAAATGTCGCCGTTAATGTAAAAAGCGTCTTTAGCGTATGTATCTATACCGTCAGCCGAAGGCAGTGTATAAAGTTTGCTGCCGTTCTTGTATATGGCGGGTTTGGATTTTCCCGAAGAATACTCATTGGCAACCATATAAATTTCGTTTTCGTTTACGGGAAGAACCTTTACGCCGTTGCTGCTCTCCTGTGCGGTGAAATATTTTTCGCTTCCTTTCCATACGCAGGCCGACGGTTGCATGGGAGCGGTTTCATCATACCCGCAACTGTAAACCACGTCGCCGAGCAGGGCCATGCTGTTCAAACCGCACATCGAACCGCTTTTCTCCAATGTTAAGAGACGCTCGCCGTTTTTATATACATAAGAATTTGCATCATTCGATACCACCCCGGCATATAACGAGTTGTCGCCACCTATCGCAACTGCGTTGCAAATACCGCCGAATCCGTCGTTGCCCTGATTCTTTGCAGTTCCGTTCACCCATACAACAGGTTGTGCCGTACCGCCGGAGTTTTCGCTGCCGGCAACGTAAAACGTTCTTGCCAAAGCAGGATTTTTACCGCTTTTATCATCGTCATTATTATTGCATGACGAAAAAGCAAACACTATTCCCGCCATAATCGACAATGCCGGAATAAAACTGAAGATAAAACGTCTCATAGAAAAAATGTAAACATTAAAACAATATTCCTCTTATACATGTATATCTCCGCAACGTGCGTAATTATATAATCATTAAATGATTCCGTATTGGAGATATAAAGCCAAAGATAATCAAATCTTTGAAAAATCCCAAAAGCCTATTTGAACTTGAGCCTTCGCATTTCAGCCTCTTTGTCCCCCTTTCGTTTAAATATCACTTCCATAACAAAAGCCCTTATAAAACCGCAGGCATATCCCCAAAGTTGTATCGTTGCCGTAACGGGAGCGAGAGCGGCGACCTTTGCCGAACGGTTCTTTATGGCAGCCTCGCAAACAAGAGCCGCATAGTAGATTCCGAGAGGCAGCAGAAACCACGGCGACAAGACAGACAGCAGCAGCAGCATTATTGAGCCGCACATAAACACTGCGGGGAGCAGGTGTACAATCTTCAACGAATCGGGGTGCAGCAGATAAAGCTCTATGCGCGAACGGCCGAAAATAATCATCTGGCGTGAAAAGCTTCTCAGCGTATTGCGGCGTTTGTGAAAAACAAAAGCGTCGGTAAGCAGAACAGTGCGGAAACCGTTTTCCCTAATCCTCAAGCTCATGTCTATATCCTCGCCGAACATGTCTCGGAATCCCCCCACCTTTTTATAAACCTCCCTACTGAACCCCATGTTGAAAGTCCGCGGCAGGAATTTTTCCATTCCCCCTTTCTTGCCGCGAATACCGCCGGTAGTAAAGAACGAAGTCATCGAATAGTTTATGGCCTTTTGCAGCGTAGTAAACGAATCGTCGGCAGCATCGGGCCCGCCGTAGCAGTCAAATCCGGCATCGGCAATGCAACCCTTTACCGTCTTGAAATAGTCCCGAGGAATAATACAGTCCGAATCGAAAAATACGAGCCATTCCCCCGTTGCCCGTTCCATGCCGTAGTTACGTGCCGCACTACGCCCTTCATTCGCTTTAAAAAAGTACCGCACGTTGGCCGATTCGGTGAATCTTTCAGCAGCCTCGCGGCACGGTACTGCCGACCCGTCCTCCACGATTATCGTCTCAAAATCCTTTTCCGTCTGGAGCGATAGGCTCTCCAGCAGTTCTTTCGTTTCATCCGGGCGGTTATACACAGGTATTATTATCGAAAAAAGCGGCATCTTATTGTTGTTTTGAAGTAGTTACCCTTTTGTACAGTTCCATAGTAAGGCGAATATCATATAAAGCATCGTGCAAGGCATCGCGCTGTACAGCCACCCCGCACTCCTCAGCCACAGTGGCGAGTTTAAAATCTTTCATGTCGCAGCGCCTGTCGGCAAGAAACTGCGAAGCCAGAACCATAACGTCGATAGAATTGCTCCAGAACCAGCTTCCGAAATAGTCGTCGCCGTTCTGTTTAAACCATGCCCTGAGGAACTGGTTGTCGAAAGGCGAGTTGTTGTAGCCCACAAGAAAAAACTTGTCTTTGCGGTCGTACTTGTCCACATACTTGCCGAGCATGGCTACAAACTCCTTATAGACATCCTCCATTGGCGGGTATCCGCAAATCTGTTCCCTCGTTACCCCCGACACAGAAAGAGCCGCATCGTCGATGCAGGCCTTTGGGTTGGGGCGGACGCGCAAATCGAACGATTCCTTCATCACCCCGTCTATTACCACAGCTCCGCTCAACTGGTGAATACCGTTTTTCCAGAACATCGTTCCTGTAGTCTCAATATCGAAAAACAAAAGTTTCATCCCCTTTCAGAAAAAAGTTTAAAACAAAGTGCGAATATAGCGAAAGGCGAGAGCAGAAAAAACAAGTTCACTTAAAATTTTATGCCGAGCCGCCTCCCATGATAACGACAAACCAGTTAAAACCAGATAATATGACAAATAAAATCCGCGATATTATTCGGTGTTGAAATCCAGCAGGTAAAAAAAATCCGTTATGCAAGCCGATTGCCTCGGTATGTCGGTTACATATAACCATAGCCAACAAAAAAACAAACAAAACGTCCGGCAAAGTACATGTACATTGTCGGACGCATATTTGGCTGCGGAACATGTTCGGCATTATATCCGAAAATCCGTCCCGACCCTTTTTGCTGAGATGTTATTTTACACGTTCTATATAAGAGCCGTCGCGCGAATCTACCACTATCGTCTCGCCCGTTTCTATGAAGAGAGGAACACGAACGGTAGCACCTGTCTCTACGGTAGCCGGTTTAGTGGTATTGGTAGCCGTATCTCCTTTAAGACCCGGTTCGGTATAAGTTACGGCAAGCTGAACCTTTATCGGGAGTTCGGCGAAAAGAACAGTCTCGGTCGAAGCATCCGAAACAACCTCTACAACCATACCTTCCTTAAGGAAGTCCACGCCGGTTATAAGTTCCTTGTTTATTATTATGTCTTCCCATGTCTCCTGATTAAGGAAGTGGTATTGATCGCCTTCGTTGTACGAGTATTGGTACGGACGGCGTTCCACACGAACATCCTCCAGTTTCTCGCCGATATTGAAACGACGTTCCAGAACGCGTCCCGAAACGACATCTTTCAGTTTGGTACGCATTATGGTATTGCCCTTGCCCGGTTTAACATGTAAAAATTCGATGCAGAAATAGAGTTTTCCGTCCAAACGGATGCAAGTTCCGTTTTTAATGTCTTGTGAATTTATCATATCAGGTAGTTATTATTTGATTTGTATTTTCATTTCCAGCCGCAAAAGTAATCGAAATAGAAAAAATCTCAAAAAGAAAATCCCAAAAATGGTCTCTTTCTTGGTTTATTAAAAAAAAGTATCTATTTTTGCGCTCTGATTCGCGAAATTATAAACATAAATATATTACGGAGATGAAAAGAACATTCCAGCCCTCTAACAGAAAGAGAAAAAACAAACACGGATTCCGTTCACGCATGGCTACCGCCAATGGCAGAAGAGTACTCGCATCGCGTCGCGCCAAAGGAAGAGCCAAACTCACCGTATCTGACGAGTATAACGGATAATAAATCGCACACCTGCGGTTTACGATAAATCAAAAAAGGCTGTCGGCAAATAACCGGCGGCCTTTCGTGCATAATAAAAACCGCATATCACCTCTGCTTTGAGAACCATGTAAAGCGTAAGTCAAGCAAAGGCATAGATGCCGGCAAGCAGATACCCTCCATTTATTCAGCGGGGGAAAAACAGTATCCGCATAAGGCTATAAAAGCGGCGTTCCCTCCATGCGAGAACAAGAACGCCGCAAAATATATCAGTAAAAATCATCTCCGCCCGATACAGACAGTTAAAGGAACTCGTCGTCGAAACGGTCCTTTACATCGTTTACAATCTGCCTTACACGGCTTTCATCTCCCCGTCGGCAAATCATCAGTACATTTTTCGAGTCCGCCACGATATATCCGTCCAGACCGTCAATTACGGCAAGTTTCTCGGTAGGTACCGATATAATGTTCCCCGAACTCTCGTAAATCAACGACCGCTCCTGCGTAACATTGGCATTATGGTCCTTCGGCGCAATCTCATACAGCGAATCCCACGACCCGACGTCGGCCCATCCCAAATCGGCGCAAAGCACATATACGTTAGAGGCTTTCTCCATAAGGCCGAAATCAATCGATATGTTAGGGAACGTGGGGAATACCTCATCTATAAATCCCTGTTCGGCATCAGTGCCGAATTTTCCCTTCTCGGCCTCCATTCTCGATATAATATCCGGCATATAACGCCCCATCGCATCAATAATGCTCTTGCCGCTCCAGATGAAAATTCCCGAGTTCCAGAAAAATTCGCCGCTCTCTACAAATACCTCCGCCAGTTCCCTGTTCGGCTTCTCGGTAAAAGTCTTTACCTTGTTGATACCGTTTTCGCAGTAATCATCTATCTGGATATACCCGTAGCCCGTTTCGGGGCGCGTAGGTTTCAGTCCCAAAGTCAGCAGGGCGTTGTTCCTCTCGGCAAATTCCATTCCTTTATCCAGAACACCCCTGAAAACATCCTCCTTCAATATCAGGTGATCCGACGGCGACACCACAATAACCGCGTCGCTATCCATCGACATAATCCTGTAAACCGCATAGGCAATGCACGGAGCCGTATTCCTTCGGCGCGGTTCGCATAAAATACGGGAAGCCTCTATATCGGGGAGCTGTTTCATTACAAGCTCCCTGTAAGCGATATTAGTAGATATGAAAATATTATCCTTTGGAAAAAAACGAGAAAACCTTTCATAAGTCATCTGCAAAAGAGAGACACCCGTACCGAAGAAGTTCAAGAACTGTTTCGGTTTTTCAGGCCTGCTCACCGGCCAGAAACGACTGCCGATGCCTCCTGCCATTATAACGCAATACCTGTTTCCCATACGATAACAAAAAGAGAACAATACAAATATACATTCATAACCCAACAAAAACAAGCCACAGGCAACAAATAATGCAAAAAAACGACCGGTAAAAACAGGAAAAAACCGACGGACGACACGTGGCAACAGCATCTCCCCGCCGATGCTCAGCCGATAAAAACAGATGTTCCGCATAATCGGATATTTGAATTATATTTGCACGCATACAGCAACGATAAATCCACGTATGAAACTTACGGCCAACATACTCTATATATCCATGCTAATACTCTCCGTAGCGGCACAATGCCTGTTCGGTAATTTCCCGGCGGAATTTTTCGCCTTTCCCATGGATATAATAACCGCGCTGTTATGGATTGCACTTATCTGGTACGGATACAGAGAATGCAGTACAAACCCGATAATACGGGCAATGCTTACCCCTTCAGCCACGTGGTGGGCAATAGGGTGGTTTATTGCCGGGAGTCTCGTAATAGGGCTCTTCCCGCAACTAACCCCAAGCGAGGCAGCGGCGCGGGAAGGAGTCTTTGCCGCACTCGGATGTTACGATTTCATGACGTCGTGGATTTTCGTGGCGGGACTTTTCATGCTGCTGACCAATCTGGGGCTGATAACCGTCCGTCGGGGATTCAAGGCAGGAAAAAACCGTTGGCGTTTCACACTGAACCATGCAGGACTCTGGATAGCCCTCTTTGCAGGATTCGTCGGGAGTGCGAGCGAGCAGACCCTGCGCGTTCAGGTATTCAGGGCCGAGCCCAACAACGAAGCATACACCGCGCAGGGAAAACTGCAATATCTCGACAAACCGCTGCAACTCGCCGATTTCCGAACAGAATACTACGACAACGGCGTACCTCGCAACTTCTTTGCCGAAATACTGCTCGACGGCAAACCCGTACATCTCGAAGTAAACGCTCCGTACAGCGAGCGGTGGGGTGAAGATTATTATCTGGCATCGTACGACACCATGTCGCCCGAACCCCGATACTGTGTGGTACAGATAGTACGCGAGCCGATGAAATATATAATGCTGGCAGGAATAATAATGATGCTGAGCGGAGGATTTTTACTATTTTTGAGCGGTCCGGGAAAAAGTCGATACGCAGATGCCGCCGCAACATGAAGGGCGCAGATAAAGAGGATACAGAATAGCAGAACCGAAACAAGAGTAACAGATGATAACGTGGGATAACTTTTACCTGTTCGCAATACCCGCCATAATACTTTGGGGAGCAGGAGCCGCATTGGCGTTGTTTCACAACGGGCGGAGCAGGGCGGCGATATACCTCACGCTTGTCGGGACGCTGCTATTTGCCGCATACATCATCTGTTTCTGGATAAGCCTGCAACGCCCGCCGCTGCGTACCATGGGCGAGACGCGCCTCTGGTATTCGTTCTTTATGGGAGTATCGGGACTCGTTACATACATCCGCTGGAAATACCGTTGGATACTGTCGTTCTCCACCGTAGTAGGCGGAGTATTCGCACTGCTCAACATGCTGAAACCCGAAATCCACGACCATACGCTGATGCCCGCCCTGCAAAGTTTCTGGTTCGTACCCCACGTAACAGTCTATATGTTCTCCTATTCGGTATTGGGGTGCGCCTTTATCCTCGCCTGCGCAGGGATGTTCCGCCACAAAGAAACCTATCTCGCAGCCGCCGACAAGCTGGTATATACCGGCGTCGCCTTCCTCACGATAGGGATGCTCACCGGAGCGATATGGGCAAAAGCCGCATGGGGACACTATTGGAGTTGGGACCCTAAAGAGACGTGGGCGGCAGTAACATGGGCAGGATACCTGCTCTACATGCATCTGCGCATCCTGCACCGCACCGCACCCCGCGCGCTCTACGGCATACTCATCGCATCGTTCCTGTCGTTGCAGATATGCTGGTACGGAGTAAACTACATGCCGTCCGCGCGGCAGAGCGTACACCTGTACAACAGGACATGAAAAAACACACACAATAGAGATATATAAAAACAAGATGTTTAACTAAAAGCAGATTATTATGAAGAAAAGTTCAAAAATCGTTCTGGCGCTATTGATTATCGCAGCGGTACTTTTCGGAGTATATCGGATGATGAACACGGCACCCTCGACCCAATTGGACAGCAATGCCCAAATGGTCGAGATTATCGAGAACAACGGCTGTCTGGAATGCCATACGGCAAACCCGCAGCTGCCGTTCTATGCCAACTTCCCCGTGGCAGGCAAACTCGTAAAAGAAGACATACGCCTCGCCTACCGTTCATTCGATATGACACCGATGACAGAAGCCCTCAAGACAGGAGCAAAAGTAAACGAAGTAGATTTGGCCAAAGTAGAAAAAGTAATACAGGACGGCACAATGCCCATGGCCAAATACTATCTGGTACACTGGGGAACCTCAATCAGCAACACCGAAAAAGAGATGGCGCTGAATTGGGCGAAAGAATACCGGGCAGCAAACTATCCCAACCCGCTCGCAGCCGAAAAGTGGAACAACGAAGCAATCCGCCCCGTGCAGGACTCCATAGCAGTCGATATGCGTAAGGTAGCATTAGGAAACCTGCTGTTCCACGACGTACGCCTGTCGCTCGACAACACAATCTCCTGCGCATCGTGCCACGGCCTCAACACAGGCGGAGTCGATAACAAACAATACTCCGAAGGAGTAGGCGGACAGTTCGGCGGAGTCAATGCCCCCACCGTTTACAACGCATACTACAACTTTGTACAATTCTGGGACGGACGAGCCGTGTCGCTCGCCGACCAGGCAGCAGGCCCTCCGTTGAATCCCGTAGAAATGGCAAACGAGTCGTTCGACGGAATATGTGCCAAACTCAAGGCCGACCGCGCCATGGTTAAAGCCTTCAAGGAGATATATCCCGACGGTATAACACAAGCCAACATAACCGATGCCATACAAGAGTTCGAGAAGACGTTGCTGACCCCCAATTCCCGTTTCGACAAATACCTCAAAGGAGACGAAACAGCAATGACGGCCGAAGAAATAGCCGGATACGAACTCTTCAAGGAGTATAGCTGCGCCACCTGCCATGCCGGCGAAAACATGGGCGGGCAGACATACGAGCTGATGGGAATAAAAGAAGACTATTTCGCCGACCGCGGGCTGGAAATGACCAACGAAGACAACGGCCGTTACAAAGAGACGCAGGACGAACGCGACAGACACCGCTTCAAAGTCCCCGGATTGCGTAACGTAGCCCTCACGGCGCCCTATTTCCACGACGGCACCCAAAAGACCCTCGACGAAGCCGTGGCAGCCATGGCAAAATACGAAGTAGGAGAGGAGTTGACACAGCAAGAAGTACAGCAGATAGTAGCCTTCCTCAATACGTTGACAGGCGAATATCAAGGAAAAATACTGACCAACGACAACTATTCGCAGCAATAAGGCGTTTACAAGCACATAAGCAATACACGAAAGCCGTTCCGAAGATTTTTCAGAACGGCTTTCCGTTTTATACAACAGCAGCACTGCAAGAACAAGCCCAGCCAATACGTCGGCAGCACACAAACAGAACCCCGTTCCGATGCCGCATAAAGCAGCAGTAAACCGGGAAAAAAGCAGAGTCGGACAAAACCGACCACCCAAAAAACAAAAAAAGTAACAGAATATTTGGGCATTTAGCAAAAAACGTTCTATATTTGCACCGCGAAAGCAAGCACATAATGTATGGTGTTGCCCAGATGGCGGAATCGGTAGACGCGCTGGTCTCAAACACCAGTGGATTCACTTCCATGCCGGTTCGACCCCGGCTCTGGGTACAAGTAGCTGGATGATAATTTTAATCATCCAGCTACTTGTTTATAATACCATATTCCTTAATTTATAGCTGATTGTATGATTTTTCTAATGTAAATAGGATCTCTTTGGTATATTTTATTAAGAGAGTTTTAAATACGTGAGCGGTATATTTGCCTCAATATTAATTTAATGTTAACACGAGAATAGGACTTTATTAGTAATTTGTTTTTCTTTGTCTGTATTATGTGGTTATTATCAAAGCCGAGAATTGAGTGAAATAGCAAGGAACTCAATAATACAATTAATTCCTTCCCTTTTGTAGAATAAGATAGTGATAGGTCGTTATAAATTGTATCCAAAAGTAATATGTATATATTTATAAAGTTGGAAACGATGACAGGAGCGATTATGAAGCATGTCGGTTTTGAAAAAATATATTTTTAAAAGTTTTAAACCTTTTGATTGAGACATGGCAATATTTTCTCAATTTAAATCATTTCGATAAAATCAAAAGGCTTATCGTTGTTAAATATGTTATTGTAATTAAGCCTTTTTTTTGCAACTTTAATTGCTACGTCTGAGTTGTCTATACCAATCCACTTTCTGCCTAATTCTTTTGCAACTTTTAATGTTGTGCCGGATCCGCAAAAACAATCCATAATTATTGAATCTTGATTGGAGGATGCCTCAATTATGAGTTTTAACATGTTTTCGTTTTTTTGTGTAGGAAAATCTGGATACATCGGATCTTTGAATTCCCAAATATCTTGAGCTTTTTTCCCTATCATTTCATCAGCGTAGTTTATTTTTCTCGGATTTCCGTTAGACGACCATTCAATCAATCCTGCTTGATCCAATGTTTCCAGTTCTGCAACAGAACACCTCCAGTGTCTCCCTGCAGGGGGATATATACCCTTAAACGGTTTAGAGGTTTCTCCGTTTTTTGTTTCTCCCGGAGCGTGAATAGGAACGGTAGTGTATCTTCGGCCATGTTTATCTATCTTGGGATACCCTTTTGCAAGTTCTTTTTCCGAATAAGGAAGTCTTGGTGTATTCCAAATAGGTTTGTCGCCTTTTGTATAGAATAAGATCATATCTTTTATATTCCCAAACCCAATCTTATTAAAGTTTTTCGGATTACATTTTATACGGGTAATATCATTTCTGAAATATTTTATTCCGAAAATTTCGTCCAACATTACTTTTACATAGTGACCAATTTTATAATCTATATGTAAATAAAGCGATCCTTTATTTGATAGAAGTCTGTATATAAGTTTTACCCTTACTTTTAAGAATTCAATAAATTCTTTTCCTTTGAGAGTATCATCATATGCAATAACAGAATTTAGAGATTTGCTTATAGTGGCAATCCGTCCATCATTATCAATAGAAAAAGTTCCACCGGTCGAAAAGGGTGGATCGATATATACTAAGTCTATACACCCCTCATATCCGTTATCAATAAGCCACTGCAGAGCTTTTAAGTTATCGCTCTTTATTAATATATTATTCTCTATCATAGCGAGTACAGAAATTCTCTTAAAACTAAAGCACTCATAACTGGAATATCCTTTTCTGTGATTTTCCTATATTTAGAGGTTCCTTCCCCTTTTCGTGGCTTTATATATAGTACGCCATCCATAATTCCTATTTTTATGACTCCGTTTTTAGCGTTAGTCCCTATTGTCGAAATAGCATCGTTAAATTGTGCGTTTTGGTGTCCCCCTTCATCCGATATGAATTTTGCTTCCCCTATAATGTATTTACCATTAAAACGCGCTATAATATCAACGCCTTTGTCCCTTTTATAACCCAGTTTACGTATTGCATAATTTAATAGGGCAGAGTCAGATCCGTTAAGTATGGCATTCTCGTTGTTTGAATCAAAAATATCTTCCGATACGGGGAAAACACCAAGGACACCGGAATTTACCCATCTTCTAAAAAGAGGACCCATTTGTCTGTTTGTTTCTTTGGGTTCCGCGCATCTTTCAAATAATTTTTCTAATCCTAATTCTCTAACTCGACCACATATTCTGTTTACGGTTTGAGGGTTTCTCAAAATGGCACTTGGGTCTTTTCTTAGAAATGGGACGTAACCATCTTTTATAGGGAACAATTTTAAAGATAGCAAAGCATTTATAAGAGCAGTATTATCTTCCTTATTATACGATTCAACAATTCTTTCCCAAATATTTGGATCTATATTTCTAATAGAGTCCGGGCTTAAAGGATATACTTTAAATAATTGGTCAAGATAATCTTTTTGATTTGCTAAGTCTATACTGATTTTTGTGAAA
>JADIMW010000013.1 GCA_017694415.1 Candidatus Caccoplasma merdipullorum
CATAACCCGGAGGTCTCGAGTTCAATTCTCGATCCCGCTACTCGAAAGTAAAAGCAATCCTAAACGGGTTGCTTTTTTTATTTCCTGTACAAAAAAAGATACCGTCGGATTCCATTTTATGAAAAATATATCCGACGGTATGTTTTATATGGTGTTCTCCGACTTTTCAGAACGATAGTCCCAATCTGAATCCGGCATTGTTCAACCCGTTAATCTTGTATGTCAGCACCTCGGCCTTGTTGGTTGAATAATTGTAATACAACGCTATGTGCAGTCCCACCATATTGTTGGAGGTGAAATATATGGTTGTGCCTATTTCGGGGCATATGTAAAAGCCCCAACTGTCATCGCTGCTTTGAAAGGCATTGTAGTAGGAATAGAACTTGGTATATGTCGGACCGAGTTTCAGCGACACATAGGGTGTGGCTATTGCATCGGGGACAAACCTGTATCGGGCCGATACTCCGAAGGGTAACTGAAACATTGAGTGTTGCTGGTCGGTTGTCAAAGCTCCGCCGTTTGACAGTGCGAGAGTTTGCGTTTCGATATACTTGTTGTTGGTGTTGTATGCAAAGAATGCTCCTACGCCGATGTTGTCGGTTATATAATAGCCGCCGTCCAACGACATGCCCCACCCTGCCGCCTTGTCGGCGAATCCGGTATTGATGGGTATGTTGAACTGCCAGTCAACATCCAAATATCCGTGGTCGGTCAATTGGGCTCTTCCCGTAAGGGGTATCGCTACTATCGCGGCTACTATTATCGCCGCAACTTTTTTGTATATATTGTCTCTCTTTTTCATCTTTTCTTCTTTTATTGCTTGTTTCTTCTGTTAGCGTTTTACATACGGCGATTGCATGAATGCCTGATTTACTCCGTTTACAGCCCGTGTTATGTCGGTATATGTGGAACCGGACATGGAGCCGACTACGTAGAAACTCCACATCGGATAGAGTTTCGATGCTGCTTTGTCGATATATATCATTTCTCCGAGCAACGAACCGACTTGATAGCTGTATGTCATGGAATATGTGGGATATACATATCCCCATGCAGGCCCCCAGTTGTATCCCCACCACCAGTCATACCAATAATACGGGGTGTTGTAGTATGTTACGTAATATGTGTCTTCTACGTAGCTCAACTGTATTCCTATATCGGCGGTTGTCCGCTGTTCGGGGTCTTCTATTCGGGTATATCCGCGCGCTTCGAGGTTCACGGCTGTTGCCGTTATTATTTTTTCGGCATTGGGGTCGCCGTCATCTTGCGAGAATGCCGTTCCCACCCAGTTGGTTACTTTACTGCCTAATACTTTTATCGTATCGGGCAGATAGAATGTTGCAAATGATGAAAAATCGGCGTTCTTGTCATATTCGGTATATACCATGAAATTACTCGACAACTTGTCCATATCGGGCTCTTTCTGGCATGATGCCGCCACAACAAGTACAACGAATAGCGACAAAATAAGTTTTCCTTTGTTCATATTATCTTGATTTTAAAAATAGATGTTTAATCTGTTACGGTTTTATCTGCTAATTTAAACACTGAAGTTCTAAAATTGTTTTGTATGGCGTTGCTTTTATGGGTTTGTAAATTTTAAGCGAAAATAGTTATTATATGAATACCTGCAATATGTCAGGGCAGTTTTTATGACTCCGCCTTGCTTAAGCGTGGTTTTGACCGCTATTGCACTTTTCAGGCTGTCGGAGCGCGACGATGAAACTGCATATTTTTTGCAAGCACAGGTATTGACGGGGCGGTATCTGCCGACACGCTGAAACGGTTCATGAGCATCTTTAACGGCGTGCGGGCAAGTTTATCGGGACAAATGACTCTTCGTTCGACTCTTTTGCTGTATCTTTGCAATTATTAAGCGGCGAAAATCGACGATTCCGGCACAACTGAACGGGAAGCTTCGTCTTCATCCGTTTTGCCCTTGTTTGAATGGTTTTTGCCTTTAATAACGGTGCATTGATGCAGGTGGGTATTTCATATCTGATTTTTGTTTGCATTTTTATTCTATAACTGCATGTGCGTCAAGCGCATCGCTCCGTCATTAAAAACTATTATTAATTTTTTATCGTCATAATAAGATTATGAAAAAGGGGATTTTGATTGTTTCCTTATTGTTTACGGCCTTACAGTTTAATGCTTCGGCTAAGGAGAACGACACGGTATCCAAAACCATCGATTCGAAATATGGTTATGCCGTATTTTACAATACCGGCGACATGGAGTGGTACTCGGTATGGAGAGACAGAAAGTGGGGTATTTGCGATAAAGAGGGGAATGAAGTCGTTCCTTGCCAGTATGATATTATATGGCCTTTCTCCGACGGGGTGGCCATAGTAAATTCGGGAGCTAAATGGATTAAGTCGGACGCTCCTAAAAGGGTAAGCAAATTGATGCTTCCCGAGATGTTTGATAAGATATGGGATATTGCCGATGACGGCGCATGGGTTTACAGCAGGGAGTCCGGCGGCATTTATAAAATCTCGGGTGGCAAATTCGGGGTTATCGATAAAACCGGCAAAGAGGTGATTCCTTCGATATATGACGAGGTGGTTCGTTCCGGAAACGGGATAATAAGGGTTAAACTGGATAATAAATACGGGTATTTCGATTATACCGGAAAGAAGATTACCGATATAAAATATGATGATGCCGGTATATTCTACTCGGACGGCATGGCATTGGTAAATATCGGCGGCCAACTTAACAAGAGGGGAAGAATAACCGGCGGTAAGTACGGTTATGTAGATATGACCGGCAACGAGGTTATAAGAATAAAGTATGCCAAAGCCAAACCGTTTTCCGAAGGGGTTGCCGCGGTATCGGAAGATGGTGCGAACTGGGGTTTTATAAACAGTTCGGGCAAATATGTCCTGTCGCCCGTTTATGAGAATGCAAGCAGTTTCTTTTCGGGGTGCGCTTCTTTTGCCGAACATGGGAAATACGGGTATATCGACAAAAGCGGTAACAAAATCGTTCCGGCGAGGTATGACTATACTATGGACTTCAAGAACGGTTTCGGTCGTGTAAAATCGATATGGCGCTGGGGATTCATAAAACCCGACGGGAATCCGGTTACGAGGGTGGAATTCGACGAAGCATCGGATTTCGACGAGAACGGCATGGCAAAAGTAAAGAGGGGCGGTAAAAGCGGATATATAAATGAGAAGGGGGAAGAGGTTATTCCTGTTAAATACGATATTATATACCCTTTCTTTAACGACGGTACGGCAAAAGTAAAGGTAAACGGACTGTTTGGAATTATAGACATGAAGGGGAAAGAAATCGTCGCCCCCAAATATCAGGATGTAGAGCCGTTCAGGAACGGATATGCCAAGGTAACGTCCGACGACAGGTTCGGCTTCGTGAACAGAGCCGGGAAAGAGGTTATAAAACCTGAATACGATGATGCCGGCTATGTGGAGAACGGCGTGGTAAGCGTAAACATTGCCGGCAAATGGGGCTGTGTCGATACGACAGGCATGGAGATTGTACCCGTCATGTACGATGCTGTGGGGAAAATGGACGGAATGATGAGGACGCCTGTAAAATCGGGTCGCAAATGGGGGTATGTCGATAGCCTCGGCATGAACTCGGTTTATGCGAAGTTCGATACGATAGGTAGTTTTGTAAATGGTCTGGCTGTTGCCAAATATACCGGCAAATGGGGTTTCGTAAACGATAAGGGGGAAACGGTTATCGGATTTAAATACGATATTGCCGAAGACTTCTGCGATGGATATGCAAAGGTAAGGTCGGCCGGGAAATACGGGTATATCGACCCGAGCGGCAATTTCATAATTCCTGCCGATTATCAAAACCTGTATGGCTTTAACGATATAATTACGAGGGTCAGCATTATCGAGAAACAGTATGGAAGCGATGAGATGATTCCGGATGTTTATGATATTTGGAAATTTACCGACGGCTATATCGTTTTCAAAAAGGACGGCAAATGGGGTGCAATGGATAAACACGGCGGCATATTGGTCGCTAACAAATATAACAGCATAGAGGAGGTTAAGAAAGTTCTGTACGAAAGGGTTAAGTAACAAGCACTCTCGTTTTATGAAATATTATGCCATAATCGTTGCCGGTGGTAAGGGCACAAGACTCGGCGGCGGGATACCGAAACAGTTCCGCTTGCTTAACGGACGCCCGATGCTTATGTACACCATGGATGCTTTTTTTGGGGCAAGAAGAGACATTAATGTTATTGTCGTCCTCCCCGAAGAGCATATCGGTTATTGGCAGTCGCTATGCGACGAGTATGGTTTTAATCCCAAATACAGCATTGCAAAGGGGGGCGGTTCGAGATGGGAATCGGTTAGGAACGGTCTTGCTCTTGTTGCGGAAAGCGGTATTGTCGCCGTCCATGACGGAGCTCGTCCTTTGGTTTCTCCTGCCCTTATAAATACTGCTTTCGATACGGCAGAGAGGTTCGGCTCGGCTGTACCGGCCGTTGCTCCTGTCGATTCAATGCGGATAATAGACAAAGACGGAAACAGCCGTATCCTTGACAGGGATTGTTGCAGGTGTATTCAAACTCCGCAGGTATTCAGTAGCGAGATTCTTGTTGAAGCTTACCGTCTGCCGTTCTCGGAATGTTATACTGATGATGCTTCGGTTGTCGAATCGGCGGGCGGGACGATAAAATTGATTGACGGAGAGAAAAACAATATAAAGGTAACTGCGTTGCAAGATATTTCGCTTGCGGAAATAATACTGAACGGTGGTTGAATTTGCTTCGGTTGATATAAAGTTTCTTTCGGGTGTCGGTCCGAAACGTGCCGAGATACTGAAAAAGGAGGCCGGTATAGCCACCTATGAAGATTTGCTTTATTATTTTCCGTACAAGTATATAGATAAAAGCCGCATTTATAAAATATGCGAGATAGACGGCAACATGCCGTATATACAGATTGAAGGGGTCATCACCGACTTTTTTGAACAGGGTAAGGGGAAAGGGAGACGCTTGTGCGCCACTTTTTCAGACAAGAGCGGAAGCGTGGAACTGGTATGGTTTCAGGGTATTAAATATATAACGGAACGCTACATGAAGGGGAAACTTTATGTGGTATTCGGAAAGCCTGCGGTTTATGGCGGGAAGATAACGATAGCTCATCCCGAGATAGATGTTCCGTCAAATAATTCGGATGCGAATCTGACTCTTCAGGGGTATTATAATACTACCGAGGTGATGAAAAAGAGATTCATCACGTCAAGATATATTCATAAACTTATCGAGACGCTGTGGAGCAACCGCACCACTCCGTTGCCGGAGACTTTGCCGCAGTATGTTGTAAACCGATATTCGCTTATATCGTTGCACGAGGCCATAAGGAACATTCATTTTCCCAAAACGCCGGAGATGCTGCACAAGGCTCAGTTGCGCCTTAAGTTCGACGAGCTCTTCTATATTCAGTTGAACCTGCTCCGTTATATGAGTCTGCGCAAACAGAATCTGAACGGTTTCAAGTTTTCAAAAGTGGGCAATTTCGTGAATTCGTTTTACAGAGAGTGCCTGCCTTTCGATTTGACTAACGCTCAAAAACGCGTCATCAAAGAGATTCGCGCCGATATGGGAAGCGGCAAACAGATGAACAGGCTGTTGCAAGGGGACGTGGGGAGCGGCAAAACGCTTGTTGCCGTAATGTGCATGCTTATTGCCGCCGACAACGACTATCAGTCGTGCATAATGGCTCCGACCGAAATTCTCGCTACGCAGCACTACGAAAATATAAGGCGAATGACCTCGAAACTCGGCATCGGTGTCGCGCTTCTTACCGGCTCTACTAAAAAGAGCGAACGGGAAGTTATATGCGCCGGGCTGCTTTCGGGGGAGATTAAGATTGTAGTCGGTACTCATGCTCTTATCGAGGAGTATGTCGAGTTTCGCAACATTGGGTTTGTAGTTATAGATGAACAGCACCGTTTCGGGGTGGAACAGCGTTCAAAACTTTGGCGTAAGAACGACTCGCCTCCGCATGTCCTCGTCATGACGGCAACGCCTATTCCGCGCACGTTGGCTATGACGCTTTACGGCGATCTGGATGTTTCGGTTATCGACGAACTGCCTCCTGGCCGCAAGCCTGTTACTACTCTGCTGCGTTTCGACAATAATCTGCCTGCCATATACGAGGCTTTGCGCAAACAACTTCGGGAAGGGAGGCAGGCTTATATTGTTTATCCGCTTATCCAGGAGAGCGAGAAGAGCGATTTGAAGAATCTGCTGGATGGGTATGAGCATATAAAAAAGGTCTTCCCCGAATACGAGGTCTGCATGGTTCACGGCAAATTGAAAAGCAGGGAGAAGGACGCCGAGATGCAAAAGTTCGTATCGGGCGAGGCGCGCATAATGGTTGCTACTACCGTAATTGAGGTAGGTGTTGATGTTCCCAACGCTTCGGTAATGATGATTCAGAATGCTGAACGGTTCGGGTTGTCGCAACTGCATCAGTTGAGGGGACGTGTGGGACGGGGCGCGGAACAGTCGTACTGCATATTGCTTGCTTCGCATAAACTCAGCAACGATTCGCGTCGCCGCCTCGATATTATGTGCAAGACTAACGACGGGTTTGAGATTGCCGAGGCCGACCTGCAACTGCGGGGCCCGGGGGATATGGAGGGGACTCAACAGAGCGGTATTCCGTTTAATTTGAGGATTGCGAGGATTACACGCGACGGACAGATTCTGCAACTTGCGCGTGAAGCGGCTTCGTTTGTTCTGGATAATGACCCTCTGCTTGAAAGGGAGGAGAATCTGATTTTAAAGAAGAGACTTGCATTGCTTTTCAAAAAGAGGAGCGACCTGAGGCTGGTTGGTTGAGGTTTTTTGATTTTCCTCTGTCCGCTTATCATTTAAGTCCACGGTTTTTGTTTTTCACTTTTCATATTGTACGGTACGGTATAGAGGTTTTCCCCTTGTATGTTTTTATAATATAATGTAAAAGCCGCAGAGAGTTTTGGCTTTCTCTCTGCGGCTTATTTTTCACGACGTGTTGTCGCACCCCGCTTGTGTATCTTGGCTTCTGTCTGTTTAAGGGGTTGCGGTACGTTATCGGTTCTTTATTCTTTCCATATTTGCGACGGTGCCGACCCCATATCCAGTACGAGTTGTCCGCCGGACATTATGTCTTCGTGCGTTATAAACGGCGCAGCCAACGGTGTTCCGTTCAGTTCGGCTTTTTGTATGTATTTATTCTGTCGCGTATTGTTATTGACTGTTATGGTAAAGGTCTTGCCCGATTCGAGGGGTATTGCTACATGGTCGAATATCGGTCGGCCTATCGAATATACGGGGTTACCCGGAGCTACTTGGTATATTCCTATGCTGTTGAGTATATACCATGCGGACATTTGCCCGCAGTCCTCGTTGCCGGATATTCCGTCGGGGTCGATTCGGTACTGCGAATAGAGTATGGAATCGAGCATGGCTTGTGTTTTTTCGGGATACCCTACGTAATTGTAGAGGTGCGCTATGTGGTGGCTCGGTTCGTTTCCGTGGGCATACAGGCCTATCAGCCCGCTTATGTCGGCCGATACGTTGTCGCCCTGCAACGGGGTTTCGTTATAGAAGAGGGAATCGAGCTTGGTGACGAAGGCTTCTTTTCCGCCCATCAAATCGACAAGTCCTTGTACGTCGTGCGGTACGAACCATGTCCATTGCCATGCTATGCCTTCGCAATAATCGTCGTCGCGGTGATTGGAGGCATACGGATTGAACGGGGTGCGCCATTTTCCTTTGCTGTCTTTTCCACGCATGAAGCCGGTCGATGCGTCGTAATAGTTTTTGTAGTAACGGCCTCTTTGGGCAAAGGCTGCGGTATCTTCGTCATGGCCTGTTGCTGCTGCGAATACTGATATGCACCAGTCGTCGTAGGCATATTCGAGGGCTTTTGCCACCGCTTCGTTTTCTTTGTCGCACGGTACATAGCCGAGACGTTCTTTGAGCCTTTTCGACTCGGGCTGCAGATAGGGCATAAAGGCGCGCGGCACTATTATTCCGGTTGTGTCGCCGTTGGAGGATTTCTTCATTCCTGCATAGGCGGCTTCTATATCGAAATCGCGGGTTCCTTTTACGTATGCGTCGGTTATGACGGATACGGCATTGTACCCTATCATCGTGGCGGTGTAGTTGGAGGCTAATTCCCACATCGGAAGGGCTCCTCCTTCTTTATATTTTTCTACTAACGAGTTTACGAAATCGGCATTGAGTTTCGGGTCGATTATCGTCATCATGGGGTGGTAGGCGCGGAATGTGTCCCAAAGCGAGAATATGGTGTATATGGGACGGTCGGTGGTGTGTATCTTCCTGTCCATTCCCATATACCGGCCGTCAATGTCGGTGAAGAGATTCGGGCAGAGAGATGCGCGATAGAGCGATGTATAGAATATCTTCATCGCTTCGGTATCGGTCGTTTCTACCTCCACTCTCGACAATGCCTTGTTCCATTCGTCGCGGGCGGCTTTCCGTACTTCGTCGAACTGCCAGCCGGGCATCTCGGCCTGCATGTTGCCGGCTGCTCCTTGGGTATCGACTCCTGATAATGCTATTTTAACCAACAACGTATTGTCGGGAAGCGAGGGGAATGTCAGTATGGCTTTTGCCCTCGGTTCTTTGCCGTTGGGGGTTGTTATCGTGTCGGTGTAGAGTTTGCATGTAAACGGTTGTGATGTTACGGCATAAAAGTTTATGGCTTGTTCCCATGCCCACCCTTTTGTCTGCTTGCTTCCTTGTATTACGGTATCGGACGGTGCTGAGAGGGCGAGGATGTCGTTGCGCTGTATTCCGAACACGTCGAGGTTGTAGTCTAAATCCACTATCAGCGTAGCACTGTCGGTTTGGGGGAATGTGAAACGGTATATCGCAGTGCGTTGTGTTGCGGTTATCTCGGCTTTTATTCCATAGGTATCGAGCATTACGGAATAGTATCCCGGTTCGGCGGTTTCGTTTTCATGCGAGAATGGCGACGCATAGGGCATCTGCTGCGATTCTTCGTCGGTGCGGTCGATAACCGCAGGTGTTCCTATTACGGGCATTATCAGTATGTCGCCGTAGTCGCTGCATCCTGTTCCGCTGAGGTGGGTCTGGGAGAATCCGTTTATCGTGGTATCGGAATAGTGGTATCCTGCACAGGCATCCCACCCGAATACCCGCGTGTCGGGGCTCGGCTGTATCATCGGGTATGGTACTACGGCTCCGGGATAAACGTGTCCGTGTCCTCCGGTTCCTACAAACGGATCGACGTAAGCGGCGTAGTCGTTCTGCTTTTTGCCGCACGAGGCGGTCAATGCCAGCGTCATGAGCATTATGACCGAGTTTACGATTTTTCTTTTATCCATATTTTTGTTTTTGATAGATATTGTTTTTGCTTTTTATTTTGTCGGGGCGATTATAAATGTAAATGTATCGCCTGATTCTGCCGGACGGCAGATATATTTGTCCTCGGGTAATGCGCCCCAACTGTCGTTCCCGCCTATTCCTGTCATCTTGTAATCGATGCAACACTCTACCATGTCGCGCGGCGTAATGTCGCTCGTATGTTTTTGCTCGATATTCTTTTTTGCCGGGTCGGACGAATCGGCTTCGCCGAAATATCCTCCGTCAAAATCTTCAATGGTGTTCTTGTGGGTATTGAAGCCTATCGGACGGGATGCTGTTATCATTATGCCGCGCCCTTTGTTGTCGGTAAGTTTTAGATAGCGGACGTCGGTTCTGTATCCGTTCTCCTGAGGTCGTACATGCGGCACGTACATCGAATCAACTTTGGTTGTGTATTTTCCTACGAATGAGGCTGTGTTACGGTCGGGATAGTTTTCTTGCGGCCCGCGCCCGAAGTATTCGACATTGTCGTATTCTCCCGGCAACTGCATTCTCAACCCTGCTCTCGGCATGAACGGGGTTCCTTCGCCGGCTTGTGTATCCATGCTTATTTCGATGTATCCCGACGGGTATATGCGGTATGTCATATATGTCGAGACGGACGGATGGAGCCGGTAATTGAAAGTTATTTCTATTTTGTCTCCTGTCTGCGCGATATTCATGTCGCAAGCCTGCAACGATGTCTTGGAGGCTTCGCGCCACGTTTTGCAAAGAACAGGCATTTTGTATCCGTAATCGTTGTCGGTTGGGGCTCGCCAATAATTGGGACGTGGTCCGTATCCGTCTTTTATCATTTCGTTCCCGGATATTTTGTATGATGTTATTACGCCGCTCGTCTTGTCTATATCGAGGGTAAATGCGTTTCCTTTTATTTTTATTGCGCCGTTGTCTTCGGCGAGTTTTAACGGCTGACCCGAGAGCGGTATTTGGAATGTGGTGCCGATAGCGGTTAGGGGTATTTGTTCGGAAGCGACTTCATGTCCTGCCGGTATCAACTCTTCTGCTTTTTTCTGTATTGCGGATATGTTCAGGAAGTATTCGCGTCCGCTTGCGGGGATGCGCGGCAGTTTTATTTTTACGGTGTCGGTTTGCTGCGGGGGAGTTTTAAGGGTAAACTTGCCGCGTGCCACTTTTTCTCCTGCTGCCGTTACTTCGTACTTGAATTCGTATTTCGACAGGTCGGTGAAGTAATTGGCGTTTTTTACCGCAAGTTCTCCTTTTTCTTTATCTGTCATCGTGAACTTTATGTTCTGATAGACGTGTTTCATTTCGGTGGTCTGGGGTTTCTCCTTGCGGTCGGGAAAGACTATCCCGTTTATCAGGAAGTTATCGTCGCTCGGCGTTCCTTCGGGCCCGTAATCTCCTCCGTACGCCCAATACTGTTTTCCGTCGGGGGTTGTAGCGGCAAATCCTTGATCGACCCAATCCCAAATAAAGCCGCCCTGCAGCTTATCGTATGCTTCGATTGTTTTCCAATAGTCGGCGAAGTTTCCCAAACTGTTCCCCATTGCATGTGCGTACTCGCACATTATCAACGGTTTGTCGGCATCGGCCGATTGCGCATAGGCTGCTATCTGCGATGGTGTGGAATACATGGGGCAATAGATGTCGGTATTCCACTCGCGTTCGGCTCGTTCGTACTGGACGGGACGGGTGGTGTCTTGTTCTTTTATTGCGAGGTACGATTCGTAAAAGCAGTATCCGTTTCCGCTTTCGTTGCCTAATGACCAGATTATTACGGATGGATGGTTTTTGTCGCGCTCTACCATCGACAGGGCTCTATCGACTATCGCGTCGCGATAGCGCGGGTCGTTTCCTATGCAACTGCGCAGGTCGTATCGCATTCCGTGTGCCTCGACATTTGCTTCGTCCACGATATAGAATCCGTATTCATCGCAAAGCCGGTAGAAGAGTTCGCTCTGGGGATAGTGACTGGTGCGTATGGCATTGATATTGTTGAGTTTCATCAACGTCAGGTCTTTTATCATGAGCGAGGTATCGATGTAGTGTCCTGTATAGGGGTTGTGTTCGTGCAGGTTTACTCCTTTTATCAGTATGGGTTTGCCATTGACTTTTAACTGCGAGTTTTTTATCTCTACGGTTCGGAAACCTGTCTTTTCGGATATTATATCGCTTGTGCCTGTTTCGGTATTGTCCAACCGTATAATCAGCGTATATAGGTTCGGTTCTTCGGCACTCCACGGTTTTACGCCGGGCAGCTGGGCTGTGAATTTTACCTTGCCTGTATCTGCCGTTTTTCCGCTGCGTATTTCGGTGGCGACGGTTTCACCCTCTTTGTCGAGCAGTTTGTATGTTATCTTGTACGGGTACTCTTTTGCTCCTTTATTTTTTATATCTATCGAAAGGTCGAATTTTCCGTTGCTGTATGTTATGGTGTCTAACAGCGATACGGCATGGAAGTCCTCGATATGCAGCTCGGGACGGCTGTAGAGGTATATGTTGCGCTCTATGCCGCTGATTCGCCAGTAATCGTACCCTTCGATATATGTGGCGTCGCTCCAGCGGTATATTTTTATGGCCATGTCGTTTTCTCCGGATTTGAGATATTGGGTTATGTCGTATCGCGCCGGAGTCTTGCTGTCTTTGTGCATTCCGACCTCACGTCCGTTTACATATATGTATGTGGCGGATTTTGAGCCGTCTATTGTCAGATATATCTGCCGTCCTTTCCATTCTTGGGGAACGGTGAAGGTACGACGGTATATGCCTGTGGGGTTGAAATTACGGGGAACGTACGGCGGCTTGGGGGCTTCCATGTAGGGGGGATTGCCGGGTGAGACGAATTCGTATCCGATATTGACGTATATCGGTATGCCGAATCCCTGCAGTTCCCAGTTTCCGGGTACGGTTATCTCTTTCCACCCGGATATATCGGTTGTATCGGATGCAAATCCGTCGGGTATATCGTCGGGATTTTCGGTATAGAAGAATTTCCATGTTCCGTTGAGGCTTTTGAAATACGGGGATTTCGTGTAATCGCCCGATGTCTTGTACGATTCTTCATCGGCTATGGGCATATATGATGCTCTTGCGGCTTCTTTGTTCCGGTGCAGGATTGAGGGCGTCGTTATCTCTGTATATGCGTTGCCGGCATTTGCCGGCAACGACATAACAGTCAATATGAAGTATTTCAGTACTGTTGTTTTTAGTCTCATATTTCAGCAAACTGGATTCTTGTTTTTATTTCTGTTTTTTATTGTTTTCTGTCTGTTGTTGTTTTATCTGTTTTTTTTCGCGCTTATTTGGGCATTCCCCACTGTGGTCTTATCAGCAGGCGGTATCCGTATTCGCCTTCCGACGGGACTTGATATTTTTCGAGGGTGTCGGGCCCGCAACTTGCATTACCCAGCCCGCGCTGCATGTAGTCGATATGGAGCACTATGTCATCGCGACGGTTGTCGGGGAGCTCCCATACGTGTTGCAGCTTGGCCAGTTCCTGATCGGTGAAACGAAGGGCGGAGAACGACGCCCTGCCGTCAACATCTATTCTGAGGCCTCTTCCGTCGCCGTCAAGCAGCATCAGATAGCGTAAACCTTCTCTGTTGCCCATCGACTGGGGTTTCATGTATTTTTCTTCCATTCCTTCTACCGTGTCGTCATATACGCCGAAGTATGTTCCTACTTTGCGGTCGGTATAATTTTCCCACGGACCGCGTGCATAGTATATGACGTTGCGCATGCCTTTGAGTAATTTGCAGGAGAGCCCCATGCGTCTTAGTCCGGATGCCAGCGGATTGAATTTTACGTCCATTGTGATTAAGCCGTTGGAATATATCGTATAGACTATCTTGTAGTCGCACTTTCCTTCCGATTTGGCCGTCGTGGTTACTTCTACGCTCTTCTTGCCCGGCAATACCTTGTACGAGATGTCGCCGTAAACTATGCTATCGGTTCCTTCGTACTTGTCGTTCTCGATATATCGGTAGCTGTCGAAGACGAATCCTTTTCCGTCGGAGAAGAGATTGCGGGTATCGCCGTATTTCAACGATACCATGCTTGCTGTTGCCTTGTCGAATATCACCTCCATAGCTTCTCCTTTTATTACTATTTTATCGTTGTCGTCCTTGCAGGATATTTTCGATACTATATAGGTTTCATCTACTATCGTCCGCTCTGTTCCGGATTTTATGAGGAGCTGCTCGGATGCTGACGGCGATTTTACGCCCCACGGTTTCATCCTCTTCGACCACATCTCGATATTGAGGAAATATTCGGGCCCTGACATTGCAACCAGTTCGGAATTGTAGGGGATGTCTATTTTTACGGAGTCGCCCGGCATACAGTCGGGGAGGAATATCCTGCGCCGCTTTATGTCGATGGGCATTTCTTCTCCGTCAATGGTAATGGACCACATTATGTAGAAATCGTTCAGATTGGTGTCGTGGTACTTGTTTTTTATCGTAAGGGTATGTGTTGCGGGGTCGTAGTTGCTGAACTCGACATATTGATATACTTTGGAGACTTGGTCGAGTTTCGGCGTTACATCTCGTTCGGATGTTACGATTCCGTTACAGCAGAAGTTTCCTTGATGAGGCCCGGGATAATCGTATCCGGTTGTAAGTCTCTTTTCTCCTGTAGTCTTGAGGAGTTTCGGGTCGTATATCGACTGGTCGGCCCAATCCCATATGCATCCGCCTATTATGCGGTTGCTGTTTTCGAAGAGTTCGACATACTCTTTTAGATTGCCTATGGCATTTCCCATTGCATGTGCATACTCGCATACGAAATGCGGCTTGTATTCTTTAGGCTGTTCTGTTCCGTCGGCATTTACCTTGGCCGGGAAGAATGCTGTTTCGTTGGTTGTAGTGTCGAGTTTCGACAGTTCGTCGAGCGACGGGTACATGTTGGATGTGAAATCGGAATATTGCCACCCTTGTTCGTAATGTACGGGACGTGGGTCGAGGGCTCGTATCGCTGCGAGTTCTGCCTCGAAGTTCTCACCTCCGCCGCTTTCATTGCCCATTGACCACATCATTATTGAGGGGTGGTTGCGATCGCGCAATACCATACGTTCGCCTCTATCGACAAAGGCTTCGCGCCATTCGGGGTTTGAACTCAGTGTCTGGTTTGCATGACATTCGAGGTCGGCTTCGCATACTACGAACAGGCCGTAATAGTCGAACATGGCGTACATCTTGTCCTGATTGGGATAGTGGCTTGTTCGTATGGTGTTTACATTGCTGCGTTTCATCATCAGCACATCTTTCAACATGGATTTTACATCGACCGCGCGCCCTAAAAGCGGGTGTGTGTCGTGCCGGTTTACTCCTTTGAATATTACGGGTCTTCCATTCAGATAAAATTTTCCTCCGCTCAGTTTAATGTCGCGGAATCCGTATTTGGTAACGAATGCTTCCTGCGGTTGGCCTTCGGGTGTGGCAAGCCTGAATACTACGTTATACAGGTTCGGGTGTTCGGCCGTCCACAGCATTATGTCTTGTACTTGTGCGCTGAATGTTATTTTTTGCTCTGCTCCGGGTGCAACTTCAACGCTCCGGGGCTCGAACGTGCATATTGGTGTTCCGTTATTGTCGGTTACAAATACTTCTGCTACTGATACAGACGGCTCTTTCCCGCGGTTGTTTATCCATGCGTCGATGCTTATCTCTCCGCTGGTGTATTCGGGCGCGTTCAGTTTTGATGTTATGTAGTGGTCGCGTATGAATGTCTGCGGTACGGCAAAGAGATATACGTCGCGGTATATGCCGCTCATGCGGAACATGTCCTGACACTCCAGATAGCTGCCGTCGCTCCAACGGAAAACCTGTACGTCGATGCTGTTCTCCGTCCCGGGCTTTACATATGCGGTTATATCGAACTCATGGTCGTTATTGGAACCTTGAGTATAGCCTACCTGTACGCCGTTTACCCAAACGTATGCCGCGGAATATATTCCGCCGAAGTGTATGAAAATATTTTTACCGTTCCAATCGGCGGGGACGTTTACGGTACGGTGATACGAACCTACGGGATTTTCGGCGTATCCGTCATATCCCGGACGCCGTTTGATATACGGAGGGGTATTGTCGTGCGGATATTCTACATTGCAGTATATGGGCGTATCGTATCCCTGCATCTCCCAGTTGGACGGTACGGGTATCGTGTCCCACGACGAAAAGTCGTAACCTTTGGTCATAAAGTCGAGAGGTCTTTCTGCCGGTGTATCGACGAGCTTGAAATTCCATTTTCCGTTAAGCGACATATAGAGCGACGATTGCGTGTCCACCCACGGACACTCGAACCGTTCTTTGTCTGCATAAAGCGAGGCGGTGTCTTCGTACGGGATGTACGTGGCATGTCCTGCTTCCTTGTTTATTGCGAAAACCGCCGGATTTTCCCAGTCGTTGGCGGCCGCAGCGAGTTCGAACGGATGCAAACTCCACAGCACTGCACAAAATGCGGCTATTGAAATTTTTATAATATTCTTTTTAAATTCGTGTCCTGACTTTTCCATATCTATCGATTTATTGTTATATTACGCATTAATACTTTTTTCTTCTTCCAACAGTTACAAAGATAAAACACCATGTCTATTTTACAATGATTCTTTTTTATATCAAATCTTTCACAAAACTGTCGCAATCATAAAAATGCCTGAAATAAAGGAGTCGCCTTATTTTTATAATTGTTACATAAAATAAAACACGGATTTGGCAAAGTTAAAAATAAATTTCATAAATACGAAAATTATTGCAAGCATGACAAAACCGGGTTAACAAACTGTAACAATGCGTGTCGAGACTGCCAGCTTTCACATATTTTAATTGCGCACGGTTAGGTAATCTCGGCATAAATTGTTATTTTTACGAAAATTTTTCAGAGGATAACTAACAAAATTAGAAATCATCATATTTAGCACAACTAATACAAACCATGAAGAAGCATCTAACTTTAAGTTGCATAGCTCTTTTAGCTATTCTAATCGCATCATGCTCGAAAGTCCATTCAAAAAGTGAATATTCAATAGTCCCGATGCCTAACCAGATAGAGCCTAAAAGCGGGGAATTCACAATAGATAAAAACACGATTATTGCTTTCGACGGCAGTCTGGACAGCGCGACAAAATGTGTTGTGGCCGGTTTTGCATCCGACCTTTCGAAGGTTACCGGGTTCGACATTACCGTAGAAGAGGGCGACGGCGGCAAAAACACTATATTTTTCAAAACGAATGCCGACATGGCGGGCGAAGCATATCAACTGGATATTGAGCAGAAGAGGATTGATATAGCGGCTGCGGATGCTCCCGGATTTTTTTACGCCATACAGACCTTGAAGCAACTGTTGCCGGCTCAAATATACGGCGACTCTGCGGCCGACGGGATTGAATGGAAAGCCAACTGCGCATATATAAACGACGCTCCGCGCTTCGGCTATCGCGGGATGCATCTCGATATTGCAAGACACATGTTTTCGGTAGATGAGGTAAAGAGTTTCATCGACCTGCTTGCCATGCACAAGCTGAACCGTTTCCACTGGCATCTTACAGACGATCAGGGATGGAGAATAGAAATAAAGAAATATCCCGAACTGACCGAAACGGGGGCATGGAGAAACGAGACGGTTGTTGGACACCCCGACAACAATGAATTTGACGGCACACTTTACGGCGGGTTCTATACTCAGGATGAAATACGAGAAGTGGTAAAGTACGCTGCCGAAAGACAAATAACAGTCGTTCCGGAAATAGATATGCCGGGACACATGGTAGCTGCTGTTGCCTCGTATCCACAACTCGGCTGTACGGGCAAGCAATGTGAAGTGAGGACTACATGGGGCATAAGTGAAGACGTCTTGTGCGTAGGTAAAGAGGAGACTTTCGAGTTCGTGGAGAATGTGCTGACCGAAATAATGGAGCTCTTCCCGTCGGAATATATCCACATAGGAGGGGATGAGTGCCCGAAAACGAGATGGGAGAAATGCCCGAAATGTCAGGCGAGGATAAAAGAGGAAGGGATAAAGGGGGACTCGCTGCATTCGGCCGAAACATATTTGCAGTCGTATTTCAACAACCGCGTGGAAAAATTCCTGAAGGAGCACGGACGCAAGCTCATAGGCTGGGATGAGATTCTCGAAGGAGACCTGTCGAAAAGCGCGACGGTAATGTCGTGGAGAGGCGAAGCCGGCGGCATAGAAGCTGCCAAGAAGGGACACGATGTTATAATGACCCCGCAGACATTCCTATATTTTGACTATTACCAGTCGCTCGACAGGGAAAACGAACCGATTGCCATAGGCGGCTTTATTCCTGTTGATCTTGTATATAATTATAATCCTGTTCCGGATTCGCTTACTCCGGAGGAGGGCGAAAGGATTTTAGGTGTTCAGGCCAACTTGTGGACAGAATACATACCAGATTTCAAGCAACTTATATATATGACCCTGCCAAGATTGGATGCCCTTAGCGAAATTGCTTGGACTCAACCGCAAAACAAGAATTGGGACAGTTTCCTCGACAGGCTGGATAAAAACATTCAGGTTTACAACATGAAAGGGCTGAATTATGCAAAACACTTGCTCGATGTAAACCTCTCTTTTGAAGTGAACGACTCGGACGGTACAATCGACGTAACCCTCAAGACGCAGGGAAAAGCTCCGATATATTACACCCTCGACGGCAGCACGCCCGACATGTCGAGCAAGACTTACTCGACTCCGATAAAACTTAAAAAGACTTCGACTGTAAAGGCTTTGGTTGTACGAGACAGCGTCGAATCGAATATTACGGAGTGCGAATTTTTATTCAATAAGGCAACGGCAAAAAAAATTTCATTGGACCAGCCTGCGTGTGTAAAATATAAATACGACGGCGAGAAAATGCTTGTGGATGGACTTTACGGCGACAGTTCGTTCAACACCGGCAGATATATCGGATTCGAGGGAAACGACCTTGTTGCGACTATCGACCTCGGTAAAGATACGGAAATATCGCAGGTGTCGGTAGGCGTGCTGTGCGATTTGGCAAACTGGATTTTCCCCGCCGAGAGTTTTAAGGTTCAGGTGTCGGCCGACGGTAAGGTTTACTCTACCGTGTCCGACCAGAAACTGCCCGTCCCGGCAGGGTATGACGGATACAAACAGGAGAGACAGGTCTTGACGGCGGAATTTGCTCCGCTTACGGCAAGGTTTGTAAAAATAACCGCCGCCTGCGTCAAGAAAGGCCCGCAATGGCACGACGGCAGAGGGAAACCGCTGTTCTTGTTCGCTGACGAAATTTCAATAAAATAACGCTATTATAAACAAATAACCTATATATAATGAGACGTATTTTTGCATTGGGCGTGTTATGCCTGCTTATATCTGCCTGTTCGTCGAAAAAGAACAGGGTGATTGCCGATATGATAATTCCGCAACCTTCCGAGGTTAATGTCAAATCGGGCTTTTTCAACAACGATTCTCCTAAAATAAGTTTTAACGGGGTAATGCCGGAGGACAAGGAGAACCTCTGCGAAATAATTGAAGGTATATATCCCGATGCAGAAATCATCGAAGATGAAGGCGTAAAGGGGGATATAAATATCACTCTGGAGGCTTTTGCCAATACCACCGAGGGGAGCTACTCACTCAACATATCGAGAAACAGCATTGAAATAGCTGCCAGACAACCGGCAGGATTGCTCTATGCCGTTGAAACCGTAGCACAACTTAAATACCTCGGCGACGGGAAAGGTATAGCTTGTATGGATATAAACGATATCCCGCGTTTCGGATACAGAGGTATGCACCTCGACGTTTCGAGACACTTCTTCGATGCCGAGTTCATAAAGAAACAACTGGATGTTTTGGCATTCTACAAGATGAACCGCTTTCACTGGCATCTTACCGACGGTGCGGGATGGAGAATTGAGATAAAGAAATATCCCGAACTGACCGAGGAGGCTGCGTGGCGTCCGTATAAAAACTGGAAAGAGTTCTGGTTCGGCGGCAGACGCTATTGCAAACAGAGTGATGAGGGGGCTAACGGCGGATATTACACGCAGGAAGAGATTAAGGATGTGGTGGCTTATGCTCAGAAGCGCGGCATAACCATAATCCCTGAAATAGAGATGCCGGGGCACAGCGAGGAGGTGTTGGCCGTATATCCGGAATTGTCGTGTTCGGGCAGACCTTATGTAAACGTTGATCTCTGCCCGGGAAACGAAAAGACTTTTGAGTTTCTTGAGAACGTATTATCGGAGGTTATTGAACTCTTCCCGTCGGAATATATACATATCGGAGGAGACGAGGCAGACAAGGGAAGTTGGAAAACATGCCCGAAGTGTCAGGCTAAAATGCGCAGCGAGGGGTTGAAGAATGTTGACGAGTTGCAGAGTTACCTTATCAGAAGGATTGAACAGTTCCTCAGTTCGAAAGGGAGGAAACTTATTGGCTGGGACGAAATTATGCAGGGTGGTTTGTCGCCGTACGCTACGGTAATGTCGTGGAGAAATGAGGAGCACGGCATAAAGGCTGCGGAAATGGGGCACGACGCGATAATGACCCCGGGCGGATATTGTTATTTCGATTATTATCAGGATAATCCTATTACCGAACCGGAGGCTATCGGCGGATACCTGCCTTTGAGCAAGGTGTATTCGTTCAACCCTGTTCCAGATTCTTTGGATACTGAAACGAGTTACCATATAAGGGGTGTCCAGGCCAACTTGTGGACGGAATACATGCCTACCGAGGAGCAGGTTGAATACATGATTTACCCGAGAATCCTCGCATTGGCTGAAGTGGGCTGGAGCATGCCGGAAAACAAATCGTGGGACAGATTCCTCAAGGCTGCAAACAGACACCTGCTGATTCTCGATGAAAAGGGGATTAACGCCCACCGTATTGCCAATGGCGTTAACATAAAGGACAGCGTAAACGTGGACAAGAAGGAAATTGTCATAAGTTTGAGCTGCGACAGGATACCTTCGGAAATACGTTATACGACCGACGGTACTGATCCGGAGATTTCGTCTCTTCTCTACAAGGAGCCTATAACGGTAAAGGATTCGATAACTCTTAAAACGGCTGCGTTTGTAAACGGAGAGCGTGTTACACAACCTCAAATTTTCAAGACTTACTACCACAAGGGTATCGGAAAGAAAGCTACATACAACCTTCCTTTCTGCGAACATTATACGGCTGCTGCCGAGGCGTCGATGACCGACGGTTATCGCGGGGGCGCATCGTATGCCGACGGACGCTGGCAGGGATTCAGAACAGGCGATATAGATATTGTTATCGACATGGGCGAGGTTACAGAGTTTAGCGAGATTGAGGCCAACTTCATGCAACAGCCCGGCCCGTGGATATGGTTCCCGGTTTATGTGGATATTTCGGTGTCGGACGACGGTAAGGAGTTCCGCAACATAAAGCATATCGATACTGATGTGCCGCGCGACAGCGAAGGAACTCTGATAAAGAACTTCGGCTTCAGCGGAAAGGAGAAAGCAAGATATATCCGCTATTTCGCGCATCAGCAACCGCTCGACGGAGCATATATGTTCATTGACGAAATTATAATAAAATAGTCTTTTTAAATCGACGTTTTGTACCGGATTACTGCAGGGCTGCGGTTATGTAGTCTGATGTGTAGTCCGGTACTAAGCGTAAATACGGAGGAGGAGCTGACGGAAAGTGTCGCGCGACTGTGCATCGCCTGAATGCTACCTCCTGAACGGAATAAATTAACTGTTATACTGAAATGCTTAATTTCAAAACTTCAAAGAACTTAAACCCGATAGCATGGGTTCCGTCGGTATATTTTGCAATGGGGCTTCCGTTTGTTGCGCTGTCGCTTGTATCGGTTATCATGTTCGCCGACCTCGGCGTAAGCGAAGCCAAAATAACGTTCTGGACTTCGCTGCTTATTCTCCCCTACTCGCTTAAACCTATATGGAGTCCGTTGCTGGAACTTTACGGTACGAAGAAAGGGTTTGTTGTAATTACCCAGATGCTGTCGGGTATCTGTTTCGGACTGATTGCGTTCTTGCTGCCTGTCCCCGACTTCTTTGCTTTTTCGATAGCTATGATGGCTGTCATTGCTTTTAGCGGCGCTACTCACGATATTGCCACCGACGGTATCTATCTTACGGCTCTCGACAAACAGACGCAGGCTCGCTACATCGGCTGGCAGGGGGCTTTTTACAATCTTGCCAAAGTGCTTGCCAACGGAGGTATGGTTTGGCTGGCGGGTATCCTTATAAAGCATTTTGAACAAACCAATCCTGAAAAAGCGCCTGTTTTTGCGTGGATGGTGATAATGGGCATAATAGGGGTTCTTCTCGTATGTCTCTCGATATATCACTATACGGTGCTTCCTACCGGGTCGAAAACCGAAGAGGCTCCGAGCGATTTCACAAATGCGATGCACTCGCTATGGCAGGTATTCGTCGATTTTTTCAAGAAAAAATATATCTGGATTTATATCCTCTTTATTATCTGCTACCGTCTGACGGAGGGGTTTGCGGTGAAAATGGTCCCGCTCTTCCTCAAAGCATCGGCTGATGTCGGCGGTCTTGGTCTGTCGAACGAAACCATCGGCTTGATTTACGGCACTCTCGGTACTCTGGCGTTTATAGTCGGCTCGATTCTCGGCGGGTACTTCATCGCTCATTTCGGCCTGAAAAGGGTATTGTTCACGTTGGTTTGCATTTTCAATATTCCTTTTGCAATATATTATCTGCTGGCTCACTACCTGCCGGCAAATACCGTTCTTATAGGTAGCGGACTTGTATTGGAGTATTTTTGCTACGGGTTCGGGTTTGTAGGTCTTACGCTCTTTATGATGCAACAGGTTGCTCCGGGAAAACATTCCATGGCTCACTATGCTTTTGCTTCGGGTATAATGAACCTCGGATATATGATACCGGGCATGATAAGCGGATATATTTACGAGCATGTAGGTTACGAGAGCTTCTTTATAATTGCGCTGGTTATGGCTATTCCGGCTTTCGTCCTGGCTTGGCTCGTTCCGTTTACGCACCCCGACAAAAAAGAGACTGATGACAATGTGAAGCCCGATAGAGAGAGCGACAACAGTGCTCCCTCTAAAATAATAATGGGACAAAAACAAGTTACGGACAATATTACTCGTAAAAAGAGAATACGAGTAAAGCGAAAGATAACAAAGAATAAAGATTAATCGCAACTATATTTATTAATATTATTGACTATGAGCAAGATTCAAATGCCTTGGGAAGAGCGTCCTTCGGACTGCAAAGACGTAATGTGGAGATATTCTAAGAATCCGGTGATTGGCAGATACCATATTCCTTCATCGAACAGTATTTTCAACAGTGCCGTCGTGCCTTTCGGCGACGGCTTTGCCGGCGTGTTCCGCTGCGACAATAAAGCTGTTCAGATGAATATATTTGCCGGTTTCAGCAAAGACGGCATAAACTGGGAGATTGAACACGAGCCTATCAAGTTCAAACCGGGCAATACGGAGATGATAGATTCGGAATACAAATACGACCCGCGTGTTACATGGATTGAGGACCGCTACTGGATTACATGGTGCAACGGTTATTACGGCCCGACCATAGGAGTAGGTTATACTTTCGATTTTAAGGAATTTTTCCAGTGCGAGAATGCGCTTCTTCCGTTCAACCGCAACGGCGTGCTGTTCCCGCAAAAGATTAACGGAAAGTATGCATTGCTGAGCCGCCCGAGCGACAGCGGCCATACTCCTTTTGGCGATATTTACGTAAGTTACAGCCCGGATATGAAGTTTTGGGGGGAACATCGCCACGTTCTCTCTCCCACTCCGTTCCCCGAAAGCGCATGGCAGTGTACGAAAATCGGTGCCGGACCTATTCCGTTCCTTATCGATGAGGGGTGGCTTATGTTCTATCACGGCGTGATAACGACCTGCAACGGATTCCGCTACTCCATGGGCGCGGCCATACTCGACAAGGACGACCCGTCGAAGGTTCTGTACCGCACTCGCGATTATCTGCTTGCTCCTGCTGCTCCTTATGAACTTCAGGGTGATGTGCCCAACGTAGTATTCCCGTGCGCTGCTTTGCAGGACGGCGAGAGGGTTGCCGTTTATTATGGTGCTGCCGATACGGTAGTTGGTCTGGCATTCGGCTATATAAGGGAGATTGTAGAGTTTGTAAAGGAAAACAGCTACCTCTGATTTATTTAATAAAGACTTTCATATGAAGAGATTCCGCCTTTTGACGGTTGCCGCACTTTTCGCGGCAACCGTAGCCGGCGTTTCGGCAAAGAACCCGGCTGACTATGTGAACCTGTTTATCGGCACCACGAACTTCGGAACGACAAATCCCGGTGCTACAGTACCTAACGGACTCATGTCGGTCGTACCTTTCAACGTAATGGGTTCGGACAAAAACATATACGACAAGGACGCCAGATGGTGGTCAACCCCATACGAATATTACAACAAGTTTTTTACCGGATTTTCGCATGTAAACTTAAGCGGTGTGGGATGCCCCGAACTCGGCAGCCTGCTGTTGATGCCTACGTCGGGTACTCTTAACGTCGATTACAAGGAATATGGCAGCGAATACGACAGCGAGAGCGCGACTCCGGGATACTATACCAACCGCCTTACGAAATATAATATCAAAACCGAAGTATCTGCGACGACCAGAACGGGCATAGCGCGCTTTACATTTCCCAAAGGCGAGAGCCATATTTTGTTGAACCTCGGCGAGGGTCTTACAAATGAAAGCGGTGCCACCGTGAGGAAGGTGAGCGATACGGAGATTGAGGGGGTAAAACTTTTGGGTACTTTCTGCTACAATCCGCAGGCGGTATTTCCGATATACTTCGTAATGCGAATAAACAAGACTCCTGACCAGCAGGGGTACTGGAAGAAACAGCGTCCGATGTACGGCGTAGAGGCTGAATGGGACCCCGACCACGGGAATTACAAGCTCTATACGAAATATTCGAAAGAGATGTCGGGCGACGACGTGGGCGTATGGTACACGTTCTTTACCGAAGAGGGAGAGAGCATAGAGGCGCAGATAGGGGTTTCGTTCGTGAGTATTGAGAATGCCCGCGCAAACCTCGATGCGGAACAGCCGGGTTTCGATTTCGAGAAAGTGAGGAGCAATGCTTACAATGCCTGGAACGCTGCTTTGTCGAAGGTTTCGGTAGAGGGGGGTACGGATGATAACAAGACTGTTTTTTATTCGGCTCTTTATCACGCATTGATTCACCCCAATATTCTTCAGGATGTAAACGGTGAGTATCCGGCAATGGAGAGCAGCGATATTCTGAAAACCGACGGTAACAGATATACCGTATTTTCGCTGTGGGATACTTACCGCAACGTACATCAGCTTCTTACCCTGCTCTATCCTGACAAGCAGCTCGATATGGTGCGGAGCATGATTGACATGTACAGGGAGCACGGCTGGATGCCTAAATGGGAGCTTTACGGCCGTGAGACGCTGACAATGGAAGGCGACCCGTCGATTCCGGTTATTACCGACACATGGCTGAGGGGGCTGCGCGACTTTGATATTGAAACGGCATACGAAGCGATGATTAAATCGGCGACGTCTCCGGGAAAGGACAACCTTATGCGCCCCGACAACGACGATTATATGAGCAGGGGGTATGTGCCGCTGAGGGAACAATACGACAATTCGGTATCGCATGCGCTGGAATACTATATCGCCGACTTTGCTTTGTCGCAACTGGCTGAATCGCTCGGCAAAAAGGATGATGCGGAACTCTTCTACAAGAGGTCGCTTGGGTATAAGCATTATTATTGTAAGGAGTTCGGTACGCTGCGGCCGATTCTCCCGGACGGAAGTTTCTACTCGCCTTTCGACCCGAGACAGGGGGAAAATTTCGAGCCGTGTCCGGGATTCCACGAAGGGTCGTCATGGAACTATACATTCTATGTACCGCACGATGTAAAGGGTCTGTGCAAACTTATGGGGGGCAAAAAGCCGTTTATCGACAAATTGCAGATGGTTTTCGACGAGGGACTGTACGACCCGGCCAACGAACCGGATATTTCATACGCATATATATTCTCCAACTTCAAGGGCGAGGAGTGGCGTACGGACAAAGAGGTGAAACGCTTGTTGGCCGAGTATTTCAGGAACGAACCCGACGGTATTCCGGGCAACGATGATACAGGAACGATGTCGGCATGGGCGATATTCAACATGTTAGGGTTTTACCCCGACTGCCCGGGAAAGGCTTCGTACACACTGGTAGCTCCTACGTTCGACAAGGTTGTTTTGAGTCTCGACAAACGCTTCTGGCCGAATGAAACTGTAACGCTTGTTACTGAAAGGAAATCGGAGGATGCTTCGACCCTAAAGTATATCGAATTGGACGGGAAACGTAAAAACGGACGTATTCTTACTCATGACGAGTTTGTGGGGAGCAAGGTTATAACTTTCGTTTTAGAATAGATAAAAAGTTGGAAGGGAGAGGGATTGTATTTCCCTCTCCTTTATTATTACTTACTGTATGCCAGACATGAATCTTTCTGTATTGAAACATCTTATTTTACGTAATATAGGGGCTGTTCTGCTAACTGCCGTATTTTCGGTTCCCTTCTCCGTAAAGGCTCAGAACGACGGTAACGAATGGGACAGAATGATAAGGCTGAACACTGTTTCGTAAAGGAACGGCATTTACAAAATGCCTGCTCCGTCGGGAAATGCCCGAGTTTATATCTCGGATGTTTCGGTAAAATGCGGCAAGACGGACTCGAAAGTCATCTATTCGGCCGCTTCGATGCCCGACCGTGCATATATTGTCGTATCGAAAGAGTCGCCTGCTGTAAAACCCGGCGATAAAGTTACTCTGAACATCTCTCTTTCGGGGGATATTGACGGTATCTCGGCTTTTGCCTATGCCGATTTGGATATGGACGGAAATTTTGAAAAGGTTCTGTGTTCGTCGAAGAAAGCGAAAGATTCAATGTCGGTTGGCATAAAAGTCCCTAAAGATTCCCGACAGGGAAAAATCAGGGTAAGGGTGAGATATACTTCTGATTTATCGGCCGACGGAGCGGACACACCTGTAAGGGACGGGAAGTGTTACGATTTTGTGCTGTATGTTGTTGATTGATAATGGCAATCTCTCCGTTTGTGCTGGCAAACGGTATTGCGGTTGTGATAACGAGTGCTGAACAGAAGTTTTTGTAACGGCTGTTTCTTCCGTGCATATCGCCGCATAGTCTGCCGATGCACAATATTTTCTTTTAAATGGCAAGGGGCTTTACCTGAAAAAACCGGGCGGCTTCTTGCCTTTTTATATGTCGGCTTTTATATACGGGTTTTTCGGCTCATCCGCCGAATTATGCAGCACAGGGTTGATTTGTGCATCTCTTAACTGCGCAGCCGCTCAGTTTGCAGGGGGCATACACCGGTATTTTTTACTGTGTCTCTATTCTTTTTTACTTTTTCTTCTCTGTTTTATTATTCTTGTTCTTCGTTTCTCTTCGTGCCTCATGCTTTGCCGCTGCAAATATCTGTTCTAATCTTTTTTTCTTGTGCAAAGTTCGGTTTATTGCACTTTTTGATTGTTTATTGTACTTTTGTGCTGCTTAAAATAAAGTGCTTGTATTATGGCGGAATTGAAAAACTTGACTAAACGGAGCGAAAATTATTCGCAATGGTATAACGAACTGGTTGTTAAGGCTGATTTGGCCGAACAGTCGGCCGTAAGGGGATGTATGGTTATCAAGCCTTACGGTTATGCGATATGGGAAAAGATGCAGCGTCAGCTGGACGACATGTTTAAGGCTACGGGACACGTTAATGCTTATTTCCCGCTGCTTATACCTAAATCGTTTTTGAGCCGCGAGGCGGAGCATGTCGAGGGATTCGCCAAAGAGTGCGCCGTGGTTACGCATTACAGGTTGAAGAATGCCGAAGACGGATCGGGCGTTGTTGTGGATCCTGCTGCTAAACTTGAAGAGGAACTTATTATCCGTCCTACTTCGGAGACCATAATATGGAGTACTTATAAAAACTGGATACAGTCGTACAGAGATCTTCCTATTCTCTGCAACCAGTGGGCTAACGTGCTGCGCTGGGAGATGCGTACGCGTCTGTTCCTGCGTACTGCGGAATTTTTATGGCAGGAGGGACACACGGCTCATGCTACTCGGGAGGAGGCTGAACAGGAGGCTGTAAGGATGTTGAACGTGTATGCCGACTTTGCCGAGAATTATATGGCCATGCCTGTTATCAAAGGGGTTAAATCGGAAACGGAAAGATTTGCCGGGGCTATCGATACTTATACTATCGAGGCTCTTATGCAGGACGGGAAGGCTCTGCAATCGGGTACGTCGCACTTCCTCGGTCAGAATTTTGCAAAGGCATTCGACGTTCAGTTCCTCGATAAGGACAACAAGCTCTCTTATGTTTGGGCTACTTCGTGGGGGGTTTCTACAAGACTTATGGGTGCGCTCATCATGTCCCACTCGGACGATAACGGTCTTGTCCTTCCTCCGCACCTTGCTCCTATTCAGGTTGTGATAATACCTATATACAAGAATCAGGAACAGCTTGCGGCTATCAGCGAAAAGGCGGATTCTATTACTGCCGAACTGAGGAAACGCGGCATATCGGTTAAATATGACAATGCCGACAATAAACGTCCCGGGTTCAAGTTTGCGGATTACGAACTGAAAGGTGTTCCTGTAAGACTTGTTATAGGCGGTCGCGACATGGAGAACAACACTGTTGAGGTTATGCGCCGCGATACTTTGGAAAAGGAGACTGTAAGTTGCGACGGTATTACGGATTATGTTGCAGAACTGCTGGAGACGATACAAAAGAACATTTTCGAGAAGGCTCGCAAGTTCCGCGATGCAAATATCCGTTGCGCCGACAGTTATGACCAGTTTAAGGAGATGATTGAGGAGGGCGGCTTTATTCTGGCTCACTGGGACGGGACGCCCGAAACTGAAGCGAGGATTAAGGAGGAGACGAAAGCTACAATCCGTTGTATCCCCGACGGGTTCGACACCACTCCGGGTGTCTGCATGGTTACCGGAAAGCCTTCGGCAAGAAGAGTCTTGTTTGCAAGATCGTATTGATGTTAGTGCCGGACGGGAAGGTGTATGCCTGTTGTGCATATATGGTTTTCCGTACGGGGTTGTCCGACATTGTTATCTTGGAGGGGTGAAACGGTATTTGCGACAGGATACAAAAGGTTTGTCCTCGAATCTGACGGCCTCCTGCTTCTGATATTATAAAAGCCATATCTTACTCGGGAATCGGGTTCGATATGGCTTTTTCGTGTTTTACGGCTGATGCCGGCAAATTGTTATTTGCGCCGTTTTGCGTGTGTTTGCTTTAGTCCGGAGGGGGTATCCTTATAGCGGATTCCCGTATTGCCTTATTCGTTCGACAGACGTCCTGTTACTCTCAAATATTCGGTTTCGTATATCTTGTACTGCGTCTCGGCTTCTATCTGACAACTGCGGGCTTCCTGCCACTGCGCCTGCGCATCGAGCAAATCGGTCAGCGTACACATCCCCACTTCGTAATTGAGCTGCATGTTGCGGAGATTTTCGGAGGCTTGTGCTACGGCTATTGTCGAACTTTTTATCATATTGTACCCGTCGCTTATGTTTTGTTCGGCTTGTTTCAACTCTATATTCATAAGGCGTTCGTTCTTGCTTAGTTCCAGCCGTTTGTTGTCCAGTTCGAGTTTGGCTTTTTTTATCCCTTTTATTCCTTTGCCCCAGTTGAGTATGGGAATGCTGAGCGATGCCACGGCCAACGGGAAGTCGTCCTTGAACTCTTGCGTGTAACTGTATCCCTGCGACGTGCCGGCCAGTTTTATGTTGCCGTAGTATGAATATATGGCGGAGAGCCCCAATACGGGGAGAATCTCGGAACGGGCTGATTTTACCTGCTGTTCCTGCAACTCTACTTGATTTTTCAACAGTTTGTATTCGGGTCGGTCTTCGATTGTTGCTGCCATTGCAACGGGCGGCGATACCAGTATGTTTGTGTCGGCCGGTATTATTATGCTGTCGAGCGGCAATCCCATTATGTTGCATAACGCCATGCGGCAGAGTTCTTTTCCGTTGTTGGCTTTTTGCAACTGGTATTGTATCTGGCTCTGTTTTGCTTCTACGCGCAGGGCGTCGTTGTTTGTGGCCATCTCCGCCTCGACGCTGGTCTTTATCTGTCGGGCAAGTTCGTCGAGTTGTGTGGAATAGGCTTCGAGGAGTTTTACTTTTTCTCCTACTGCTATATAGCTCCAATAGGCATTGTCGGCCTGGGTGATTACTTCGGCTACGGTCATGCGACGGGATTCGGAGAGCGATTCTACTCCTATCTTGGCCATCTTGTTGGCTGCCATTATCTTGCCTCCTGCATACAGGGGCTGCATAAGGGTCAGTCCCGCCATATACATCCCGCGCATCCGGAGGGTAGTCCCCATCATATCGAGGTCTTTGGCGTACAACGCTGTTAAGGACCCGCTTATCGACGGGAAGTAGGATGCGAATGCTATGTCTTTATCCAGCTCGGCCTGCCGATATTTGTTGTCGGCCTGTGCTATGTCCTCGTTGTTGTTTATTGCCATTCGGCGACATTCGGCGAGGGTTATGGCTGTTTCGCTCTTTATTGTGGGGGCGATGCACGCCATGGCTATTATAATGATTATTGTTTTTGTTTTCATGGTTCTTTTTTGTTATTTGTCGGCTTTTGCCTCTGCCGTTTGCTTTTTGGGCGGGGTTATTTTAAACAATACCGTGTATAATAGCGGGAGGAGAGCCAGTGTTATGACTGTTCCCATTGCAAGTCCGCTCATTATGGTTACCGACATTGATGCGTACATGGGGTCGGTTATCAGCGGCAACATCCCGAATATAGTGGTTACCGATGCCATTATCACGGGACGGGTTCGCGAGACGGTTGCGTTTACTACCGCATCGTTCGGGTTCTGGTGTTCTTCGTCGGTGAGGCGTCCTATTTCATCGACAAGAACAACGGCGTTTTTTACCATCATCCCGATTAGCCCCATTATCCCGACTATCGCCATGAATGTAAGGGGCTGCCGGCATATCAGCAGTGCGGGGGTTATTCCGCAGAATACGAACGGGAAACAGATAAGTATCAGTATTACTTTACGCCAGTTGTTGAACAACAGCAACAGTATGGCAAGGATTATGAATATGGTTATGGGGGTGTATTTCATCAATCCTTCCATGGCATCGTCCTGCACGGCGAATTCGCCCGCCCACTCCATTGTATATCCGTCGGGGAGTTCTATTGCTTCTATGTCGTCTTTTATGGACTCTTTTACTTTTGCCGGCGTAGCCGCCCACTGGGTATAATCGGGGTCGCATTCTGCCTCGATACGGCGGCTGCCGTCCTGCCGCAGTATTTTCTGCTCTTCCCACCCTAACCCGATGCGTTCGGATATATTGCTCAACGGGGAGCTTTTGAAGAGGTCGTCCTGTATGGCGGAGGGGGTTACGAGCCCTGTTGCTGCGGATGCTATAATATCGTCATCCAGCGAGATGTTCATATCGGACCAGACGGGGATGTCGTTAAGGTCGGTTATGCGGCTCCCGTCGGCATTGCGAACCTGCATGTTCAACAGTATCTGCCTGTCCTGATCGTTTATTACTCCGCATATCATTCCGTCGGTTGCGGCTTGCAGCGCATTGCCTACGTTGCCGCGCCCTATTCCGACCCGCCGGGCTTCTTGTTCCATATATTCGGCGATGAACGACTTGCCTGTCGGCCGCCAGTTGTTTTGTACGGAATATTTATCGACGTACGGACACCGGCGCATTATCTCTTCGGCTTGACCTGCGAGGGAGCGGAGGACTGCCGGGTCGGGACCGGAGAAGGCTATCTCGACGGTATGAGATGTGGATATGGAGAAGTTGTATTTTCTTGCGCGGATATATGCGTCGGGATAGAGTTCGCGCAACTGCTCGCGGATTTTTGGCAGTTCTTCGCACATTGTTTCATAATCGGGACAGTCAATCATCAACTCTCCGTAACAGTCGCCGCCGTTGCTCATTGGACGGACTAAACAGTATCGTGCCGGTGTGCTTCCGGTGGATGCTGCTACGCGTTCTACATTGGGGTTCTGCTTTACTATACGGCTCATTTCGAGAAGGTCGTCGCGTACTTTGTCGGGATCGCTCTGTTGCGGGGCATAGTATTCTATTACGAACTGCCGATAGCTGAAATCGGGGAAGAAGAGGTTTTTTACCTTGGTCAATCCTACGAATGACAGTACAAGAAGTACTGCTGCTACTGCCATTGTCGTTTTTTTGTTATATATCAGCTTGTTTATTATCTTGCGGACTATCTGCTGCATTTTTTGGTTCTGGATTGCGTTTCCTGCATTTTTTACCCGTATCGGCAGCATGTCTTTTGCAAAGACGGGTACTTGTGTAAGGGCGAGTATCCAGCTTACAAGCAGACTGACGCATAGTACAAGAAAGAGATCGCGGGCGTATTCGCCTGCCGTGTCCTGCGACAGGAATACGTTGAGAAAGGCTGAGGCGGCTATCAGCGTTGCTCCCAGCAACGGAGCGGCCGTGGCTTTGCAAATGCGGAACAGGTAATATTTGGGGCCTTTTTTCTTTTCTCTATCGACGAGGATGCCGTCGATTATCACTATTGCGTTATCGACCAACATTCCCATTGCTATTATGAAGGCTCCGAGCGATATGCGCTGCAGCGTGGTCCCGCACATCAACAGTATCGGAAAAGAGCCTGCTATGGTAAGTATCAACCCTGCTCCGATTATAAGCCCGCTGCGGATTCCCATTGTAAATATCAGTACTACTATTACTATTATTACCGACTCTATGAGGTTTATCATAAAGGAGCTTATGGCTTCATCGACTTTGTCGGGTTGGAAGAATATCTTTTCCATTTGCAGCCCGACGGGTATGTCGCCGCTGATAGACGCGAGTTTGGCTTCTACGGCTTTTCCCACGTCCGGTACAACGGCATCGTTTTCCATAGATATACAGATTGCCAGTGCGGGTTCGCCATCGACAAAGAATGCATTGCGCTGCGGCTCTTTGTAGGCTCGTTCTACTTCTGCCACGTCGCCTATGCGCAACTGTTTGCCGTCGGGCGTGTTGATTATCAGATTGCGTATGTCGTCCTCGTCCTTGGCGCGGTCGGTTATCCTTAGCGATATTTTTTGCCCGTCATCGAGGTACGTGCCTGCATCGACGGTTTTTGTGGCATCTTGCAACGCCATCATTATCTGCGTGGGGAGGATGCCGTTGCGGGCTACGGTCTCTTTTGTCAGTGTTATGTTTATTACTTCTTCGCGATTGCCGTATATGTTTATGCGCTTTACTCCTTTTACCGAGGAGAGCTCGCGCCGTATCATCTTGGCGTATTTGTACATCTCGGGATAGCTGTATCCGTCGGACGTGAGGGCGTAGAACATGCCGTAAACGTCCATCATGTCGTCAATTACTATCGGGGTGTAACATTCGCGCGGCAGCTTGGATGATACGTCGTTTACCTTGCGGCGGAACTGGTCGAAGTATTGTTCTATCTGGGTCATTAGAACGGTTTCGCGAAACTCTACCGTTATCATGGCTGTTCCGGGGGTACATTCGCTGCTGATTTTTTTTACGTCGGGTAATGTCCGCAGCTCGTCTTCCATTACTTGTGCTACCTGCAACTCTACTTCGTGTGCGGTTGCTCCGGGATAGACTACTACTACCATTGCCTGCTTTACGCCTATTGCCGGGTCTTCGAGCTTCGGCATTCGTACGAACGACAGTATCCCGGCTATTATGAGGGCTGCCATAAGCGACCAGAAGAGCGTCGGCCGCTTTATAAAGAATTCGGTTAATACGGCTCGTTTCATCAGAATAGTCCTCCTACGTTGGTTTCGTCTGCCTCGGGCAATATGTTTACTTTTTCACCGGGGGTAAGGGCATTTACTCCTGCCCGTACTACTTGTTCGGTTCCGTCGAGCCCGGATGATATTATCAGCTTTCCGGAGGCATCGACTCGGGATATTGTTACGGGTACGCGCTTGACTGTGGTGTCGGCGGATACTACCCAGACATAGGGTGTCCCTGCCGAGTCGGCAACGGAATTTACGGGCAACAGATACTCGGTTTTTTTATCGGAGCCGGTATTGTCTATTGTTATCTCGACGGAAACGTTCATTCCTGCCGTCAGGATTCCGAATGTTGTTCCTGCGGGGGCAAGCACCATTTTGTAGAGTTGGGTGCTGCTTGCCTTGCGGTTGATGCTGACGAGATTCAGAGGGTATGTTTTGTCGGGCTCGAGCGGCGAGGAACAGGTAAATGCGGTAAATTCGCCGCGCTTCATGTATATCGATGCGGGAATGTCGGTTTCTATCTTTACCGCGGTCATGTCGAGGATTGTTACTATCGGCGAACCGGCTTGCAACATCTCGGACTTTTCGTAATTGACGGTTTGTATGTATCCGTCGAGGGGGGAAACGAGGGTTGTATAGTCGAATTTGTTTTTGTTTACGTTGTATTGTACTTCCAGCTGTTTCAACCCGGCTGATGCCTTTTCGTATTCGTTGGCGGAGATGCTTCCTGCGCGGTAGAGTTTCTCGATTCGCGAGAACTCGGATTTCATCTGTTCGTATTGTATCTGCGCGGCATCTAACCCGAGACGGTAATCGTCCTGCTCGAGACATGCTATCGTGTCGCCTTTCGATACGTAATCGCCTTCTTTTACATAGACTCGCTCTATCGCGCCTCCTGTTTTGAATCCGAGGCTTATTTCGCGGGCTTCTTTTACTACTCCCGACAGACGTTTTACCGATTCGCCATGGGTGGCTTGGGGATGTACTGTCCGTACGCTGCGAACGGTTTGTTCGCCTTTTTTTGCTCCACACGCCGTTATGAACAGAAGGAGCATAACGATTAATAGATTTCTCATCTCTTTATTTTTTTACTGTTTGATATATTTCTCTTTACCGGATGCAAAATTCAGACTTATAGTGTATATATTCAAGATAGATTATACCAGCAAATTGGTCTATTGGTCGAATTATTTTTGATATCACAGGCTTTAGTTCTAATTTTATCGCCGAAACTTCTTAACAATATGGATGGGAACATTTTTTCGCTGGATTTGCCGGAACTGATAAAGTTGAAAGGCTCGCTGTTTATTGAGGGCAAGATTCTGATATGGGAGAATATTTCGGAGGAGAACTGCAACCTGCGTATTCCGCTGGCTCCCGACCATATGCAGATTCAAACGAAAACGGATATTTCCATTTTGTGTACACAGGGTGAGGCGGTTATAAAGATTGCTTTCAGATCTTATATTATTAAACCGGGAACTTTGTGCATAATATTGGCGAGAAACATTTTTGAGCCTGTATATATATCGCACGATTTCAAAGGTGTTCTTGCTGCTTTCGACAGAAGTTTTACTATTTTATCCAATTACGGTACCACAGGCATAATGTCTATATTCAATACATTACGCAACAGACCTTCGTTTTTGCTTACCGAGTCTGAGACTACGGAAGTTCTGGGTTTGTACAACGCGATGGGCGGAGTGTTGAGGGAGAGAGGTAAACTGTACCGGTTGGATATTTTGAAGGCTTATCTGTCGATTCTGCACTTTACCATGATTCCCATAATAAATAAGGCGGAGGATGAGCATGTCAGTGTAAGGTTGAGCCGGCAGGAGGAGATTTTTACAAAGTTCTTGTCGGTTGTCGAGGAGAATTATAAAGTGGATCGGAGCATAAAGTTCTATGCCGACAGGTTGTGTCTGACGCCTAAATATCTTTCGTCTGTTGTTTTTAGCGTAAGCAAGAGGTTGGCCGGCGAGTGGATTAACGACTATGTCATGCTGGAGGCTCGCGCTCTGCTGCGTTCAAACAACCTCAGTATTCAACAAATCAGCGACTTGCTTAATTTTCCAAATCAGTCGTTCTTCGGAAAGTTTTTTAAACGTCATGCGGGTATTTCGCCTAAGGAATATCGCAAAAAGAGTAGCGAGATTTATCCCTATTGCAATGTTTAAGTATCTATGTTATAGATGCGACGCGTTTTTTTAATTTTATGCTTGTGTGTATGATGAATATTTGTCGATTATCTTTTGGTTTTTCGGAAATTGCTGTTATCTTTGCAGCGCATTTGGGTTATAGCAACTGCTTCCGGAAAGATGGGTGAGTGGCTGAAACCAACAGTTTGCTAAACTGTCGTACTCGTATTGGGTACCGGGGGTTCGAATCCCCCTCTTTCCGCAAAAGGCGGCTCGGTAACGGGACGCCTTTTTTTATTATATATTTTCAAGTGGCAATGAAGAGAAGGTGGTGTGTATAACAAAGCGAACCTCGAAAGCCTGTCGGTTTTCGGGGTTCGCTTTGGTTTGAATCTTTGCAATTATTATATTGCTATATTGACTGCAAGATTTCTTTTATCTTCCGAAATTGAACATGTCGGAGTGTGTGTGTTCTCTGTCCATTATCGCTTTCAACTCTTCTACTTTGTCGGGATAGGTTGCTGCCAAATCGTTATCCTCGTGCGGATCCTCTGCTATGTTGTAGAGCTCGTGTGTGGGATTGCCGTTCTTTATGTTCTGACGAATCAGCTTCCAGTCGCCTGCACGTACTGCCTGACGTCCGTTTTCTTCATGGAATTCCCAATAGAGGAACTCGTGTTCTTGCTGGGTTCCGTTACCGGTGAGCGTGGGGAGTATGGATAGTCCGTCCATCGCTTCGTCGCGCCAGTTGCTATCTTCGCCGAGCAACTCTACGAATGTCGGCATCATGTCCCATCCTGCCGCCTGTATATGGCTTATTGCTCCGGCTTCTATCGTACCGGGCCAGTAGGCTATGAACGGTACTCGCATTCCGCCTTCATACAGTGCTCTTTTCAATCCGCGAAGACGTTCTTCGGTATTGAAGAACGTAGGATCGGCTCCGCCTTCATTGTGAGGGCCGTTGTCGCTTGTGAAGATGAACAGTGTCTTGTCGGCTATTCCCAAACGTTCGAGTTCGTCGATTATCTGCCCTACGTAGGTATCGAGACGTGTTATCATTGCAGCGAACTGTGTACGGGGATTAAGCGCCGTTCCGTAATCGCCGTCATTATACCACGGATTAGGTTCATAGAATTTTCCGTCGTACATTGCCACGATGCTGTCCTGCGGCTGGGTGAGTTCGGCATGGGGTATGGTATATGTGAAGTAGCCGAAGAATGCTTTGTCGGCATTGTCGCGGATAAACTTCAACGCTTCCTGATGGATGAGATCCTGCGAGTATGAGTTTCCGCCCAACTGTACTTTTTCCTTGTTGTTCCACAAATACTGGGGATAGTACGAGTGTGCCTTGCGCTGGCAGTTGTAGCCGTAGAACACATCGAATCCCATATCGTTGGCTTCGCCTCCCGAACCGGGATAACCCATCCCCCATTTACCGAAACACCCTGTTACATATCCGTTCTGCTGGAAGAGGTTGCCTATGGTCTCGACATTGGGGTCGAGCGGCTCCTGCCCTTCGGGCTGAATCTCCTTGTTGCCTCTGATTTTGGTGTGTCCCGTGTGCTGTCCTGTCATGAGCGACGCTCGCGACGGGGCACTGACGGCAGTACTTGCATAGAACTGCGTGAAACTCATCCCGTTGTTTACCAATCGGGTTAGGTTGGGAGTGGATATCATCTGCTGTCCGTATGCTTCTATATCGCTGTATCCCATATCATCGCACAGCAGGTATATGACATTGGGACGTTCTGTCGTTGCTACGGCTTCTTGACCCTGTACAGTATTGCCAATTGATGCAAATAATAATCCGCTGGATAAGTAAAGAAATTTATTTTTATTCATATCGTTATCTATTTACGGGTTTCGGTTTTTATTTGTCGTATAGTTTAAGGACTGTACGTCCGCTTTCTTCTGATTCGATTAATACCAATACGAATTTTTCAGGATATTTTATTTCATATTCTGCATATGCCGAGGTTATAGGGAATGTTCCGAGCATCTGACCTGAGAGCGATACTATTGTTACGTTCCCTCCTTCGGGTGCGTCGAACAGGGTTACTTTGCCGTTATCCAAAGTGCCTCTTACTGTTACGGCTTCGGATGCTACGTCTTCAATACCTGAAGGTTCGGACACTTCTACACGGTAAAAATACCAACCTGAACCTGTTCCTATTCCGGCATTGTATATTACTATTGCCCAGAGATCGTCCTGCGCATTCATATATTTGCCTGTCATACCTTCGTATATAATGGTATAACTGCCATTGGTGTTTCCACTCGATTCGATTTTGAATTTGTTGCCGGTATCGGATAAGCCGAACTGCGCATTTACATCAGAACTGCTGCATGATATTCTCTTGCCGTTGCCACGGTTAATGATATATACGTATCCGTTGCCTGCATCTTCCAAACGCCACAGGAACTTGTCTGTCGTATTTGCCGGTTTTTCGGCTCTAAGTTCCGTACCGTATGTACTTGTGAGGGTTTCGTCGTATGCTATGCATCTGTCGCGACGATCCTCGTCGGTATGTGCATTCATTATCTGATACCATATCGGGGCGTCAGCCGTACTTACCGTCGGGGCTTCCAATACCGGTTGCGGGGTGGAGAAGCGTGCTATCAGATATACGCTTGCGGTTACTGTAAATGTATATTCGGCATCGTCGCTTACTTTCTCGTCTCCTAGATACCAGCCTTCGAATGTTACTGCACTGCCGGTGTCTTCATTTGCCACGGCTCTTACTGTTACTTCGGAACCGATTTCGTAACGACCCGATTCATTTGCTGCTGTTACTATTAATGCGGACCCGAGATTGCTGTCGCTCGATGCTACACTGATAAATGCGTCTGTGCGGGTTCCGTCGTTTTCCATAACATATATTACAAAATCGTAAACTCTACCGCCGCTTACTGATGCATCTGCCGATGAAGGAGTGGATGACTCGAGACGTACACGTACTCGGGTTTTTCCTAATTCTGCATCTTCGGGAATAAGGAATGTCTGTTTTATGCTTCTTACCGAAGAGTCTATTGTGGGTTCGCCTGTTACTTGTTCGTACTCTCCGTCTCTATTCCAATCGGTGTATATTGTTACTGTTTGTGTTGTCGGTACGGAATTTTCGGTAAGTATGAGATCGAATGCTTCGCCTCGCGATACGAGCGTCGTGGTTTTTGATATTACCATGAAATGCTTGCTCGGCTGGGAACTGCATACATAACCCAACGGATACATAACGCCGTCGCCTGTTGTTATGGCTGAGGTTATATATGTTGATCCACTACTGCCTGAAGGCATTGTGTATATGGGGTTGCTTTCTGTCATTCGGCCGAGACGAATCATCGTTTCGAAAGGATTTTCCACGATATAATCGTTGTATTGACCTTCGCCGCCTTGGCCACCATCACCGCCTTCACCGCCATCGCCTCCTTCATCCAGATTGGCTTCGTAAAAGAACCAGCCAGATGCCTGATGTACGCCGGCTGCATATATCGTTACGCCAAATTCATTGCCGGAATCCATTGCATTAAGGAATGCCCGGTTACCGGAATAATCGACATATTTAAAGCAATACTGATTTGC
>JADIMW010000079.1 GCA_017694415.1 Candidatus Caccoplasma merdipullorum
ATATGAATGCTGCCATGTCCGAGATAGGCATGCTTATCCAAACCCCTTCTGTGCCGAAAAATTTGGGTAGAATGATAAGTCCGGGAACGAGGAACAGCATTTGTCTCGACAAAGACAGAAGTATGGAAATCTTCGATTTTCCGATAGACTGGAAAAAGTTGATAATTACAATCTGTGCGCCGACGAGCGGGAAAACCAGACTCGTGATTCTCAGTCCCGGAACAGCGATACGGTTCAACTCCGGGTCATTCGAGAATATCGATACGATTACCTGCGGGAAAAAGACAAAAGCCACAAATCCCAATGTCGTGATTATTGTCCCGGCGAATATCCCGTAGTGCAAAGTCTTTCTGACTCTTGCAAACTCTCTTGCTCCGTAGTTGTATCCGAGGATAGGCTGCATTCCCTGATTCAACCCGGCTATTATCATTACAACAAGCAGCAGCATGCGGTTTATTATGCCGTATGCCCCAATAGCCATGTCGCCGCCGTGATGTCTGAGGCTCATGTTGATAAATATTACGACAATACATGCGCACACATTCAACAAGAACGGAGCAAGCCCTATGGCGAATATGCTTTTGACTATTCTGCTTTGCAGAGCATAATACCCTTTTCTAAACCTTATGAAACTCTCCTTCCGGCAGAAGTGAGCAACGACCCATATCATGCCGCACAACTGGGAAATTACCGTAGCCGTAGCCGCACCTTTCATCCCCCATTTAAAAGAGAATATGAATATGGGAGCGAGGATTATGTTTACGCCCACAGTCAGAAGAGCCGAGTACATCGCTTTCCGCGGGTATCCGGTAGCCCTCATTATGTTGTTCAGCCCTATGAAAATAAAACTTACTGGCGTTCCCAGAAGAATTATCCGCATAAAATCTCTTGCGTAGGGCAGAGTGTCGTGGCTTGCTCCGAAAAACAGCAGAACCGGGTCGAGTATGCCGTACAGCACGCAACTCAGAATAACCCCGATTACCAAAAGCAATATCATGACGTTATGCAGAACATAAGTGGTACGTTCAATATCTTTCTGCCCCATATATATCGACGATATTGTAGCTCCGCCTATTGCCACCAAGGTACAGAAAGCTATGTTCAGGTTCATCAGGGGGAGGGTTACGGCAATACCGGCAATACCCAAGGCTCCCGTTCCCTGACCTATGAATATGCTGTCTATTACGTGATACAGCGAAGTTACCGTCATCCCGATAATAGCCGGTATGGAATATTCTACCAACAGTTTGCCGATAGATTCTTTGCCTAAAACATGCGGTGATGAATTTGCTTTCATAACTTGAAATAGAGATTCAGCACTTAAAATCCGTTTATAGCATTACGTATTGCAATCAGTTTTGTAAGCAGGCCTTCGAGCAGGTCGAGTTTAAGCATGTTTGCCCCGTCCGATTTGGCTTCGGCAGGATTTTCATGAGTCTCAATAAACAACCCGTCGGCGCCCACGGCTATCCCGGCACGGGCTATAGTCTCTATCATTTCCGGCATACCTCCGGTAACCCCTTGCGTTTGGTTGGGTTGTTGCAAGGAATGCGTAGCGTCGAGAATTACCGGTACTCCGATACTTTTCATCTCGGGGATACCCCTGAAATCGACAATCAAATCCTGATAGCCGAAGGTCGTACCCCTTTCCGTTACGGCAACATTGTCGTTTCCCGCATCCCTCACTTTCTGTACGGCAAAAGCCATTGCCTGCGGCGACAGGAACTGTCCCTTCTTTATATTTATGAATTTGCCTGTTTTTGCAGCAGCGACGAGCAGGTCGGTCTGGCGACATAGAAAAGCCGGTATTTGCAAAACATCGACATATTCCGCAGCCATAACCGCATCTTCCGGAGAGTGAATGTCGGTTACGACTGGAATATTGAAACTGTTTCTTATCTTATCCAGTATTTTCAATGCTTTTTCATCCCCTATGCCGGTAAAGGAGTCTATCCTCGAACGGTTGGCTTTTTTGAACGAACCTTTGAAAACGTACGGAATTTTCAACGTATCCGTAATCTTTATACACTTTTCGGCAATTCTGAAGGCCATCTCTTCACCTTCAATCACACACGGCCCGGCAAACAGAAAGAATGCACCCGAATCCCCGTGTTTTAAATTTCGTATCTCCGGTATCATAACAATATTTTATTATTCGTTTATAATCTGTACGGTAACGCATGCGACAACAGCAGCCGTTTCCGTCCTTAATCTGCTGCTCCCAAGAGTTACCTCTATAAATCCCGCCTTTTTGGCAAGTTCCACTTCCTCTTTGCTGAAATCCCCTTCGGGACCTATCAGAATAAGAGTGTTTGTCCCGGGCAAGCACACCTCTTTCAATGCCTTTTTATCTCCCGGGTGGCAATGAGCTATAAACTTCTGTCCGTTGAACGGAGCATTTATCATATTGCAAAAATCCGTCATCTCCGTCAGTTCCGGTTTATATAGTTTCAGCGACTGTTTCATCGCAGCTACGGCAATCTTCTCCATCCTGTCGCATTTAATCTCTTTCCTTTCGGAGAAACGGCATTTTATAAAATCTATCTTGTCTATACCCACCTCGGTACTCTTTTCAACGAACCATTCCGTACGGTCGTTGTTCTTTGTCGGTGCTATCGCAATTTCCAGTCCGTAATCCCTCCCTTTACCCGGCTGACTTTTCTCAAAAATCTCAACTTTGCACCGTTTGCCGCTTGTCGATGATATTTTAGCTTTGTACAAAAAGCCATTTCCGTCGGTGGCGCATATCTCGTCTCCGATACCCAACCGCATTACCTTTATGCAGTGTTGCGATTCGGCCTCTGGAAGTTCGTTGTCTCTTTCTATGTCCGGTGCGTAATAAAGTTGCATGCTGTATATTTTCGCTATGTGGCAAAGGTACACAAATATTATTTTATACGGACGACTGTTATATAATATTAGCGGATATGGTTGCAATCTGCATCGCTCCGCGATGCATCTAATTTGCAGCAGGCAAGCGTACTGCCCGGTCGGCATACTTTATTTTTGTTCCGACCTGTGTTTTATCTCTGCGTGTATTTGTGCGGCCTGTTCATAATCTTCGTTCTTTATGGCTATGTTCAGCATCTTTTGCAAGTCGTAAATGTCGATACTGCTTAGCCTGTTTTTAGGCTTTAAATTAGATACAGCCTTTTTCTTTTCCTTATCCGTGATTATTCCGGCCTCATCCAACACCTCCCTTGTGGTATATATCGGAACATTTAGCTTTTGCTGTATGTAAATGGCGTCCGACGGTCGTGAATCTATGCGGTACATGCCATTCCTGTTCTCCATAACCAACTCGGCTTTATAAACGCCAGCATCGTAATGATATATAAATACTTCCTTAAGCGTCATTCCGGAACAACAGAGCAATTCCACAAACAAGTCCTGTGCCGAGGGACGCCGTCTCTTAATACCCTTTATGGACAAAGCCAAAGTTTCCGTTTCATGTTCCCCGATTAATATCGGAATCTTTACGTCGCTGTTTATCTCACCGAGCAATATACATCCGGGCAAGTCCTCATTTTTGTTCTCCAGCAGACAGATAAACTTCAGTTCTATTTTTTCCGGCATACTATTATATATCTACATATATGCGAAGTTAATAAATAAGGTTATAAAACAATGCCGGTAAACCCGAAAAAGAATTTATAAAATAATGCTTCGCCCCGTTATATGCCTGAATCTTTCAGAAAGAATGATTTTACATTGATACCCTTTATTACGGAGAACGAAGAAATATCGTGCGGCGGCTTTATGGAAGAGGTGCTGAAGAGTTTGAACAATTGGTTTTTTCCACAGCTTTCCATAGGGAAATATTGTTATAATATGCTTGCCGTAACAGCAAGCAATAATCCCGTAAAAAATCAAGATTATCAGAATTAAACATCCCCCGACTCTATTTGCCGGCAGGAAAATATTATATTTGTAATTGCTTAATATGGGGATATGTAAATGACATATACCGGGTTATATGGACGTTTCTGTTTTATGAAGCCTGTATTATAAAATATTTAAAGTCGCAATTATGTTGATAGAGTCGATGTTTTGGGAATTTACGCTGCGTCTTGCCGCAGCATCCGTATTGGGTGCGCTTATCGGTATTGACAGGACATTCAGGGCAAAAGATGCCGGATTCAGAACCCATATACTTGTCTGTTTGGGAAGCGCGCTGATGATGATAGTATCGCAGTATGGTTTCATGGATGTAGTAAACGGAACGTCCGTACGTCTCGACCCGTCGCGAATCGCGGCGCAGGTAGTGAGCGGCATAGGTTTCATAGGTGCCGGAACCATAATATTCAGAAAACAGATTGTACGCGGTTTGACTACGGCGGCGGGGTTGTGGGCTACCGCCGGAATCGGTTTGGCGATAGGTAGCGGCATGTATGCCATAGGAATCGTAGCGACAGTGCTGACTCTTATAGGTCTGGAACTTATATCGCTGATATTTAAAAATGTAGGAATACATACCCTTCTGCTCCAATTTTCAACGAGCAACAAAGAAAGCATAAAATCCGTTTCGGCCGAGATTGCACGGCAGAACGGGCATGTGGTAAGTTACGAAGCCCAAACCGTTGGGGAAGGGGAGACTATCGTATATCGCGTTAGTATTCTCGTAAGAGCGTTGAATACCGAGAAGGAATCGGCCATAATCCGTTATATTCAGCAAATGTCCGATATTATGGTTGAGAAAATCGACTGATTGAATAAAAACGGGGATAAATACGCCATGTCAAAAATTAAAACGCCACGCAGTATTTTCAGTCCCGTATTTCTCATGATTAGCTCCTAATACCAAAAACACAAATAAAAAGAGTTGTGCCGAATCTGCACAACTCTTTTTATTTGATTTAGAATTTTCGGGACTTAAGATGCGCGGTTGTCGGTTAGTTGCCCATTTCCGACAAGAACTTTATACGTACCAGACGTATCTCCTCCTCGGTGTAATCCCGTCCGAGCTCATTTATGGCTTCTTTCAGGTTATCCTTATATGTCTCTTTGAAATAGTCGAAAATATCCTCTATATGGTCTTCGTCCATTACTTCGTTCAGGAAGTAGTCGATATTTATTTTCGTCCCCGAATAGACTATGGCCTCTACCTCGTCGAGTAATTCCGAGAATTCGAGGTTCTTCTGTATTGCAATTTCATCGAGCGGTATTTTCCTGTCGATTGCCTGTATAATCGATATTTTCAGTTTCGATTTGTTTGCAACTGTTCTTACGCGCAAATCTTCCGGACGTTCAATCTCGTTTTCCTCGCAGTGTTTCTTTATTACGTCGATGAACTCCTGTCCGTACCGTTTTGCTTTACCTGCCCCCACACCGGGAATATTCTGCAATTCTTCGATTGTGATGGGGTAGGTGGTTGCCATGGCTTCCAGCGAAATATCTTGGAATATGACGTAAGGAGGCAGTTCCAGCCCTTTGGCTATCTTTTTCCTTAAATCTTTAAGTATGGAATAAAGCATCGGATCCACGGCACAAGCCACTCCGCCTTTCATCGGAACGACCTCTTCGCTGTCTTCAAAATCGTTGTCCTTTACAATCTTGAACGATACCGGTTTCTTTAAGAACGCGTGTCCGGCTTTGGTAACCTTCAGCAATCCGTAGGTTTCAATATCCTTATCTATGTAACCTGCAATCAATGCCTGACGGATAACGGCATTCCAAGTCTTTTCGTCTTCGTCCTGCCCGCAGCCGAATACCTCCAGCTGGTCGTGGTTGTACGACAGAATCTCCGACGACTCTTTGCCCATTATGACATCTATGATATATTCGGCTTTAAATTTTTCTTTCAGGGCGATTATCGTTTCCAGAACTAAAGACAGCAACTCTTGGGCTTCGACCTGTTTTTTGGGATGCAGGCAGTTGTCGCAATTTCCGCAGTTGTCTTTCGTGTATTCCTCGCCGAAATAGTGCAGCAGGAGTTTTCGGCGACAAACCGACGATTCGGCATAAGCAGCCGTTTCCAGCAGAAGCTGTTTGCCTATCTCCTGTTCTGCAATAGGTTTCCCCTGCATGAACTTTTCAAGTTTCTGCAAATCCTTGTTGGTGTAGAATGTAATACATTCGCCCTCCCCACCGTCGCGGCCGGCTCTTCCGGTTTCCTGATAATATCCTTCGAGGCTTTTAGGCGTGTCGTAGTGTATCACGTACCTTACATCGGGTTTGTCTATACCCATCCCAAAGGCGATGGTAGCTACAATCACGTCTATGTCTTCCAGCAGGAAAGCGTCTTGAGTGTGAGTACGTGTAGCCGAATCCATACCCGCATGGTATGGGAGCGCGCTTATGCCGTTTACTTTCAATGTTTCGGCAAGTTCTTCCACCTTTTTGCGGCTCAGGCAATATACAATACCCGATTTGCCCGGCTGGGATTTTATATATTTGATTATCTCCTTGTCCACGTCGTTGTTCTTCTGCCTTACCTCGTAATACAGGTTGGGACGGTTGAAAGACGATTTGAACACGGTAGCATTTGTAATGCCGAGGTTCTTTTGTATGTCGTGCTGGACTTTGGGTGTTGCCGTTGCCGTAAGGGCTATTACGGGAGCTTGTCCTATTTCGTTTATTATAGGTCTTATTTTTCGGTATTCAGGTCTGAAATCATGCCCCCATTCCGATATGCAGTGAGCTTCGTCTATGGCGTAGAACGATATCTTTATCTGTTTCAGGAATTCTATGTTTTCCTCTTTTGTAAGAGATTCGGGAGCAACATACAAAAGTTTTGTCTTTTCAGACAATATGTCGGCTTTTACCTGGTCTATCGCGCTTTTGTTCAGCGAAGAATTTATAAAATGTGCCACACCGTCCTCCTCGCTGAAATTCCTCATGGCATCCACTTGGTTTTTCATCAAGGCTATAAGCGGAGAGATTACGATTGCCGTTCCTTTCAGCATAAGCGACGGCAACTGATAGCATAGCGATTTCCCCCCTCCTGTAGGCATAAGGACGAAAGTGTCTTTCCCCTGAAGGAGATTCATTATAATCTCTTCCTGATTCCCCTTAAAGGTATCGAACCCGAAGTTCTCCTTTAAAGCTTTAGTAATTTGCGCTTTCGTGAACATAAAATAAAATCCTTTATTTACGGGACATTTGTAGAACCATTCCCTCATTCTTGCTAAAACAAAGATATAAATAAGTTTTTCAAATAAAGAAATTTTTCTCTTTGTTTTTTATATGCAAAGGAGTGCCGAATTAAAAAATACGGGCAATATCCGTCTGCACATATCAATTTGCCTCGGCAATGCGTTGGCGTTCAATATTAAAGAACTGTCTTGCGTAGTGCCGTGCTCCAAGATACATGCGGCAAAACGGCACAAACTTATTGTAGCGTGCTGTTGCTTCTCGAATTAGCACCGCATAACCGTGCCGATGCTTGTTGTTTTTATGAAGTGAAATACAATGCCGCGCTCTGAGCCTGTAGGTTAAGCCCGAACGGCAGGCTTTCGCCTATTTTGAGGCATCGTGTATATTGGCTTTGCTGAATTTCTCCTCAGCATACTCTCTTGTTATTCGCAGCGACTTTTTTGCAGAAGAAGGAAATTCGAACATGTCGTCCATCATAATCGATTCCGTTATGGAACGCAACCCTCTTGCTCCGAGTTTGAACTCTATCGCTTTATCTACAATAAAGTCCAGAGCGTCATCGTCGAAGCTGAGTTGTTTCTTGTCCATCTTGAACATATATATATACTGCTTTATTATGGCATTCTCCGGTTCGGTAAGAATACGCCTCAGTATTTTTTTGTCGAGTGGGTCGAGATATGTCAGGATTGGAAGTCGCCCGATTATTTCCGGTATCAGTCCGAACGATTTGAGGTCCTGCGGTTGGATATATTGCAACAGATTGTCCCTGTCTATATCGCTCCGTTTCCCTTCGGTATCGAAACCGACCGCACGCGTATTCAGTCGCGCCGCAATCTTTTTCTCTATGCCGTCGAATGCACCGCCGCAAATGTATAGGATATGTTGGGTATTGACAGGAATCATTTTCTGGTCGGGATGCTTCCTCCCGCCTTGAGGCGGAACATTTACGATTGACCCTTCGAGCAGTTTAAGCAACCCCTGCTGTACCCCTTCGCCGCTTACGTCGCGGGTAATCGACGGGTTGTCTCCCTTACGGGCAATCTTGTCTATTTCGTCGATAAACACAATCCCCTTTTCAGCCTGCTGCACGTTGTAGTCTGCAGCCTGCAAGAGTCTCGTAAGGATACTCTCTATGTCTTCCCCCACATATCCTGCTTCGGTAAGCACGGTAGCATCGACTATTGCAAACGGAACATCGAGCATTTTCGCTATGGTTTTTGCCAACAAGGTTTTTCCTGTGCCAGTGGCTCCTACCATTATTATGTTCGATTTTTCCAGTTCCACCTCGTCTTTCGACTCGGTTTTGTTGTACACCCGTTTATAGTGGTTATATACGGCTACGGACAAGTACCTCTTTGCCGAGTCCTGACCTACCACGTATCTGTCGAGAAATGCTTTTATCTCTATCGGTTTGGGCAGTTTTTTCTTTTCGTTGCCCGGATTGGCTGAAGGGGTCGATTGCAACGACTCTGCATACTCGATTTGCCGAGCAATGTTTTTTATGCAGTCGGTGCATATATGAGTATCTTTGTTGCAAGCTACAAGTATAGCTTCCTTTTCCGTCCTTTTGCAAAAGCAGCAGCTTTTCATCTTCATTTAATATTATCTTTTTACGAGGACTTTATCTACCATGCCGTACTCTTTGGCTTCTTCGGCGGTCATCCAATAATCGCGGTCCGAATCTTTTTCAATTTTTTTGATATTGTTCCCCGAGTGTTCGGCTATTATCGAATACAACTCTTTGCGCAGCTTAAGAATTTCGCGTGCAGTAATTTCAATATCCGATGCCTGACCCTGAACTCCGCCCATTGGCTGGTGAATCATTATGCGCGAGTGTTTTAACGCAAATCTTTTTCCTTTTGTTCCGGCAACAAGCAGAACAGCACCCATCGAAGCGGCCATTCCTGTACAAATTGTCGATACGTCGCTCGATATGTACTGCATGGTGTCGTATATTCCCAACCCTGCATACACGCTTCCTCCGGGAGTATTCAGATATATCGATATGTCTTTTCCCGGGTCGGCCGAATCGAGATACAGCAATTGTGCCTGAATGACATTTGCCGTGTAGTCGTCGATTTGCGTGCCGAGGAATATTATCCTGTCCATCATCAAACGGGAGAAGACATCCATTTGCGCCACGTTAAGTTGTCTTTCTTCAATTATTGTCGGAGATATATAACTGTTGGTAACGTCGATATATTTGTCGAGAGCATTACCGTTCAAATTCATGTGTTTGGTTGCGAATGCCTTAAATTCGTCTTTCATAATTGCACGTTTTTTGAGGTTTGCGAGCGCGAAGATAATGATTTTCCGCTATTATATAAAACAAGAAGGAGCGCATTTCGTTAAAAAGCACTCCTTCCTGTTGTCGGTATTCCCGTATGGAAATTATTTGTTCTCGAACATCTTGTAGAAATCATCGAGGGAGATTTCCTTTTTGTCGAGAGTAACATTATCCTTTATATAGGAAATTATCTTGTCTTCAATTGCTCTTTCCGACATGTTACGTGCCGCCTTGCTGTCTTTCAGCATATCATCTGCATACTTCTGCAAAAGGTCTTCGGGCACATTCATCATACCGTATTGCGCAAACTGCATTTTGGTAGTCTTTTTGGCTACCTCTTCAACGTCTTTTCTCTCTATCGAGATATTGCCGGCCTTTACAATCTGTTCCTTTATGAGTTGCCATTTCAAATCGGGAAGCATTTTGGCGTATTCATCATCAACAGACTCAATCTTGTTTTCGGTATCGTTGAATTTGAGCCAGCGTTTGAGCATATCATCGGCGAATTCAACATTCCCTACTTTGTCTTCGATATATTTGCGGGCGTCCAATGCAAATTTGTAATCCGATTCCGGAGCAATCTGTCCTGCCAGCATCTCTTTAATCTTAGCTTTAAAGTCTGCCTCGTCCTTTACTTTGTCCTTTCCGAATGCGTTGTCGAAAAGAGCCTGATCGACTTCGGCCTGTTTGAATGCCAACACCGAGAGTACTTCAGCTTCAAAGTCCGATTTCATTTCGGCAGCCTCTTCCTTCTTTATGTGAAGC
>JADIMW010000080.1 GCA_017694415.1 Candidatus Caccoplasma merdipullorum
CCCTGCTAATATCCACATCGGGAGTGGTTGGCGATTCCGAAATAGCAAAATACAACAACCTGTTGATAGCACGACGGGAATTGTTGCGTTCGGCAAAACCGGATAACCCGGTAATAAAGAAACTCGATGACCAGATCGATCTTGCATGGCAGAACATAAAAGACTTTATCGCCGCATCGAAAGAAGAAAAAGAAGTTTCGTTGAACGATGTCCGGCAATTGGAAGCAGAGATGCAGACAAAAGTCTCCGAAGCCCCGGCTCGAGAAAAAGAATATCTCAACATGAAACGCCAGCAGGCAATAAAATCGGAATTGTTCATGTTCCTGTTGCAACGGCGCGAAGACAACCTCATAACATTAGCCGCCAATACCCCCAAAGGGCAGATAGTCGATCCGGCCTACAATCTCAATAAACCTGTCAGCTTGCCCAAGAAAATAATATTACTGGTATGGCTCTGTTTGGGTTTTGCAATAGCAGCCGGATATTTATACATAAAAGACCTGTTCAAGACGAAATTCTCGACACGTGAAGAATTGGAAAAACTGACAGCACTACCATTGTTGGGCGAAGTCTCCGTAAATGATACCGGGCGTAACATAGTCGTTTCATCCGGCGACAACACATCAATATCGGAGCTTTTCCGTCTGATACGTTCCAATCTGCAGTTTATACTAAGTAACGGTGAAAAAGTGATGCTCGTAACATCGAGTATAAGCGGCGAAGGCAAATCGTTTATCAGTTGCAATCTGGCGGCCTCATTGGCGCTTACCGGCAAACGCGTGGTAGTAGTAGGACTCGACATCCGGCAGCCCAAATTGGGAGAATATCTGAACATTGACGGTCGGGCAGGGGTAACAAATTATCTGGCATCGAACAGTGTCTCCATAAACGACATAATACATAAGGAGCCGTTTGCATCCGGGTTAGATGTTATATTGGCAGGACCCGTACCACCCAATCCTGCCGAGTTGTTACTCAGCGACAGGCTTGAAGAACTCTTCAAGGAGTTAAAGAAGAAGTACGATTATGTAATAATCGACTCTGCACCCGTGGGAATGGTTTCCGATACATTCTCCATCGACCGAATATCAGACATTTGCATATATGTGTGCAGGGCCGATTATACCGAAAAAGACAATATCCGTTATGCCGAGAAACTGTCTGAGGATAAAAAACTGAAGAAACTCTACCTCGTATTGAACGCAACCAATACCAAAAAAGGGTACGGATACGGGTACGGCGATAATAAAAAATAGCACAAATCATGCTGCTGGTACTGCTGCTTGCAATAATATGGTTTGCGACAGGCAAGAAAAGATTGTCTCTTCTTGCCTTTTTCGCGTTACTGACGAACGGTTTCATGCTCGTCCCCGATATTGCATATACGGTAGTAGCCAACCTAAAACCCTCCGATTACGGCATATTGTATATAATATCGGTATCGATAATAGCATATATAAAAAATAAAGACTGTTACAAAGACAGGTTATATCTGCCGCGTTATACCATATTCCTGTTGTCGTTCCTGTTCGTGTCATATCTGGTAAGTGTGTTCCTGTATCACATACCTGCCTTTGAATCACTCAAATACGTACGCAAATACATATTGTTGCTTGCCCCGTTTGCATTTGCACTCTACACTACCGAAGAGATAGAAGATACGATAAAGACACTTTTCAAGATAACGGTAATACAATGCATCCTTTATCTGTTGCAGCCAATACTGGATATGCAACTTCTGACAGGAACATATACAGAAGGGAAAACGCCTCTGTTCGGTATAATTTCAATACCCCGTTTCTATAACATACCGTTATATTTGTGGTTTTTCATATATTACCTCTGTTACAAACATGACACAAGCGACAAGTATCGATTCTTTCTGGTAATACTAATGTTCCTCCCCGTAATAGTGTCGATGCATCGCAGCCATTTGATAGCATATATCTCTGTATTCATATTAAGCGCAGCAATAGTACATTTAAGGAAATCTCTCCCGTTAGTCGTAATACTGCTGGTAATAGCCGTGCCGTTTTCCAGTATGGTGTCCGACAAACTTGCCCGCAACGAATCTTTAACCGATATAAAAGGTGCATTCGAAATAGATTATGAAGATTTCAGTGTAGGACAAGACGGAGAAGCAACGTTTACGTTCAGGGTGATGCACTTTTACGAGCGCATGGACAGAGTATTGGAAAAGCCCATAACTACACTGTTCGGTTTAGGATACATGGCAGAAGGGTCGAACTATTCAAATGCTAATTTCGACTTTTTCATAGGACTCGAAGACGAAGAGACAGGCGACATATATCAGTTAGAGACAGGCGACATAGCATGGTCGGAAATGATTGTGCGTTTAGGGTTCGGCGGTATAATAGTGTTCATGCTGTATTATATATCACTGATGTTATCCTTCATGAAAGACAGAAGTGCCGGATACAACCGGTCGGCATATTGCGGTATGATACTGTTGCTGATATTGTCGCTGACATCCATGATGATAATGGACATGTCCAATATGGTGCTTTTGCTCGCCGTATATGAAATACTAAAAAGAAAAGAAAAAGAACAGAATGCAAGTATAGCCATAAAATGACGGAGAATAAGCAGATAATAAGAAATTCGGCAACAGGCGTCATGCAATTTGTCGTGGTTGCTGTCCTGACGTTTATCTGTGTGCCCGTATTCATGAATAATCTCGGAATAGAGGCATACGGAATATTCTCTGTCGTAACCGTAATCGGAAACCTGAATTTTTTCTCAACATTCGGGTTGAGCAACGTCCTTTTGATATTCCTCTCATCGCAAGGAAAATGCGAAGAGTCGCAAAAGGACATAATCGTCATTTCGTCGTTAATGTTTGTCTCGGCATTTATCATATGCAGCATATTGCTGATATTTCGTAATCCGATTATAAATTACATTATTCCGTCGCTTCCCATAAACACGTTTAACGATACCAAAGTATTATACACCAGTCTGGTATTAGCCAACATATTCCTGATGATGGGACAAGTTGGAGTTTCGATAATCGATTCATGTCAGAAGATATACATAACCAACATGCTTCAGTTCATCTACAATCTGATATATTGGATAGGACTGGTAATAACCGTTTCATTAGGATACGGATTAAGATATATAGGGATACCTCTCTTTTCCGCAGCATTTATATGGAGTTGTTTAGTATTCTGGCAAGCAAGAAAAACATGGGGAAAGATTACCCTGACAACAAGCCTTTTACCCGAAATAAAAAGATTGGTAAAAAAACACCTGTCATACGGGCTGAAAGTCTTCATTTCAGGATTCCTTGGCTTTCTGGTCGAACCGTTGTCAAAAATTCTGCTTTCCGTCTTCTTCGGGCAGACCTATGCCGCGTATTACGATATAGCCTTGAAAATAAAGAATCATCTAATCAGCATATTCAACAAGTTGCTATATCCCCTTTTCCCGTATATAGCAGGTGCAAAACCCGGAGAACGGTTAAATTACATAATATCCGACTGTTCCAACAAACTGTTGTTGGGAGTGTTGTATATCTCGGCAATATGCATATTCGTATTCCCCGTATTGGTAAAGTATTGGCTGGGCATAGAATATAACAGTACCGTATTGCTTTATATTACAGTAATATCGGTATCATATATGTTGCTGTCTCCGCCGATGATACCCATATATTACTATTTGCAGGCGAAGAAACAACCCGAAAAGAACGTGTACATACACCTGCTCAATGTAATTTTCAATCTTCTGACCTTTTTCTCCCTGTATAAATATCTCGGTGCGTATGCAATCCTCGTATCCAACTTTATGGCGTATTTCGCATCCTACGTGTTGGGATTGATTTATATGCGCATATATGTAAGATATCGTGTTATGCAAAATATTAGATTCTACATCCATACGGCATTATGGACAATTTTGGTCATAGCCATAAGTGCGGTAATAAAATATTTCGTTCCGGAAACAATAGGCGACATAATAATATATCCGGCAATCATAACAGGACTTCTCATAATATTTACCCGAAAGGGGTTGTTGATCTCGCCGTCCGAAATAAACATGTACATAGGGTGTTTGCCGAAAATAAAAAATATGGTGAACAGCATATTATTTACAAAAAAGCAGATATATGACGCACAAGCGTAACATATTGGTATCCATAATAACCCCCTCCTACAATCAGGGGCGGTTTATAGAAGAGACGATAAACAGCGTCCTGACCCAGACATATCCCAATATCGAGTATATACTCATCGATGGCGGCTCAACCGACAACACGATGGATATAGTAAAAAAGTATGAGGATAAGATAAACATTATAGTACACGAAAAAGACAAAGGGCAGAGCGATGCAATAAACAAAGGGTTTCGTTTGGCACATGGCGAGTTGGTCGGCTGGATAAACTCCGATGACAAGCTTTATCCCGACTGTGTAGAAAAAATAGTCGGAATGTACGCCGAGCATCCCGACGGGGCAATATATTACGGAACACAAATTGATGTTATAGATGCCAATTCGCAAAAGCGAAAAGAGTGGGGGACAAATATCCCCGACCGAGAATACCTGTTGCGAAAGCGATACGACGTAGTCCAGCCCGGTTCATTTTACCGCACCGATTTTGTACGGCAAGTAGGCTATCTCGACGAAACCGTACACTACTGCATGGATTTGGACTTGTTCCTTAAACTGTTAGCCAAAGGAAAAATATATTCGTACGAAGCCGGCACATTAGCAGCAATAAGAGTGTGGGGCGAAACCAAGACTTCCACAGGCCGTCAGAAATTCCTCAAAAACATATATGACATATTGATTAAGCACGGAGCGTCGAAATACGACAGAACCGTAATAAAAACCCGTATCGACACAGTCATATTCAACATTAAAGATTTCCTTCTGAAATATTTCCCGTTTCTTGAAGCCCTGAAAAATAAAAATTAAACAGTTCAGGGTTAAAGACACAATAACAACGTCGGCAATACAAATACACTTGTACCCGCATAATATCAGAATACAGAATTCATATATCGGGCAGCCGGCCAGACACAGACACGCCGTGCAAGCTCAATAATTTGGGCGTTCCATATCCCCCGGGACAAAAAAAACTCGTATATTTGTCTGTTTGTAAAACAGACAAAAGCATTTGGTATGTCCGTATTAAAATACACATGCCAACAAGAGAATATCGAGATATGTCATACAAGCAAAGGGTATTATTGGTAAACAAGTTCTACTATCCGCGAGGAGGAGACTGTATCCAGATGATGGGAGTAGAACGGCTTCTAAGACAGCACGGACACGAAGTTGCCGTGTTCAGTATGCAGTATCCCGAAAACAACCCTACGGAATACTCCCGATATTTTCCGGAAAAGGTCGATTTTTCAGGAGGAGTCAAGGCTCGTCTGGCAGCAGCGGCGCGAATATTCGGATATGGCGGAGTAAAAGAGCAGTTCGAAAAACTGCTGCGAGATTTCACACCCGACGTAGTTCATCTGCACAATATCCATTCATATATATCGCCCGTAGTAGCCGAGATAGCCAAAAAACACAAAATACCCGTAGTATGGACACTGCACGATTACAAACCGGCATGTCCGGCATATTCCTGTCTCTCCGGCGGGAAACCGTGCGAAAAATGCTTTTCCGACAAGACGAACGTATTGCGATACCGTTGCATGAAAGCAAGTATGGCGGCAAGCATCATGGCTTATCTCGAGGCAGAGGTATGGAATATAAAACGCCTGTGTCGTTCCACCGACACATTTATCTGTCCCAGCAGATTCATGCGGCAGGCAATGATAAGAGCCGGCATACCGTCGGACAAACTCGAAGTACTGAATAATTTTATAAACGAAACAGAAGACGCCCCTATGCTGCAAAGCATAGTACCCGGCGAAAAAAGAGAAGAATACTACTGCTATGTAGGACGCTTGTCCGAAGAAAAAGGAGTATCGACATTAATAAAAGCCGCGGCGATGTTGCCATATAAGATAAAAATCATCGGCACAGGCCCTCTGTATGACTATTTGATAAAAAAATACCAAACACCAAATATCGAGTTCTTAGGCTTCCAAGAACATGCAGAAACATTACGATTGCTGTCAAAAGCACGGTTTTCGGTAATGCCGTCGGAGTGTTACGAAAACAACCCTTTGGGAGTAATAGAATCGTTATGTGTGGGGACACCGGTTGTCGGATCCGATATAGGAGGAATCCCCGAACTGATAAACAAGACAAACGGAAAACTCTTTACCCCGTTTCACCCCGACAGTCTTCGGCAAACAATAGAAGCGGTACATAACGATACCCGTTTCGATTATGCCAAAATAGCCGAAGAAGCTCAAATCCGCTTCTCGTCCGGCACCTACTATAAAAAGATAATAGAGATATATGACAGAAAATGAAAATACAATGTTAAGAAAAAATATCCGGGAAAAAGTATATAATAAAAACAAAAAAATAAAGGAACAAAAAAACAAGAATGCACGATTTCCCATGCCGGGCGAACCTGTATATGACGGCAGTCAAAAACAAAAATAAATGTAAAATTGATACAATTTTTCTTTTGCAGATACGTTCTATCAATAAGGAATAAGCAGTAAAAATACGACATGAATATCCCCACACCAACAGATATAAGCATAATAATAACATACCGCTGTCCCATGCGTTGCAAGATGTGCAATATATGGCAGAATCCTACCGAAAAAGAATCGGAAATAAAACCCGACGTATTGAAAAAACTCCCCAAACTCAAATTCATAAACATTACGGGAGGCGAACCGTTCGTAAGAGACGACATAGAAGAAATCGTAGAAGTAGCATTCACCAAATCCCCGCGGGTAGTCATATCCACATCCGGTTGGTTCGAAGACAAGATAATAAAACTTGCCGAACGCTTCCCAAATATCGGCATACGTATAAGCATCGAAGGGTTGTCCGTCAAAAACGACGAATTACGCGGGAGGCAGGGCGGATTCGACAAAGGGTTGCGAACCCTGTTGAAACTCCGCGAGATGGGAGTAAAAGACGTAGGGTTCGGCATAACCGTATCCAACAACAACTCCGAGGACATGCTCTCCCTGTACAAACTCTCCAAACAGCTCGACATGGAATTTGCAACGGCAGCATTCCACAACTCGTACTATTTCCATAAATACGACAACACGATAACAAATATCGGCGGCGTTTGCGGAAACTTCGAGAAACTGATAAACATGCAGATGCGAGAGACCCATCCCAAGTCGTGGTTCAGGGCATACTTCAACATGGGGATAATAAACTACATAGAAGGCAACAGGCGCATGCTCCCGTGCGAAGCAGGACTGGTAAACTGTTTTATCGACCCGTACGGCGAAATATACCCGTGCAACGGATTAGAAGAACAGTACTGGAAAGAAAGCATGGGAAACATAAACGGCGCATTCACGTTCGACGAAATATGGAACAGCCCGCAAGCCGAAAAAATAAGAGCAAAAGTACGCACCTGTCCCAAAAACTGCTGGATGGTCGGAACAGCCTCCCCCGTGATGAAAAAATACATACGTCATCCGTTGAAATGGGTGCTCAAAAACAAACTCAGAGTAATTACAGGACGCCCCGTCTGCATCGACAAGAAATACTGCGATGTAGGACAAGACCCCCGACAAGGAACATTATACACAACAGCAGCACACGCGGACGACAATACCCGACGAGAGTTGCAAAAACAATAACAACAAGTGGAATCAGGCAATCGCAAATACAAGATAGTCGTTACCGGTACAAGAGGCATACCCAATATAATGGGAGGTGTAGAGACACATTGCGAAAACCTGTATCCGTATATCGTACAAGCCGGATACGATGTAACCGTAGTACGGCGAAGCTGTTATCTGCAAGCACAGCAAAAAACACGCGAATACAAGGGCATACATTTAAAAGACATATATGCACCGCGAAAAAAAAGTCTTGAAGCGATAATACATACCATTCTCGCAGTGCTGTATGCAAAAAAAACAAACGCCGACATATTGCATATCCACGCAATCGGTCCGTCGTTGCTTGTCCCGTTTGCCAAGATGGTCGGGCTAAAAGTAGTGGTAACGCACCACGGGGCAGATTACGACCGTAAAAAGTGGAATAAAGCGGCAAAATACATGCTCCGCAAAGGCGAAAAATACGCCGCAAAATATGCCGACAAGCTCATAGTAATATCCTCTAAAATAAAAAAAGACATAGCCGAAAAATACGGACGCACAGATACAGAGCTGATATACAATGGTGTACCCGAAGCAATCCGGCGTACCACAACCGGATATATAACAAGCAAAGGGTTGGCGCCTTACAAATATATCCTCGCCGTAGGGCGTTTCGTAGAAGAAAAAGGATTCGACTATCTGATAGACGCATACTCCGAGCTACACCCCGAAGGATATAAACTCGTCATAGCAGGAGACTCCGACCACCCCACCGAATATTCGATACAGTTAAAAGAAAAAGCAAAAGAAAAAGGCATAGTACTGACAGGATTCATCAAAGGCAAACCGTTGGAAGAACTGATGACACATGCACGCCTTTTCGTACTGCCGTCATATCACGAAGGACTGCCCATATCGCTGTTGGAAGCCATGAGTTACGGCAAAGACGTACTGGTAAGCGACATAGAAGCAAACCGCCTTCCCGAGTTGGAAGAAACCGATATCTTTAAAACAGGTTCGACAAGCTCCCTAAAACAATCGATAGAAAAAAAATTACAAGGAGGACAAAACAAAAATCGAGAATACGCCATGTACAAATACAATTGGCAAAATATAGCCGCTCAAACAACAGACGTATATAAAACCATACTAAAAAAACAAAAATGAAAAAAGCCGCCATATATGCCATATTGCTCCAACTCATGACAATATCCTGCTCCGACAACAGCAGCGAAGCAACCATAAGAGGCCGGTGGCAGCTTCGCGAAACCATATATCCCGCACGCACCGCAACAACCGATTCCGTCTTTTACAGTTTCGACAGCGGAGTGTTGCAATTACAGACACTTCTTCCACGCAACCATGAATCCGAAAGAAGTTACGGCCAATACCGGATAGAAGGCGATTCGATAATCATGACCATACCCGATACATATTTCGGACAAGCCGCGGCAAACGAACATTACGACTGGCAAACCAACGAACGCCGTTTCGCAATACGTACGCTTACAAACACCAAACTCGAACTCTCCGTCAATTCCACCCGAACAGGAGCCGACACCATATATACATTCCGAAAATACCATTGATGACATGAACAGAGCAATATTGATAATAATGATATTGATGACGCATGCCGTCAGAGCCGAAGAATTCACGATGCGTTATTCCGTCGAAGCTGATATATATGGCGGAGGAGGAGAATACACCCCCTTTTACATGATGAACAACACCTCCGGAGTAGTATCGTACAAACCCAACAGCGGATATATCCGAGCCGGCATATTCAAGGACGCCGTAAAAGACAAAAAATTCACTTATGCGTTCGGGCTGGAGCTCGTAGGCGGATACCGCAACGATGCCGACATATACCTGCAACAAGCCTATATCGATGCCCGTCTAAAATCGTGGAGCATATTCGCAGGAGCACGCGAAGAGTACTCCATGCTGTGGGACAAGGAGTTGAGCGGAGGAAGCATGATATGGAGCGGAAACTCGCGTCCCATACCGCAGGTATATATAGGTCTGCCCGAATTTACCGAAGTCCCTTTCGCAAAAGGCCTGTTTAGAGCACGCGGAGGATTGTCGTACGGATGGTATGTCGATTATCCGTATCAAAAAGAAATGCGCTCACCCGATACCCGTTACACACAAGGACTCTTATATCACAGGAAAAACCTCGTGTTGGAAATAGGTAGAGCCGACCGCTCATTCTACGGAGTAATAGGAATAGACATGGCCGCACAGTTCGGAGGAACGGTAAAAAACGTACAGCAGACCGACGGAACATATCGAGATGTCAAGTTCAAATCAGGAATAAAAGAATACTTCAAAGTATTAGTGCCGCTGTCGGGCGGCGACGATTCGCCGCAAATCGACCAAGTAAACGTTACCGGCAATCATGTAGGCATATACATCCTGTCGTTGGGATACAGAAAATCCGGGTGGGACATAAAAGCATACTACGAACACTATTTCGACGACCATTCAGGAATGATATTTAAAAACAAATGCGACGGACTATGGGGGCTATCAATAACAACCGACAAAACCTTTCCCGTCGAAGGATTCACATTTGAAATAATGAATGCCACCAATCAAAGCGGGCCATTCCTGTACGACGCCACCCAATCCATACCCATACAGATAAGCGCAGGCGACCATTATTACGGACACGTGCTGTATAACGGGTGGACACACCGCGGACACACCATGGGAACCCCCTTTATCACATCCCCGTTATATAACGGAGACGGATTCCTCGGAATCACCAACAACCTCAGCCGCGCATATCACGCAGGAATAAGAGGAACGATAATCGACGGGCTCAAATACCGCGTCCTCGCATCGTATCAAAAAGGGTGGGGGACACCCTATGCACCGTCAATCGACATAATGCATGAATTCTCCGCCCTGCTGGAGTTGAAATACACACCACAGCAACTTTCAGGGTGGGACTTCGTCCTGTCCGGCGCAATAGATGCCGGGACACTTTACGGCGATAACTGGGGAATCAGGATAGGCGTTAAAAAGTCAGGGACACTAATCCCGTGGCCGCTAAAAAAACAAAAAACAATAATCCCCGCATCTGTAAAGCAGTCGGACACAGCTATTGCGAACAAAAATAAAAATACGGGGTTTCTATAAATATGAAACGCCATATAACAACCGCACTCCTTTCAGCCATACTGCTTACGGCAGCAGCGCAACAAAAAGAAACATCCGCAGTATTCAAATTGCCGCCGTTGCCATATCAATACGACGAGTTGGAACCGTACATATCCCGAACGACCGTAAAACTGCATTACGACACCCATACGCGAGGATACCTCGACAAAGCAAACAAAATACTGCGTAAAGATACGCCTGACAGCATCAGTCAGAACCTCGCGGAAATAGTAAGAAATTCCGAAGGAGCACTCTATAACAATGCAGCCCAAGCATGGAACCATATATTTTATTTCGATGCATTCTCGCCCCACGCCATAACAGAGCCCGGAGGAAAACTGATGCAACAGATAGAACAACAGTGGGGAAGTTTTCAGAACTTTAAAAACACATTTGCAGAAGCCGCAACCGGGCTGTTCGGCTCAGGGTGGCTGTGGCTTGTGAAGCAGCCCGACGGGCAACTTGCGATAATAGCAGAATCGAATGCCGGAAAAGTTTTAAAAAGCAAGTCCGTACCACTGTTAGGAATAGATGTATGGGAACACGCCTATTATCTCGACTATCAAAACCGGCGGGCAGAACATATCGACGCCCTGTGGAATATAATCGACTGGCGGGTAGTACAGAAACGCTTTGCCGGAATCCCCCGTCCGTAATAACACAATAACCAAATAAACACTACGGGAACATACAATGAGAAAACAACAAACACAATACCCCGTATTATAGCAGAAAACGAGAACAGTTAATAAACAGACATACACAGTAAGTCTTTCAAAAACTTCCCCGAGTTAAAAAAACAATACACACAAAAAAGAACTGTACCGATATACCGGCACAGTTCCTGATATTAAAATAATCTTGTCTTCCCGAAACATGTCGGGCAATACAAATCCAATTATTTCATTGCAAGCTCCATTTGAGACTTAACCAGCTCCTCGAAAGCCATTACGCCGCTTTTCGACAATTCAACATTTATAGCTTCGCCGTTCGCACCGTAAACATTAACATGATTGTCATCAACGAAAGTCAGGAACTTTTTGCATTCACCGTTCACAACAGCACTCCAGCTGTCGTCGGTTTGGTCAAATACAAGTTCAACAGTCTCGTTGGTAGCCTCATCCGTAATCGTATATCCGTTTTCGTGGCTGTTTATCACATATTTCGATTTCTCCCCATCAATATATTTTGTCCCGTAAACAGGGTTTGTACCTTTCCAGAACTCTATTGAGTTTACAACTAGGACATCAGCCAAAGCGCAAACCTCATAAGCAGGAATAATCAAGAAGCAGAAAAATACGACTTCATTTACCCATTTATTTCCGCTTACGCTCTTGTTCCAGTCGAGCAATTTGTGCGATAAGCCGAACGATCCTATACACGAAGACAAAGTCAAGCAGCCGCACAGTAACAAAATAATTGCTACATTAAACCTGTTTCTTTTCATAACACATTAAATTTAAAAATTAATATTACAGCAGTTATATATAAACGCTAAGATATAATAAAACATCTACAAGTGTCTGCTTATAATTGTTAAATAATAAGTGTCGAGAATAATTATAATCTTATCCAAATCATAGCGATTAATAAAATTGTAAAAGCGCAATGATTAATACGAACCTGTTTCGAAGAGCAAAAAACTGAAGTTATGCCCTATCTTAACGCATGACGCTTCATAACAGCAGAAGTCAGTATCCCGATAACTTTTTTTGCATAGTACGAAAAAATAACAGTAGCCCCGATACCGATAACACAGACAACCAGATAGTATATATTTGCATCATCGATATAATTTTCCAGATTCAGCTTTTCAACTATACGAAAGAAAATCATATGACACAAATAAATCTCAAGTGAAATATTGCTGAGGAAATTGATAACACTGTTTTGCATCCATTTATGTTTGTTGCCGATAGCATAAATCAACCATAACGAGCAAACGACCAACATGGGAATAACATAATGCAATGTCCATTTTGACTGAGGGACAAAGAAGTACAATATATTTGCAGCTATACAAATAATCAAAAGCCAGTTGCCGAGTCTGGCAGCAATATCATGAAGTAAGTCTTTATAAAGAAAGCAAAGACCGCCAGCAATTAAAAAAGAGGCCGAATACAATATGTTTATCCTCCCCGGATTCCAATTAATAACACTCTCCGTAAAGAAGTATTCCTGACATAAAAAGTTAATAATTAGCGATATGATAAATACTCCCCATGCTCTGGCTTTATTGTCGATAAGAAACACAAAAAAAGGAAAGAGCATGTAAAACAAGAATATAAGACCTATAAACCATCCCACGCCAATAACATCGAAATTCGACTTAGGTAGCAGATTAAACACCAGCGTGCAGTTCATAAAACCTTGGGCAAGCGATATTTTGGAAAAATTTAAAATTACGTCTATAACACTCAAGAATGCAAAAAAAGGCAATATTCTCCAATATCTTTTAGAATAAAAATCATTTAATGATATACTTCCGGTTTTCATCCTCTCGTAATAGCCGCAGCAGACCGAGAAACTGCTGACTATTAGAAACAGAAAGACAAGATTTGTAAACCATGGTATCAAAAACGATGTAACAAATCCCATGTCGGGAGCTAATTTGGAATTTGCCTGATAATGCATCATGGCTATACCGATTGCGGAGAAAGCCCTAAGCCCGTTTATATTGTCGTATCTGATATTTTTCGCTAAAAGAGTCATAATATAATTGATTTTTGTACTAATCAGTGATACAATAATTATAATATATCTATTCAATCATTTGTCCGTAACAAAATTGCAAACAAAAAAGATAAGGAGCAATCAATACTCCTTAATCAATTATTCCTTTTTTATATTACTGCTGTAATAGTTGTAAAGGCCGAGAACCTTATCCACATATGCCGAAGTCTCCACACCTTTGAAAACCCCGAAACGGCAAACCGGGTCGTTATAATATTCCGGATTATTTTTCATCAAGATAGCCTTTCCCACATTATTGTCCCAAACCTCGGGATTCATACCGTACTTGTCGGCAAGAGCAATAGCATCCAGAACATGACCAATACCAGAGTTATACGATGCAATAATAAACTTAAGCCGTTCATCCCTGTCCTTTACACGACCTGCGAACGACCGTTCAAGCGATGCGATATATCTGCAAGCCGCAGCAATATTATGCTCGTTGCTGTTCGTATCCCAACCCTCGTCGCTGAAACCCTTTGCCGTTTGAGGCATAAGTTGCATTATCCCCTTTGCCCCGGCCCAAGAAACAAGAGTAGAATCGAATTTCGATTCAGAATAAGCGATAGCCGCGAGCAGTTTCCAGTCCCACCCGATAGTAGCGGCGTACTGTTTAAACAAATTGTCGTAAGGCGATATTATACCGTCCTTAAGCGAAATAGCCGAACCGTAAGTAGAAACGCTGTTATTGCCAAGTTTGCTCATCCTGAAATACTTTCTCATGGTAGAGAGGTATTTCTTCTCCAGATTGTTTTTCAAAGTCCAAGAATCGATGCTGTCGGCAAGCTCGCTGTTTTTCTTCATTACCAGCCATGCGCTCCGTTGTTCAAAACTTACATTCATCGAAATATCGAGGTTCTTGTAAAAACCCTTGTAAAGCGAAGCCGTAAGATTATCGGCAATAGTATAATCTATTTTCCCTTTAGCAACAGCGTCGATAAACTCGTCGATAGAAGTCGCCGTGTCGTTAAGAGCATATTTAATAGTTATCTTGCCGCCAAGTTCCTTCCCCAGATTCTGCGTTCTCAATTCATATTTCGACCCTTTCTCCACATAAACCACCTTTCCGATAAGTTCCGGAACCTTGCTCAGTTTCGAAGTGTCGCGACGTTGCACAAGAACCTGATGAGTAACAGTTTCAGGGCCGCAGTATCTGAAAAGAATCTTTCTCCTCAACAAAACAGGCATGTCATAAGCAATAACATCACCTTTCCCCTCGCGCAGAAGAGTCGTAAGGTCCTCGAACCTATTAGCCGTAACAATCTCCATTTTCAAGCCATGATAATCGGCAAACTGTTTGGCAAGGTCATATTCATACCCCATTTCATTGTTCCGGTATATGAAATAAGACGTAGGGTTATACATCGTAATAACGCGGATAACCCCCGACTCCTTAATCTCGCTCCACGCCCTGACATTACTTTTTCTCCGTTGTTTCTCCCTGTCGCACCCCCCAACAAAGAGCAGCGACGATAAAACGGCGAATAAAAAAAATAAACCCAATAATTTATATTTCATCTGGCAAAGATATTGATAAGCCAATAACAAACAACATTCCCACCCCGTGCGATAGAAAATCCCGGGAGCATGTACCCAAACACATCTAACGCTTCACTTCCGTTTCAGAAGCAATGTCGATATAAAGCCGGCCGTTCAGATGGTCGAACTCATGTTGGAAAATTACCGCAGTAAAACCCGATACATTTTCACACCTCTCCTCAAAAGTCCTGCCGTCGCGATAACGGATGGTTATCTCCTTCGACCTCTCGACACGACCCCACAGTCCGGGAACCGACAAGCATCCCTCCGCTCCCGTCTGTTTCTCTTCCGAATAATACGTTATTTCAGGATTT
>JADIMW010000081.1 GCA_017694415.1 Candidatus Caccoplasma merdipullorum
TAATAATACCGGAACACAACATACCGGCTTTCAAACCGTCCCAATCTTTCGTGAACAAGGTTAAATAAATTATCAATTAAATACTTACAAGATGCCAAGCGGTAAAAAAAGAAAAGGCCACAAGATGGCTACTCACAAACGCAAAAAAAGATTGCGCAAGAACAGACACAAGAAGAAGTAAAAACGGGATTGCTCTTATAATATGCCTCGGGCAGATTAGTTTTAGAGTTTTCTTAGCGCGGTTTCCGAACCGCTCTTCTCTGAAAATCGGAAACAAAATCAAAGAACAATCTTATTATAAAAATAAGAAGTTCTTTGATTTTTTTATTTCGGCCGTTTATTTTCAACATAACCGGCCGATAAAGTGTATTAATTACCAAATTTTATAACGTGGCTGCGACCGAATTAATTGTTGATGTTCAACCCAAAGAGATTTCTATTGCCCTGCTCGACGACAAGCGTCTGGTAGAGTTGCAGAAAGAGTCGCGCGGAGTCTCTTTCTCCGTGGGCGATATCTATTTGGGTCGTGTGAAGAAGATAATGCCGGGGTTGAATGCCGCGTTTATAGACGTAGGGTACAGCAAAGAGGCTTTTCTGCACTACCTCGATTTGGGGCAGCAATTCAACAGCACCCAGAAGTACATAAAGCAGATTATCTCCGACAGGAGAAAAGCCCCCGTATCGGTATCGAAATTCAAGCTGCTGCCGGACATTTCGAAGGAGGGGACTATCGACGAGGCCATAAAGCCGGGCGACGAAATTCTCGTCCAAATAACCAAGGAACCCATCTCCACCAAAGGTCCGAGACTTACGGCCGAAATAACTTTGGCCGGGAGATTTCTTGTTCTGGTTCCGTTCAGCGACAAGGTATCACTGTCGCAGAAAATAAAGTCGCAGGCCGAAAGAACCCGTCTAAAACAACTTATCCAGAGTATAAAGCCGAAAGGGTTCGGCGTAATAGTCCGCACCGTTGCCGAGGACAAGAAGGTGGCGGAACTGGACAACGAACTTAAAACTCTCGTAAAATGCTGGGAGGAGGCCATGCTTAAACTGCAGCGGGCAAAGACGCCTTCGCTTGTTACGGCCGAGACCTCGCGCACGGTTGGGGTGATAAGGGACATTTTCAGCCCGTCATTCGAGAATATTTTTGTTAATGACAGGGAGACTTTTTCGGAGATTGTCAATTATGTAAGCTTGATTGCACCGGAAAAGAAAGATATTGTAAAGTTGTACGAGGGCGATCTGCCGATATTCGACCACTTTGCTATTACCAAACAGATTAAATCGTCTTTCGGGAAGACGGTTTCATTTAAAAACGGAGCATACCTGATAATTGAGCATACGGAGGCTATGCACGTTATTGACGTGAACAGCGGAAACCGTTCGAAAAACGGTACGGGACAGGAAGAGAATGCCATAGAGGTAAATCTTGCCGCCGCAAAGGAGATTGCCCGGCAACTGCGTCTGAGGGATATGGGTGGCATTATCGTCGTGGACTTTATAGATATGGATAATGCCGACAACCGACAGAAACTGTACGATTTCATGCGTGAGGCTATGGCCGAAGACCGTGCCCGCCACAACATCCTTCCGCTGAGCAAGTTCGGTCTTATGCAAATTACACGCCACCGGGTAAGACCGGTTCTCGATATTGCCGTTGCCGAGGATTGTCCCGTATGCTACGGAAAAGGGAAGATAAGCCCGTCGATATTGTTTACGGATAAGTTGGAGGACAAGATTGCATATCTTGTAAAAAAATTGCGTGTAAAGAAATTTTCCCTTCATGTACATCCGTATGTCGCTGCGTTTATAAACAGCGGTTCTCCGTCATTGAAATGGAGATGGAAAATGAAATATTCTCTCGGTTTCAAACTTATTCCCAATCAGTCGCTGGCTCTGCTGGAGTACAGGATTTTCGACGACAAAAGGAATGAGATTGACCTGAAAGAGGAGATAGAGGTGAAATAAACGTGTTTAGACCATATCTCGGACAAGAGGGGGTATTTGGCATTTTCAATGTAACGATACAAAAACAACGGCGAGATTTAACCTCGCCGTTATTTTTATATACTTGCTTGTTGTTGCCGCCCACGGATGTATAATTTAGCCTTATATATACGGAGACGGAAAGGCGGCAGCACGATATTAAAATCGTTCTGCCGCCTTGTTATTTATGCACCTTTGCGTTATTACGCTCCGCTCATGATCGGGCGTGCGTTTTTACAACAGTGCATCGGGAAATCGTCGTTAATAGTTTGTTGCACGCAAGCGGAAGTAGCTCTTCGGATGCTCGCATACCGGGCATACTTCGGGAGCGTCTTTTCCTATTACTATGTGGCCGCAGTTTCCGCATTCCCATATTGCATCGCCGTCGCGCGAGAAGACAATCTTTTTCTCTATGTTGTCGATGAGTTTGCGATAACGCTCTTCATGCTCTTTCTCTATTTTGGCAACTTCGGAAAAGAGATAGGCGATGTGTGCGAATCCTTCCTCTTCGGCTTCTTTAGCAAATGTGGCATACATGTCGGTCCACTCGTAGTTCTCGCCCGATGCGGCATCGGCAAGATTGGTAAGAGTGTCGGGCATGCCGTCGTGCAAAAGTTTGAACCATATTTTGGCATGTTCCTTTTCGTTATGTGCCGTCGCCTCGAACAACTCTGCTATCTGCACATAACCGTCTTTCTTCGCTTTCGATGCGTAATACTGATATTTGGTGTGCGCCTGCGATTCGCCGGCAAATGCCGTCATCAGATTTTTTTCTGTTTTTGTTCCTTTCAACTCTTTCATAATACACTTTTGTTTTTTCGGTTTCGGGGGTAAAGATAAGGCAAAAACTCTTTTTTAAAAGAATCAGACGAAAAATTATTTTTATCTTGGAGTCGGGCCTCGAAGTTATTTTTTAATACGAATTATATTTTTCCTTATTAAAATTTGTTTTTCCTTTGTATGGTAAGTAACAAAGCCGGAGCGGAGACTTTTAATGTTATAAATGTTTTGAGGCATGGACAACGAAGTTTCCGAAGGGACTTTTATCCGGCTTGTGTTTTAACGTTCTGCGTCAGTCCCGTACAGAACAATAAAATATTTGCATAATGAAAAAGATTTTAGCAGTTGTTATTTTGTGCATTATGGCCATAGGAACCGGATATGCACAGAAAGGGGAGATGACCGCAGGTTTGCAGTTTCAAGTAGGTGCCGGTAGCGGACTTGCCAATCCGGGACTGGGTGCGAAGTTCTCGTACAGCATAACCGACCCGTGGCGTCTTGCCGCATCGGTCGATTACGACTTCAAAGTAAAAAGAACCAGTGTTTGGGACATTAATGTGGATTGCCATTATCAGTTCTTCTTCGGTAAAGGGTTCCGCGTATATCCGTTGCTGGGTATCACCGTTGTAGGTTATCATACTACGCCTCCGAAGGATTTACAAAGAGCTTTTGAAGCCGCAGGACAAAAAGCACACTCCGTAAATACCACTTGCGTAGGTATGAATATCGGTGGTGGTTTCCAATACGACATAAATGACGCATGGGGCGTTTATACCGAAGTTAAAGGGCAGTGTGTAAGCAACCACGGTTCGCGCTTCGTATGGTCGGTAGGCGGCTGCTACAAGTTCTGACAAGCAAGTTTTCAAAGAGCAATAAAAGAAAAACAGACCGACGGAGAGTTTTTCCGTCGGTCCGTTCTGTTTTATATATTGTCAGAACATAACTCCAAATTTCACATAGAAGCCTACGTTCTTTAACTTGGATATTTCTTCCCCTTCTTCATAGGTACCGTCAGCATAGAATAACTCATGTACTGTGCGAGGATTGTATGGGTCCGATATTTCCTCAGAATTCATCTTGAAGTTCTGAACCTGCATTCCGAGCGACAGGTTAAAAGCTTTATACTTTATACCTACGCCCAGGTCGTTATAAAATCCGCCGGGTCCGTCGAGATACCACTGATAGACCTCACCTCCAAACGATGTAAGGAAATTATAACCCAGGCTTAATGTTATGTAAGGTGAAAAATCTTCGGATACCGGATACATCCCCTTAAGGTTTACGAATAAAGGTATTCCAATGCCATTCCATTTCTCATTATAGGCATACTGCAATCCGAACCCCACTCCGGCAAATGCATATCCACTCATATTAAAACCATGAATACTCTCTATAAACGGGCGTGAATAATCGCCATTAACAACGTAGCCGAAATTCAATTCGCCCTGATACCCTGATTTGTGATCCGTTTTGTTTGTTGTCGATTCCGGTATGGATGACATGTATATGGACGATTTGTTAATCCATTTCTGCGCATTTGCCGGAAATGCCACCAATAATGAAAAGAATGAAAATAGTATTGCAATTTTTTTCATAAGGCTATATTATTTTAATTTGAGTTCGTACTGTCCGTCTAACTTAGCTTTATATTTTCCGTTTACGATATAATAATGATTCAGCATCCATTCATCGTCGTTAGTCATAGGTCTAAAGTTCGTATATACGGCAGGGTATCCGGTAACTCTTACCGATATTTCGGATGTCTTTGCGACAGAAGCTCTCGAGCTTTTAATATTTTCTTTTACATTTACATTCAAAATCGGAGCTACAATCAAATCGGCATTCTCTTCCAATGAAGCCTTGCTCAACGCTTCCAATCTGCATGTCTCTACAAGTTTCGTTGTTATGACGTCATTGAAATAGTCCACTCCATAGCGGAATACAAAAGTTTTGTCTATCCTTTTAAGCGAACCGTCATACTCTTCGATAATTTTCACATCTCCGGTAAGAGGTGTCATTTGGGCATCGATATAAGGCTCGAGCGAGCGGGACATGTTTTCTCGGTAATTAACGGTTTTGTTGGTTACTCCGCAGCCGGTCATAATCAATAACAATGCCCCTGCATAAAAAAATTTTCTCATCATAAATAATAAATTTTAAGAATTTAAATAATAACTATATATAAAAGGTTATATGTTTCTCTATTTCTCTCGCAACGCACGACATTGACATATCAATCAGCTATTTTACATTTATAAACATTGCATAATATGTACATATCTCTTTACAAGAGATATCTTTACACTATAATACACTGACTAATAAGGCAATATATTTTCAACTGCTTGACATTATGTCTGCTTTATTTAAAAAAATTGGGGCGGAATATCTTTTTTTTATGAATTTGTTCCTTTATATACCCGCAATTATGTATCTTTGCGGAGGTAAAAGTCAATCTCTTGTAAAGAGATTTCATTTTTTTATATTCCCGTACAGATTTTCAGAAACACGATATAATGCTTGTCCTTTCTTGTCGTAAGAGGGAACAAGTTTTTTTACTCGCGCGACTTGGTTTCAGGTTTCAAGTTCGGGGCAGATAGTTTTTGTGGAGGAATGGTTTGAACGCCAAAGTTATGACAAAGCATATAATACTTTGCGCGGCCATACAGATTTCGGTGGGGAGATATCCGGCTACGAACCCCTCGAATACGCTTCCGATGGGGATAGCTCCCAGCGACGACATTATAAAAAGGCTTATGACTCTTCCGCGCATCCGAGGGTAGGCTGTCATCTGCAGCACGGTATTGCAGACTGGCATTATCGACATTACACAGAAGCCGCATAGCATGCTTACAAACAGGTAGAGGGGCAGCACCGTTACGAACGACAAGATAAAGAGCGCGGCGGAGAGAAACAGCAGATTGTTGAACAGCAGTTTTTTCAGATTGGTCCCGGAGGGACGGAAGGAGATATAGAGCGCGCTTATCAATGCTCCGAGCCCTGTTGCGGAATTTATATATCCGTATGCCAGCGCCCCGCCTTCGAGAACTTCTTCGGCATAATAGGGCTGGAGGGTATTGTATGTCATTACCGGTGTGCTTAGCAGAGTGCTGAGAATGATTACATTGCGCAATTCGTACTCGCGCGATACATAGACGCAGCCATACACAAAGTCGCGCCAGATGTTGGAGGTGCGGGAGGTTGGTTGATGCGGCGGGACTTTCATCATTTGCAGGCAGATTACAACAAGTATAAAACCGACCGCGTTTACCGCAAAGCAAAACACTTCGGAATAGTGCGCCAATACCATCCCGGCAAGTGCGGGGCCCAACAGACGGGAGAGGTTGTTTATGGATGAGTTCATCGCTATTGCGCGCGAAAGGTCTTCGGGCTTCGCTATAAGGTCGTTTACCATAGCCTGACGTACGGGCACATCGAATGCGTTTGCTACCCCCATAAAAAAACTTAGTGTCAGCAACACCCACACCGTTCCGTAACCGAAAAACGATGCGAGGGTAAGCAGTACTGCCTGCACGGCTGATGCCGCCTGCGTTATCTGCAACGACTTGTTGCGTTGGTAACGGTCGGAGATTACCCCGCCTATCGGTGAGAGTATAAAGGAGGGGAACTGCTCGGCAAATATTTTGTCGTTCATCTACCACCCCGACACAGGAAAGTGTTATTACGACATTACGGTATCGGAATACCACTACCTCTTTGACGGGACAGCCATAAGGGACTACGCGGATTCGGAACTTTCTCTCTTAATCCGGGAATACCTCGAGAGGAAGCATTTCTCGTCGGAGGAGATTGGGAAAATACAAGTACAGGTAATTTAAAAAAATAATGTCTAACTTAAAACCGCTATTTGTTATGAGAAGTATCACAACATTCGATTTGCAGTATGCACACCGTTTCTACGGTTTTCAGGGAGAAGCTCGGTATCTTCACGGCCACACGGGTTCTTTGACCATAGAGGTAGAAGATACGGTCAATGAGGGAGTAAACATGGTTTATCCCTGCAATGAAATACAAAAGGTGGCATGGGACGTGCTTCGGAATTTCGACCACGCTCTTGTGCTTCGTGAGGATGACCCGCTGTTACCGGCTATTCTTGATGTTTATGAGAAACAGGGTATCCGCAACGGACACCCACAGAACAAGATGAAGGGCCCGGCCTTCAAAACGGAACTGGCCACGGCTTACCCCGAAGCCCGTCTTGTAGTTACAAAGGAAACGCTGACGGTTGAAGGGATGATAAAGATTGTATATGACCTGCTCAAAGACAAGTTAAATATCGCAAAAATAACCTTCACGAGTGGAGTTAGTGCCGCATCGGCGGAGTTCGTAACCAAAAACGACATAGACCGTTGTCCTCTGTGCGGCGTTGCGCTGAACGAAGAGGGTGTATGCCCCAAATGCGGATATCGCAAGAAAAAGTAACCGCCACGCACAGCACACAAGTTAGTCGGGTTTCGATTTTCGGAACTCGACTTTTTCTATATTTACGCTGACGGTTTTCTCGGGATAAGAAGCACGGGTATTATTCCATTATTCAGTCTGAAATTTCGGGCAGTTTAGCGTCATGTATTTGCAATCGTCTGCTAACGGTGTTGTACTGCGTAACAAGCCTGTCTTTATAATGATGATGTATAACGGAGCTGCACATGACAGAAGCTTATATAAACGGCGAAAAGTGAAGTACGCTATTCGCCGTTTTTTTTTGCGGTTTTGCAAAATCGGGGCAGCGAACACCTCCAGTGCATTTTATGTTTTGATAACAGAGAACGACGCTGTTATGTAAAATATCTTACCGGCACTTTTTCTACCGTGGTTATTTATTAAATTTGCATTCTGACGGATATATATTTTAAGTACGATGGGAACAGATACGCCTTTTTTCATATTTCAGAGTTTGGGAATTTTTGCTGTTTTGCTGTTTATAATATTGCCGGTTGCCGTTGCAGTAATATTCTTCATTGCCGCGGCGGACATAAACAAGATTAAGAAACTCAAGATGGAGAACGATGCTTTGTTATTGTCCCGTCTTGAGCGGATTGAAAAATCGATAGAAGAGATACGGAAATTGGCGAACATCGAGTTTACGCCTCCTGCGCCTGCTGTTTCTTCTGTCAGGGAAAAGGCCTTACCTGATGAGGGGTGGGCCGACGACGTTACCGAATCGGAAAAGAGCGAAGCGTCGGTACTGATACCGCGCCTCGCCGATATGCAGGGGGTCGTCATAAAGTGCAACGACAGTGGAGGGTATGATGTGTGGAGCAAATATTCGTGGGAAAGGTTCGGGAACATGGACCCGGGATACCGTCTGATTTACAAGAACTATAAGGAATAACCGTATTTTGTGCGGATAAAATCCGATATAAGGGTATGACTGACAAGATAGAGAAATCGGATATTTTTTCGTACGACGCGTCGGGCGTGGTAAACGGGTTGTTGTCGGAGTCGAAGGTTGCCGCAGGTTTCCCTGCTCCGTCGGACGACTCGTGCGGTACGGCTCTAAACCTCAACTCTCTGCTGATAAAGCATCCTGCTTCTACGTTTTTTGTTAGGGTTAGCGGCGAGAGTATGCGGGACGATGCTATCCGCAACGGCGATATTCTGGTGGTGGACCGTTCGGTCGAACCGTACGACGGATGCATAGCTGTCTGCTGCATCGACGGTGAATTTACGTTGAAACGGATTAAATGCGAGGGAAAGAGGGTTTGGCTTATGCCTTCCAATCCGGATTTCAAGCCGATTGAGGTTATGGAAGGGAACGATTTTTCGGTTTGGGGGGTGGTTCGGTATTCTATTTCGAAGCATTGACTTCATATTTTACGGGGGACAAAGACTCTTTCTGCTTGTTTTTGCCCGATACCTCTGTCCGCCTGCGGGAATTGTTTTAAGGTTCTGCCTTTTTTACTGATTTGCGGCTATGGTTGGTGTTTGCGACTGCAATAATTTTTTCGTTTCGTGCGAGAGGGTTTTCAACCCTTCGCTGAACGGCAAACCTGTCGTGGTTTTGAGCAACAACGACGGGTGTATTATTTCGCGCTCCAACGAAGCTAAAAGACTGGGGATAAAAATGGGGCAGCCATATTTCCAGATAAAGCGTTTTTGCGATGAAAACGGGGTGAAAATCTTCTCTTCGAACTATGCGCTGTACAGCGACATGTCGCACAGAGTAATGAGCATCTTGCGCGAAACGGTTCCGCACATAGAGGTTTATTCGGTGGACGAGGCGTTTATCGGATTTGATACCACCGACACGGAAATTCTCGCTAAAACGGGTCGCCGTATAGTGGAGAGGGTCTTGCGGTGTACGGGTATTCCCGTAAGTGTCGGGGTTTCTCAGTCCAAGACTCTGGCCAAGATTGCTTCGAAACTGAGCAAGCAGTATCCGCGACTAAACGGCATGTGCCTTATGTACCGGAAGGAGGATGTTGAAAAGGTGCTGAAGAATTTTCCGGTTGGCGACGTATGGGGAATAGGGCGCAGGCTTTCCGCACGGCTCGTTTCGATGGGCTACTCTACGGCATGGGACTTTTACCGTATGGGAAAGGAGAGCGCAAGGCATATCGGCGGGATAGGGACGGAACGTACATGGGAGGAACTGCACGGAACATCGTGCATCGAACTGGAAACGGAAGAGAGGAACAGGCAACAGATTTGCGTTTCGCGCTCGTTTGCCGAAGGTATAAAGGAATTTGAAGAGATGCGTTCGGTTATTGTGGCTTTTGCCTCGAAATGCGCCGAGAAACTCAGAAGCGAGAAATCGTTGTGCGGGGCGCTGTCGGTTTTTATGCGCGGCGGTATTTCTGCATCGAAAGGGGTACCGGATTACGACAGCAGGGCAATATTGCTGGAGACGCCTACCGATAACACTGCCGTTATTGCGGGCGAAGCGGTAAAGGCGTTGTCGATGATATTCGACAGGAGGGGTAACGGTTATAAAAAAGCCGGTGTGGTTTTGACGGACATATCACCGAAATGCCACAGGCAGACTCGTCTTTTCGATGAAACCGACCACGAGAGGGAGGGGCGTTTTTTAAAGGTAGTGGATGCTATCAATGCCGCAAACGGGGCCAATACGATAGTGATAGCGTCGCAGGGGTTCGACGGGATGAAGGTAAACCGCAACCACTTGTCGAAACATTACACGACCGACTGGGACGATATTCTTACGGTAAATGTTTGAACCGAACGGTTTATAGGTTGTTGCTGCACGGTTTCACCGAAAAAAAGGAGGTTTTTGATATTATTGCTACAACATGCCGGGTGCATGTTTTTTTAAACTGAATTTAAACATAAGGATTATGAATATTACTATCAGGGAGGCGGAGCCTCGCGATGCTAAACAGATTGCACGGATTATAACCATGGCTTTTCATCCGGACTTGTGCGAAAACATGAGCGGGGGGAACGGTACAGATGTCATTTTCGACTTAATGCAGCGTCTGGCCTTAAGGGAGGATAGCCAATACAGCTATCGCAATACTCTTGTTTGTGAGGTGGACGGGAACGTGGCCGGCGGGGCTTGCGGATATGACGGAAAGGATTTAAAGCGTTTGCGCGAAGCTCTTTTTGCCGATTTGCGGGAACACGGGCTGCCTGTTCCCGACGGACTGACGGAGGAGACCGAAGAGGGTGAGTTTTATATCGATTCGCTGGCTGTTTTTCCGGAATACAGGGGGCACGGCATTGCTTCGGAACTTATCGGTGCCATGGTGCGGCGTGCGGCGGAGAGGGGTATTCGCGCTACCGGGCTGCTGGTGGATACGGACAACCCTTTGGCCGAGCGGCTCTATTTGCGTCTGGGGTTCGAGAGGGTCGGTGTCAAACCGTTTTTGGGGCATACCATGTACCACATGCAGAAAACGACAAAAGGGGTTTAATGGTATTGCTTAATGATGCTGCACTTCCGGCTTGACGGGCGGGAACAGCATGCCTGCGACGGTGTTAATCGGATACCCACTTCTTGAAATCGGCGGCGTTGGCGCGGCTGACAACAATTTTTTCGGGGGTTTTTACTGTCAGGTTTACGGAGAGCCTGCCGTTGAACCAGAGGGAGAGGTCGCGTACCGAGTCGCGCGATATTATATACTGGCGGTTGGCACGGTAAAAGTTGTGTGGGTCGAGCATCGAATAGAGCTCGTCCAAAGGACGGTCGATGTATATCTCCCGCTCGTCGTTACATACTATCCTTACTATCTTGTTTTCGGTATATATATAGGCTATCTCTTTTACCGGAAGGGGTATCAGCTTTTCGCCGGAGGGAATGAGCAGCGCCGATTTGTACGTGGCTTTGTTGCGCATGTCGCTCATCAGACGCTTCATTACTTCGGCATACAGTTCGGGCTCTTGTCCTGCTGCCGTAAGACGGCGGTATTTTTCAACGGCTCGCAACAGGTTTTCTTTGCCGACGGGCTTCAGAAGATAGTCGATGCTGTTTACTTCGAATGCCCGCAGGGCATACTGGTCGTATGCCGTGGTGAATATTACGGGACAGGTTATTTCTACTTTCGAGAATATCGAAAAGGATGAACCGTCGGCCAAGTGTATATCCATAAACGCCATGTCGGGCGACGGGTTCGCACCGAACCATTCGATGCTCTCTTCGACGCTCTGCAATACGGCGACTACATCCATGTCGGGGACGTTTTCTTTTATTAATGCCGACAGCGACATGGCTGCCGCATATTCATCTTCTACTATTACACACTTCACGGCCTATTCTTTTATCAGGGGTAATGTTACGCTGAAAACTTCTCCGCTGTTGCGGATTTCTATCTCTTTTCCGTATTTCAACCTGTACCGCTCGGCGAGGTTTACCAGTCCTATCCCCTCGCCTGCTTCTACTTCTTCTTTACGGTTTACCAGATTGAAAACGGTTACGGTATCGTCTTCGCCCGTGGATACGGTTATGGCCAACGGGGAGCGTTTGCTTATTACATTGTGCTTTATGGCATTTTCGACAAGTGTCTGGATACTGAACGGCGGGAGGCGGTATTCGTTGTATTTGTCGGATATTTCGAATATGAATTTTATGTTTTCGCCGTACCTTATCTGCATCAAATCGCAATAGTCGCGTGTAAAGGCCAACTCTTCGGCCAGCGTTGTCGCATCTTTTCCCTGAATGGTGTATCGGAATATGGACGAGAGTTTCTGTAAATATTCTTGTGCTTTTTTCTGGTCGAACCCTATCATCGAGTTAAGGGTATTGAGGGTGTTGAACAGGAAATGCGGGTTTATCTGCGCTTTCAACGCCTCGTAACGGGCACGCTCGTATTCGGCTTTCAGCGTCTCTTTTTCTACGGCTATCAGCTGCCGTCGGTAATTGAGACAGCTTATCTGGGAGGTAAAGATTACGAGGCTTCCTAAAACGATGTCGCGCACCATGCTTCCGCGCAGGCCTCTGGCATCGGGTTTGGGCAAATCGAACATATATTCCGTAAGCATCATCAGACCTCTGTTCCACATGACGATAAAGACAAGCGATATGAATATTGCTAACAGGTTGCGGGTCTTTATCTTGTACCGTTCTTGTTTTAGTATGTGGAAGTTTATGCAGAACAGGATGAATACATATATGTATGTCATCACCACTCCTGTAAAGAACATCCCGGCGGACATCTGATGCTGCGGATGCTGCGGCAACTCTTTTTCGTACGGGATGACTGCGCCGCGTCCGTATATCATTATTACCAGAAAGAGCAGATATACCAGTACGTTTATATGTACCGAGTAGATTACCGCGCTTCGTACTCCGGGAGGGGTTATGTCTTTTCGTCCTTTTCTGTTAAACATATATTTCCGTTTTTGCTTTTCAACTTTTTTGCCGACGCTGCTTCTTCGGGTTATTCGTAACGCAATGCGTTTATCGGGTCGAGGTTCGCTGCCTTGCGGGCGGGGTACCAGCCGAAGAATATGCCTATCAGCGCGCAGACGAGGAACGAAATGGCTACGGAACCGAGGCTTACTATAAACGGCCAGTTAAGGGCATAGGAGGCTCCGAAGGCCAACCCTACGCCGAGGAATATCCCTATTATCCCTCCGGCCAGACTCAGTATGGTGCTTTCGGCGAGGAACTGCATCAGTATATCGCTGTTTTTTCCTCCTACGGCCATTCTCAATCCTATTTCGCGTGTCCGTTCGGTTACTGTAACGTACATTATGTTCATTATGCCTATGCCGCCGACCAACAGCGATATGGCGGCCACGGCCGTAAGCAGCAGCGTGAGGATGCCTGTTATAGAACCCATTATTTCGAGAATCTGCTGTTGGGTGCGAACTTCGAAGTCGTTGTCCTTGCCGGCTTTTATGCGGTGTTCCTTACGCAGGATGTTCTCGATGTCGGATACTGCCGCGTATGCCACGTCTTCCGATGCCGCCGATGCGAATATCATGTGTACGTAGTTTACGGCCAGCATCCTTTTCTGCACGGTGGTATAGGGGGCTATCACTATATCGTCCTGGTCCTGCCCCATCTGGTTCTGCCCCTTGCTTTCGAGCACTCCGATTATCTTCATCGGTATTTTCCCGAATCGGATTATTTTTCCCAACGGATTCTCGCCGTTGGGAAATATGTTGTCGCGCACGGTTGTTCCTATCAGGCAGACTTTGGCTGCCTGCTTTACGTCGTTTTCGGTAAAATTGGCTCCCGACGATATGTTGCGCTTGTTGATTGCGAGGTATGACGAATTGCCTCCCTGTATCGAACCCGGCCAGTTCTGCGAACCGTAAACTATCTGTCCTGCCGAGGCTACCATGGGCGATGCCATTATTACGTTCTTGCTGCCGGCCAATATGGCGTCGGCATCGGATGCCCGCATTGTCTGGACGCTGTCGGAACCGATATTTACGCCTCCGCTGCGTTCGGCTTTTCGCATTACCATTATCAAATTGGTTCCCATCTCCGAGATTTGGTCGTTGATGCTCTGGGAGGAACTTTGACCGATGCTGACCATGCCTATTACCGAACCGATGCCTATTATGATTCCGAGCATCGTCAGCAATGCGCGCGTTTTGTTGCGAAGGAGCGCACGCCATGATATTTTGATTAAATCCGCTATATTCATATCTGCTGTATATTATCAATAATCGTCCGACGGCGGCAATGCTTCGAGTGCAGCGCGCGCCGAAAGGGATTCGGCTTTTTCATCGCGTATTATATGACCGTCGCGCAACATTATTTTCCGTTTCGTGAATGCTGCTATGTCGGGTTCGTGCGTAACGAACGCTATCGTCTTGCCGGCATTGTTGAGTTCCTGGAACAGGCTCATTATCTCGTACGAGGTACGGGTATCGAGGTTTCCGGTGGCTTCGTCGGCAAGTATTATAACGGGGTCGTTTACCAGTGCGCGCGCTATCGCCACGCGTTGCTGCTGTCCTCCCGATAGCTGGTTGGGGGTATGGAACATGCGGTCGGCAAGCCCTACCTGCTTGAGCGCCGCAACGGCTCTGTCGCGCCTCTCGCCTACGGGAACGCTGCTGTTATACAGTAACGGCAACTCTACGTTTTCGAGGGCTGTGGTGCGCGCCAGCAGGTTGTACGACTGGAATACGAACCCTATCTTGCGGTTCCGTATTACGGCCAGATCGTCCTTGCTCCGCTCGCCTACCGATATGCCGTCGATTTTGTATTCTCCGCCCGTGGGGGTGTCGAGACATCCGAGGATGTTGAGGAGAGTGGATTTGCCGCTTCCGCTCGTACCCATTATGCTGACGAACTCGCCGCGCTTTATCTCGAAAGATACTCCTTTCAGCGCGTGGACGTTTTCGCTGCCTACCTTAAATACTCTCCGCAGGTCGGTTACTTTTATTATCTCGTCGTTCATCGTCTTGTTACTTCTTTTCTTTGTCTTTATTGCTGCCGGGGTGTGATGGCATCAACGGGTTTTTGGCGGCCTGCCCTACTTTCCTTTTTTCGGTTGTTGCGGAAAGGATTACCATATCGCCTTCGCTGAGTCCCGATTTTACGATGAAATCGATTCCGTCGCCTATCCCGGTTGTTATCGGACGCAGTTCTACCGCTCCGTTCTTAAGTACCCAGACGCTCTTGCCGTCCTGCCCGCTTTCGGCCAGCGTAAGAGGACCGGTATAGCCTATTTTGTCGGCTACTTCCTGTGTCATGACGTAATTGACGGCTTCGACCGGAACGCTCAACCCTGAATCGGATTTTATCATTATGGTTATGTTGGCGGTCATCCCGGGGAAGAGTTTTTCTTCGGGGTTGGGCGCTTCTATTATAACGGTGTAGGTTACGACGTTACTGGTTGTGGTGGGTTGCATGCGGACTTGCTGTACTATTCCTTCGAATACTTCGTCGCTGTACGCATCGACCGTAAATTCGGCTTTTTGCCCTACTTTTACCATACCTATGTCGGCTTCATCGACATCGGCTTCTACCTGCATCTTCGTCAGGTCTTCGGCAATTGTGAAGAGCGTAGGAGTCTCGAACGACGACGCAACGGTCTGCCCTACGCTGACGGCTCTGTCGAGGATTATTCCGTTTATAGGGGAATAGATATAGGCGTATTCGAGATTTACTTTTGCCTGATTGGCATTGGACTTGGCATTGTCGTACGTCATCTGCGCCTGTGTAAGCTGGTTCACGGCTTCTTCCATTTCCACGTCGGTTGCGGCTTTGGCATCGTGCAGCTTTTTTGTTCGGTTGTAGTTCTGCTCGGCAAGCAACAGTGCGCTTTTGGCACTGTTCATCGACGCGTTGGCCTGTATCAACTGCTCGTTTAGGGTGGACTGGTCGAGTTCGGCCAACAGCTGGCCGGCTGTTACGTGCGAGTTGTAATCGACGTATATCTTCTCTATCTCGCCCGATACCTGTGTTCCGACTTCTACCTCCTCGACGGGCTGGATATATCCGGTTGCCATAACGGTTATCTCGATATTCCCCTTGTTTACCACGGAGGTATTGAACGATACCTGCGACCTGTCTTTTGTTGCTATGAATATGGCAGCGGCTATTACTACTACCGCTACGGAACTCCATATTATAATCTTCTTTTTCTTTTTAGTTTCCATATATGTTGTTTTTTTACATTCTTACTTCTTCGCCGATTCGTACGTCGAGTATCTTGCGCTGCAGCATGAAGGTATATTTGTTCTGTACGTAATCATTTACGGCGCTTATATAGTCGTTCTGCTGCTGCAACAGCTGGACTGTGGTTATAGCTCCTGCCTTGAACTTCTCGGTGTATGCCATGAATGAACTGTAATAGGCATTTTCCTTTATTGCCGAGGCTTTGTATCTGCTCATCGTGGAGAGGACTTCGCCGTATTCGTTTATTAGGGTCTGCTCTATGTCTTTTATCGATTGCTTGTATTCGAGCTCGGCTTGTTGCAATGCTATTTTGCTCTGTTTTACGTTTGTCTGCGTGCGGTTGCGGTTGAATATGGGGATGCTTACGGTTATGCCGCCCTGTGGCCCGAAACGGTCGGAGAGCTGGTTGCCGTAACGGCTGAAATCGACGGCATGGCCTGTCCCTATTCCTCCGTTAAGGGTTATCGTGGGATAGTATCCGGATTTTGCTATGCGGACGCTTTTTTCGGCTATCTGTACGTTGTAATCGCTGATTTTAACTTCGGGCATCGTCTCCATGCCGCGGAATACTACTTCTTCGCGCGTGGGGATTGTGAGCATGGCTTCGAGTACGGCATCGTCGGGCGATATAAGTTTTATCTGCTGCGACAAATCCATTGCCATAAGGTTCTTGAGATTTACAAGCGTGTTTTCGAGATTTATCCGCGTGGTCGTTACATTGTCCTTGTCGGTGGCATACTGGGCTTCGAGCAACAGATAGTCGCTTTCGAGTATTTTGCCGGCTTCGTATTTGACTTTCCCTTCTTCGGCCTGCTGACGGCTCGATTCGGCAATCGTCTCCTGATAGCTGAGCAGCTCTTCGTATCCGAGTGCGGTAAGGAACGATTCGAGGACGCTTATCGTCAGTTCGTTGTTGTACTGCTGTGTCTGCAAGCGGGTCTGCTCGTATATCATCTTGTTCTGCTTCAGCGTGGTGAGCAGTTCGCCGCCCTGGAAGAGGGTCATGCTTGCCGAAAGGTCGTAGCTGCCGTTCCAGTTCGTCCCGTCGGCATTGGTGCGCGAGACGTTTTCGGAGAGGTTGGCCGATATGTCGGGGGCGAATTCCATTTTCGACTGTTTTAAATCGGCCTGCCGAGTATCTTCGTCCAATACGACGGACTGTTTGGTGTAGTTGTACCCGAGTGCCATATCGAGACACTGGTCGAGCGACATGCTCAACGTGTCGGACAGGGATACTTCATCGGTTCTTGCCTGTACGGCGACGGCCGACATGAGTGCTGCAATTAGTAATAGCTTTGATTTCATTTCTGTTTTTCGCTGTTTCGTCTTTTAATAAAGAGTGCGGGATGGCGGAACTTGAAATATGGTGCGGTCGGTTTTGCCGCACGGCTGCTGTTCTCTGCTTCTCCCTCGTAAATAAAGAGATTCAACACCGCGAAGATAATGACTTTGGCTTTTCGTTTTCTTATAAATATGCCGAAATGACACAAAACAGAACTGAATTGTATTTATATGGGAATGAAGTTTCGGTTTCTTTTATACGGAAGCGGCTATAATCGGCCTGCTTTAAGAGCGTGCCTTTAATATTCCGCAGTTTACCGACATTTCGGGCGGTACTTACGGGGGGAGGGATAATATTGTATCTTGCCGTCAGCCGGCTTACTGCGCGCCTTCTGCAATACGGATAAAAAAAGAGATTCGGCTTTTGTTTGCCGAACCTCTTTGTCGGGGTGACTGGATTCGAACCAGCGACCACACGCCCCCCAGACGTGGACTCTACCGGACTGAGCTACGCCCCGATTTCCGGCGACAAAGGTAGTATGTTATTTTTTATTTTGCAAATATCGGCCTGCTTTTTTATTTCATTCGCGTTTTTTACAGCCCGAACAGGTCGCGATATATGTCGAGCGACGCTTCTATCTCGGCTTTTTCGGCCGATACGTTTATTTCTACTTCTCCTATGTCTTTTAACAGCGTGAAGTTTATACGGTCGGCTTCGTTCTTCTTGTCGTGTTTTATCTTGTCGTATATGAACGGATAGTCGTTGCACGTGAACGGGAAGGCTCCGTAATGCCGCCGTATGTATTCGGATAACCGCCGTACTTCTTTTTCGGGGAACCCGAGTTTCATGTGCGACAGCACTGCTTCGCACACCAGCCCCCATGCCACGGCGTAACCGTGCTGTACGGGCTTTTCGCGTTTTAACGCGAGGCTTTCCAATGCGTGCCCTACGGTATGCCCGAGGTTGAGGGCTTTGCGTATTCCTTTTTCGTACGGGTCGATTTCAACGACTTTTTCTTTTACGGCAACGGATTCTTCGACGAGTTGCAGCAAGCGGTCGTAATCGGGATTGTCGAGGTCGAACGCCAACAGACGGTCATAGCTTTCGCGGGTGCTTATCAATCCGTGTTTGAGCATCTCGGCGAATCCTGATACCAGATGTTCTGGTTGCAGGGTCTTGAAGAACTGCGTGCTTATTATTACTTTTTCGGGGTGTTTGAAGGCTCCTATTTCGTTTTTCAACCCGCCGTAGTTGATGCCGGTCTTGCCGCCTACCGCCGCATCGACGGCTCCGAGCAGCGTCGTGGGGATGTTTATGTGCTTCATGCCGCGCTTGAATGTGGCGGCTGCGAATCCTCCGAGGTCGGTTACCATTCCTCCGCCGATGTTTACAAGCAGGCTGCCGCGTGTTGCCCCGCCTGCTCCTAGGGCTTTCCATACTGTTTCCAGCGCGGCGAGGGTCTTATGGTCGTCGTCGGGTTTTATTACTATCTCGGCCGTCATCTCAGAACGCAGGCGCGACCTGTCGAAAAGGGGCATGGCAAGTTTCGACGTGTTTTCGTCGGTTACGACAAAAAGGTGGTCGTACGTCATGGTGGATATGGCTTCGTCGGCTTTTGCGGCTACATCGGGGGTGAAGAGTATCTCGGTTTGCATGTTGCTATCTGTTGTATGTTATTATCTTGTCTATTTGTCGGTACAGCGACGCCATGTCGGGGAAAACCAGATCGGCTCCTGCTTCGACGAGTGCGGCATCGGGCAACGGCCCTGTATTGACGGCTATCGTGAAGATGCCTGCGGCTACGCCGGCTTCTACTCCCAACGGCGCATTTTCGAGGACGGCGGCGTTGTTCGACGCCACGCCCCCTTTTTTCAATCCCATAAGGTAGGGCTCGGCATCGGGTTTTCCTTTTTTTACGTCGAATGCCGTTACCATTGTTTCGGGGGTGAATATGCCGGGGTAGTCGGCTTCTATCTTGTCGAGCAGCGAGCGTTGCCCCGACCCTGTTACGAGAACGGTTTTTACGCCTGCTTCTTTTATGTGCAGCATCAGCTTCTGCGCTCCGGGCATGAGGTCGGCCTTCCCGAATGCGACGAATCGCCGTGCTTTTTCGGCATAGATGCGCGCAGTCTCTTCGTCGTCGGCATCGCGCCCCTTGTCGCGGCGGTAATAGATGTTTATCGTGGCTTTTCCCGTCCGTCCTTCGTGCATGTAGAATTCGTCGGAGGTACACTCTATCCCTTCGCCCTGCATGGTGGCTGCCCATGCTGCGGCATGGTATTTCATTGAGTCGTACAGTACGCCGTCCATGTCGGAGAGGAGGGCGTCGAACCGGAAGCGGCAGTTTCTGCGCTGTTCGTACCGCCGTATTGCCGCTGTTACTGTGTCTTCCATTTGCGAACGGTTTGGTGTGTTTTTTACTGTCGCAAAATTACTAAACTTTTTCTTACCTTTGTTTTCTTCTTGTAATTTGATGGGAATGTCCCGTTTTGCTGATATTATACTGCCGCTCCCGCTGAGCAAATATTTTACTTATTCTGTTCCCGACGCGTTTTGCGATATGCTTGAAATCGGGAGCAGGGTTATCGTGCCGTTCGGTACGAAGAAGTATTATACGGGTATTGTTTGCAGGCTTCATGATACTGCCCCTTCGGGGTTCGAGACAAAGGATATTGGGGAGGTGCTCGACCCCGAGCCGATACTACGCCCTGCTCAGATTAAGTTTTGGGAATGGATGTCCGGGTATTATCTGTGCGCAATGGGGGATGTTTACAAAGCGGCTGTTCCGTCGGGACTGAAACTTGAAAGCGAGACGAAAGTTTCGGTTACTCCCGGGCTCGACGAGAGTGTTTTAGAGGGTATTTCGGACAGGGAACGCCGTATTGCGGAGTTTTTGAAGGGTTCGGGGAGCATGATTTTGGCGGCTTTGTCGAAGGGGTGCGGCGTAAAGAGCATAATGCCTGCCATAAGGCCGCTGTTGGAGAAGGGGATAATTTCGCTGTCGGAGGAGATTAAACGTAAATATACTCCTAAAACCGAAATTTTTCTGCGACTGAATATCGAACGGCGCAATGATGCGATGCTGCGCAAATTGTTCGACTCGCTGTCGCGCGCGGAGAAACAGATGTCGCTGCTGGTGGGGTATCTTGAGTTGTCGGGGTTTGCCCGACCGGGAATGGAGAGGGATGTGTCGCGCGCCATGTTGCTGGAGCGGACAGGTGTCTCGGCGGCCGTGCTGGCTTCGATGTTGGAGAAGGGGATATTTTCTTCGTATAAAAAAGAGGTCAGCCGCCTCGGAGAGCTTCCTGATTCGACGGAGGAGGCACACGCCCTGAATCCGCTCCAGATGAAAGCTTTTGAAGAGATTAAGCGCGGCTTTGCAGAAAAGGGCGTGGTTTTGCTGCACGGTGTTACTTCGAGCGGGAAGACGGAGATTTATATTCACCTTATAGAGGAGACTTTGCGAAAGGGGCAACAGGCTCTTTTTCTTGTCCCCGAGATTGCTCTTACGGCACAGCTTGCCAACAGGCTGGCTCGCGTTTTCGGTAACAGGCTCGGGGTATATCACTCGAAGTTCTCGGATAACGAAAGGGTTGAAATATGGAACTCGCTGTTGCACGACGGGGATGTAAGGGTTGTGCTGGGTGTACGGTCGTCGATATTCCTCCCTTTTAAAAACCTCGGCCTCGTGATTGTGGATGAGGAGCATGACGGCAGCTACAAGCAGCAGGAGCCTGCTCCGCGGTATAATGCCCGTAATGCGGCTATAATGATGGCGGCAATGTTCAACGCTAAAACTCTGCTGGGTAGTGCAACGCCGTCGGTGGAGAGTTTCTATAACGCTTCGACGGGGAAATATGCTCTTGTCAGACTGATGTCGAGGTATGCGGATATTTCCCTGCCGAAGATAGAGATTGCGGATATTGGTTCGCTGCGCCGTAAAAAATTGATGAACGGGGAGATTTCGCCCACTCTTGCTGCGGAAGCGCAAAAGGCTCTGGAAAACGGGGGACAGGTAATTTTGTTCCGCAACCGACGCGGGTTTGCCCCGATTGTGGAGTGTAAGGAGTGCGCATGGGTTCCGAAATGCAGGGATTGCGACGTTTCGCTGACGTACCACAAACGTACCGGCCAGCTTACATGCCACTATTGCGGATATTCGGAACCGATGCCGAAAAGGTGCCCGTCATGCGGGAGCGTGAATCTGGAGGGTATAGGTGCGGGGACGGAGCATATCGAAGAGGAAGCGGCAGAAAAGTTCCCGGGGTATGTAATTTCGAGGATGGATTTGGATACGACACGTTCGCGGAAGGCTTATGTCGATATTATCGAGGATTTTGAGAAACGCCGCTCGCAGATTCTCATCGGGACGCAGATGGTTACTAAGGGGCTCGACTTCGGAGGGGTTCGCGTGGTCGGTATTTTGGGTGCTGACACAATGCTTAATTTCCCGGATTTCAGAGCCCACGAAAGGAGTTTCCAGTTGATGGAACAGGTGGCCGGGCGTGCCGGCCGACAGGGGGCGCAAGGGGTTGTGGTTATCCAGACGGCACAGCCGCAACACCCTGTTATAGGGCAGGTGGCGAGGCACGATTACGACGCGATGTACGCAATGCAGATTGAGGAGCGGAGGATGTTCGGTTATCCGCCGTTTTCGCGCCTTATCGATGTTTACCTGAAAGGAGGCGTGGAAATGGACGTGGAACGTGCCGCACGGATTTATGCGGCACGGCTGCGCAGCATATTCGGCGAGAGGGTTCTGGGGCCGGATGTTCCGCCCGTTGCCAGAATCCAGACCATGTTTATCAGAAAAATACTGCTGAAAATCGAAACTAAGGCTTCGGTGGCTAACGTAAGGGAAATTTTACAACGCGAACTCGGTTTAATGATGGAGACAAAAGAGTTCCGAGGGATTTCCGCTTTCTACGACGTTGACCCGATGTAACTTTTAGCCATAAACGGAAACAACTCCGGCAATTATCAGCATAAAACACGACCTTATGTATGGCGCAGGCCGCTAATGTGATATGTTTTTTTAAAATTTAAGCATCGGGACAGTACACAAATTCGTTTTATACTCTTACCTTTGTGGAAGATTAACCGATAAATAATAAATATTATGTCGAAAGTAACAATTGTCGGCGCCGGCAACGTAGGTGCTACCGGCGCAAATGTAATGGCTTTTAAAGAAGTAGCCGACGAAATAGTTTTATTGGATATAAAAGAGGGTATATCAGAAGGCAAGTCGCTCGATATGATGCAAACCGCAACTTTGCTTGGTTTCGATTCGCGCATAACAGGCGTTACCAACGATTACTCGGCAACCGCAGGTTCGGACGTTGTCGTTATTACTTCCGGTATTCCCCGTAAACCGGGTATGACCCGCGAAGAACTTATAGGCGTTAATGCCGGCATTGTTAAAGGTGTGGCAAAAAGCATCCTCGACTATTCGCCCAACGCTATAATAATATGCGTAAGCAACCCGATGGATACGATGACTTACCTTATACAGAAGAGCCTCGGCCTTCCCAAAAACAGAGTTATCGGTATGGGTGGCCTGCTCGACAGCTCGCGCTTTAAATGCTATTTGAGCAAGGCGCTCAATGCTAACCCCAACGAAATTGAGGGTACCGTTATTGGCGGACACGGCGATACTACAATGATACCTTTACGCCGTCTGGCTACATATAAGGGTGTTCCTGCCGAATCGCTCCTCGACAAGGAGACAATGGACAAGGTTGTTGCCGATACGATGGTTGGCGGCGCAACCCTTACAGGTCTTCTCGGAACATCGGCTTGGTACGCTCCTGGTGCAGCATTGGCATACGTTGCCGAAGCTATCCTGCACGACCAGAAGAAACTCATGTCGTGCTGCGTTTACCTCGAAGGCGAATATGGCGAAAGCGACATCTGCATAGGTGTTCCCGTTGTATTGGGTCGCACAGGATGGGAGAAGATTGTGGACTTCAACCTCAACGACGAAGAGAAAGCCCTCTTTGCAAAGAGCGCAGCTGCAGTTCGCAAAACCAACGCAGTACTCAAAGACATAAACGTTCTCTAATATACGGAGACGAAACAAAACAAAGGCAGACTTTTACATGCTGATTGCCGAAAGGCTGAAGCACACAAGTCTCAATAAGCTGAAAACATCCGCGGCTATTATGCCACGGATGTTTTTTGTTAGGCTTTCTCTCCTCCCCAGTCCCTTTCCTCGCCTTATTTATTGGTGGCATGATTCCCGATGTTCTGAGAAATGCTGTGTATGGAAAGGTTTGTGCCATGTAGGGATTCCCTAAAGAAATGGCTGAAAGTGTTGTGGTCAAGAAAGAAGCCCTGAAGTGCAGCGGTAAAATCTATTCGGATGAACACAGAAAGAACTGAAGATTTAGGTTGTAGTTGCTAATTTATCCAATTTAAGAAGAAAGAGGAAATCAAATGATGTTTTGGTTGCTCCTCTTTCGTATCTTTATACCATCGCTACTACTTTTGTGGTTTAATATAATACGCTTTTAAACACCTGATATTTACAAAAAAACAAGATGACGGATAAAAATTATTTAGTTGGAGACTTGATATATGATGCAGCTATTTATGATGGGTTAAACACATTTCTGGATGATTTAAAGTTTTACAAGAAGTGGTTGCCCAAGGATAAAGAAGCAAAAATTCTTGAACTTTGTTGCGGTACAGGACGTCTAACAATACCTATTGCAAAAGAAGGATATAATATAACTGGTGTTGATTATACCGCTTCCATGCTTAATCAAGCAATTGTAAAAGCAGAAAAAGAACATCTGTCAATAGATTTTGTCGAAAAAAACGATATTGAAATAGGAATATATTAGAAATAAGCTACTTATAAGCATTTCTCAAAAGACGAGGTAATGACTTGGAAACAGTTTCAAATTCTGTGATATGCAGTGTATTTCCGCCTAACAACTCTCGTTGAGTGCAAAAATACAAAAAATTATGGATGAGGAAGCATGTCTTATGAACTTTTCTTGTTTTGCATTTCATTCATAAATTCCTTTTTGAAAGTCCGCAGTATATTGCGTAAACGTTTTTCCTGTCTGCTGTTTGAAGAAACGCATCAGGTGGCTGGGGTCGGAGAAATGGAAATCATCCGCCAGTTCGCTGACGGTGCGGTTGGAGA
>JADIMW010000082.1 GCA_017694415.1 Candidatus Caccoplasma merdipullorum
AGTCCGCAGAGGATGCGCATCGCCGTTGTCTTTCCCGCTCCGTTGGCACCCAGAAAGCCGAATATCTCGCCTCGGTTTACATGGAACGAAATGTTATCGACGGCGGTGAACTTACCGAACCTTTTCGTCAAATCGGTTACTGTTATTACTTTTTCGTTATTCATCATCTTTTTCGGCGAATTGCATGTAACAGTCTTCAACAGTAGGTTTTGCCGGAACGACCTTTATGTTGGCGTGTCCTGCCGCCTCCAACTCTTCGGCGAACTCCACGGCGTTGAAACCGTCGCCGTTTACCGTAAAGCGGTGCATCTCGCCGAAAGTGTAACACCGTTTTATCTGACCGAACTGACGGATGTCGTTCAGCAACTTGTACATGTCGTCCGATTTTGCGGCATACAGCGGCTCGCCGAAACTCTCCACTATTTTCTGCGGGGTTTCGATTTTCATGAAACTGCCGTTGCGCATCAGCGCAATGCGGTCGCAAAGCGAGGCTTCGTCCATATACGGTGTGGAGATTATTATCGTGATTCCCCGTTGCGACAATATCCGCAGCATCTGCCAGAACTCCTTTCGCGATACGGGATCGACGCCTGTGGTAGGTTCGTCGAGAAGTATCAGCGACGGCTTGTGTACCAGCGCGCAGCAGAGGGCGAGCTTCTGTTTCATCCCTCCCGACAGTTTCGATGCCCTGCGTGTTGCAAACGGTTCGAGTTGCCGGTAGATTGCTTCTATCGTCGAATAGTTCTCTTTTATCGTAGTCCCGAATACCGATGCGTAAAATTCGAGGTTCTCCTTTACCGTCAGGTCGGGATAGAGGGAGAAACGCCCCGGCATGTATCCTGTTATGTTGCGTATCTTCTTGTAGTCGCTTATTACGTCGTATCCCTCTACCGTTGCGCTCCCTTCGTCGGGGAGTATCAGCGTGGCGAGAATCCTGAAAAGGGTGGTCTTCCCCGCACCGTCGGGGCCTATTATGCCGAATATCTCCCCCCGCTCTACTTCGAACTTGTCGAGCGGCGGCGTAAGGTTGAGACCGACAAATTTGCCCGCCTTGTTTTTAAGGTAGTTTTTCCTGAGTCCGTTTACGGTTACAGCGTACATCTCTTTGCCCCTTTGTTTTCTATATTATCGGGTTTTGCCGGTGAATTTTACTTCGCCGTACATCCCTATCTTTATATAGCCGTCGTTGGGTACTGCAATCTTTATCGCATAGACCATGTTCTCGCGGTCGGTTTTTGTCTGGATGCTTTTGGGGGTAAACTCGCTTTTATCCGATACCCATGTTATCCGCCCGGTGTATTCGCGCCGTTTGTCTCCCCCGTATTCCGCGCTCACGGTAACTTCATCGCCGATGCTTATTTGCGAAAGTTGTCCCGATGTTACGTATGCCCTGAGATAGATATTTCCCATGTCGGCCTCCTTGTATATGGCGCGTCCCGGAGTGCAGAGTTCCCCTGCCTCGATATAGCGGGCGAGTATGGTCCCGTCGGCAGGTGCGGTTATTACCGAGCGCGCGATGCGTTCTTCCGTCTGGGCTATCTGCGCCGCTATCGAGGCGGCTTGCGCCGTCAGTGCGTCGCGGCTTTTGACGAGTGCCGACTCTTTCGCCGCGAGTTCGCTTTCGAGGATTGCCGCCGCCGATGTCATGTCGTCCATCTGTTTCTGTGTAGCGGCATTGTCGGCAAGCATCCTGCGCGTCCGTTCCTTTTCGCTGTTTTGCTTCGCTGTCTGTTCGCGCAACGGCTGCAGTTGCGTCTCTATGTCGGGGATGTTTTTCCTTATCGACTGCATGGTCTGCACAAGTTGTTCTTTGGTGTGGTGCAGCAGCATCGTGTCGATAAGGGCTATCGTGTCTCCCCGTCTTACCTTGCTCCCTTCGTCGGCGTTTATATAGACGATTGTGCCCTGTTCTTGTCCCGATACGGTTATTTCCGTTGCTTCGAACGTCCCTGTCGCGTCGAAATCGTTCTCCCTGCCGCACGACATGAGTAGCAGGAGGAGCATGATGTAAATTACGTGTCCGGTCTTCATATTGCAATCTGTTTTTACTGTTTTTCAGTTTTAATTGTTGAGGGTGGTTTTGAGTCGGTATATCTCTTTTGCCAACTCTATGCGGTTGAGCTTGCCGTTTATTTCGGCATTGTTCTCGAGCGTTATTTCGCGCAGCAGGTCGGATATGTAAATCACCCCGTTGCGGTATTTGCTTTCGGCGGCTTCGCGCACGGCGCGGCGGAGTTTTATTATCTCGTCGTCCTTGCGCATTATTTCATGCATCTTGTCTATTTCGCCCTCTATCTCCTTCTTCTTTATATTGCTGTTGAACAAGAAAGTCTCTTTGTTGTTCTGCAGTTGTTGGCGTGCGAGGGTTATTTTGTTCTTGGTGTTGCGGCGGGTGTAATACTGTGAGATGTCCCATTGCAGTTTTATCCCCACGATATAGTTCGCCGACCAGCGGTGTTCCATCATGTCCTTGAACATGTTCAGCCCCGTGTTGCCGTAGAACCCTTGTGCGAATGCTCCTATTTTCGGGTTGGAGGCTCTCTTCAGCGCGAACTCCTCGGCATCCAGTTCCGATATGCGGGCGTCTATCAGCGACAGTTCGGGACGGCGGTTCTCGGCGTCGGGGTCGTATATGGCTTCGGGAAGAATGAACTCCGTATCGGGGGTAATCTCTTTCCCCGTGAACAGCGACAGCATGTTGCAGTATGCCTTGCACGATGCAGTTATCCGCCGGTAATCCTGCTCGGCTGCAAGTTGTTCGGCACGTACGGCATCGTAGTCGCTTTGTGTGGCGGTACCGTTTCTCAACATCCCCTCTATTTTGTCGCAGTTGCTTTTCAGCAGCTCGCGGAGCTTGATGTTCTGTTCCTGCCGTGCCTTGAGTATCAGTATCCCGAAATAGAGCTGGTCGATGCGTTCGTTTACCGAGTATATCTCCGTTTCTATGCTGCGTGCCGAACTTGTCCCTTCGGCTTCGGCCTTTTTTCTCTGTGCTTTCGATATTCCTCCGTCCCATATGTTCTGTTGCAGCTCAATAGTGGCGCGGTACTGGTCTTTGTCTATCCCTGCGTAGTTTACGCCGAAGGTGCTGAACATGTTCTGTATTTCGGGCGAGAATTCCACTACTTCCGACTGGTAGGTGGCTTGTGCCGATATGCTTATCCGCGGGAGGTAGTTGCGTTTGGCGTTCGATATGGAATAGTCCGTACTCATCTCTACCAGTCCGTACTGTTTTACCATTGGGTAGTTCTCCGTTGCCATGCGGCGGCATTCGTCTATGGTTATCGCGGCAGACGGAGTCGCTGCGAAGAGAACCAGCAGTATTGCGGTTGCCTGTATTACTTTTTTCATATTGCTGTTACGGTTTTATTCTTTCCAGTATTATTTCCACGTTTTCGCGTCTGCGCGACAGGATGAATTTGTCCGTGTCGTCCGTTACGTCGCCCTTTATCGATTTTATTATTGGCATCGCGAGGAACGGGAATATGTTGAGTGAAACCATGTCTATCATTATGTCGAAAATATCCACTTTGCGTATTTCGCCGCGTTCTGCGGCACGGTCGGCCACTTCCTGTATCTGTTCGAGCAGAGGCGAGGCTATGTGTTTCATTCTCTCCTTGAACCACTGCATCCGTTCGGGGTCGCAGGTGAGTTCGTTTATTATGAAACGCGGCAGTTCGGGATTGGCCGCTATAAAATCGAAATGTGCCTCTATCAGCATGCGTATCTTTTCGCACAGCGGAAGTTCTCTTTTTACAAGAGGCAGCGACAGCGATTGTCCGAGCAGCCGTATCTTCTCCTCGAATACTTTGTTGAACAGATTCTTTTTTGTCCCGAAATAGTAGTGCAGCATGGCATGCGTAACTCCGGCCGCTGCCGCTATGCGAACGGTCTTTGCTGCGTCGTACCCGTATTTTATGAACTCTTCTTCTGCCGAACGGAGAATCGACTCTTGGGTGCTTTTTTGTTCTCTCTTTTGATTAACCATGTTGTTAAACAATTTTGTCTAACAAAGTTGTTAGTTGTTGCAAACGTATATATTATTATTGTAGATTGCAATAGCTTCGACTGTTGTTTGTGTTTTTTTAACATCCATGTCTTTGTAGCCGCCTGTATCCGTTTTGCGTTTAGCCGAAAAATACCTGTTCTCGGTTAAGGCAGGCGCGGGTAATTTTGCTACCTTTGATGCAGCGGAAACGTGTGCGGCGGAATTTTATGGAAGAGACGCTTTACATAAAGAACATGGTGTGCGGCAGGTGTGTTGCCGCTGTCGAGAAGGCTTTGGCGGAGCAGGGGATTGTTCCCGTTTCGGTGGAGTTGGGGGTTGTCCGTTTGTCCGAGCCTCTGAATCCCGATTACAGGGAGCGGTTAAGGGGCGAGCTTGAACGGCTCGGATTTTCCCTGCTCGAAGAGTATAACGCACAGTTGGTGGCGCATGTTAAGGGTGCCGTAATAGAGTATGCAAGGGGTGTTCCTGCGGCGCATAGGGATAACCTGTCGGAATTTCTGTCGCACCGCATAAACCGCGATTACAGTTTTATAAGCAAGCTCTTTTCGGAAACGTGCGGGATTACCGTCGAGAAGTTCCTTATTGCGCAAAGGGTGGAGTATGTGAAGGAACTGCTTTCTTACGGTGAACTGTCGCTTGGCGAAATTGCCGACCGCCTCGGATATTCGAGTGCCGCATATCTGTCGTCGCAGTTCAAGCGCGTTACGGGGATGACACCGGGCGAGTTCCGCAACCTTCCCGTAAAGGAGCGTCGGCCTCTCGATTCTTTTTGATTTCCCTTCCCGCCTTTTGTCCGCAGGCGGTGTCAGGTTATACTCTCCCTATCTGTTTTAATACCCTAATCTTGTAATAATAATCCATAATTGTATAACTGCGGCGCGTAAACTTCCCCGTAATTTTGTTCTGTTTTAAAATGGTTTCTAATAGGATGCCTGTTATGAACGAAGTTAAAGGCGTGAAACGGGTTTTCCCCGTTACGGGAATGAGTTGCGCTGCTTGTGCCGCGCGTGTCGGGAAGTGCGTGTCGTCGCTCGACGGCGTTACGGATGCGAGTGTCAATTTCGCCGCATCTACGTTAAGCGTGGTATTCGACCCCGATGTTGCTTCTCCCGATATTATCCGAAAGGCGGTAGAGGCTGCAGGTTACGGTCTCGTTACCGACATGGCCGAAGGTGCGGAGAGAGCACGTATGGAGAACTTGCGGAGCGTCGGTTCGTTGAAACGGCGGACTGCCGCTGCCATTGTCCTGGCTATTCCGCTTATTGTGGTCGGCATGTTTTTTATGGATGCGGAATGGGCGGGGTGGGTCTCGTGGTTGTTGGCGACGCCTCTTCTTTTCTGGCTCGGACGGGGATTTTTTATCAGCGCGTGGAAACAGTTGCGCCACCGCTCGGCAAATATGGATACGTTGGTGGCTATGAGTACCGGAGTCGCTTACCTGTATAGTCTCTCCAATCTTTTGTTTCCCTCCTTTTGGTTGCAACGTGGTGTCGAACCGCATCTCTATTTCGAGGCTTCGGGCGTTGTGATAGCTTTTGTCTTGTTGGGACGGCTACTGGAGTCGAAAGCCCGGCGTAATACTATGGATACCATACGCAAGCTTGCAGGGTTGCGTCCCGATACTGTCTTGCGGCAGCTCCCTTCGGGCGGAACGGAGACGGTAGGGCTTGCTTCTATTGAGGCGGGCGATATTCTCGTGGCGCGACCCGGCGAAAGGATTGCTTGCGACGGCTGCGTGGTGGACGGCGAATCGTATGTCGATGAGAGTATGCTTAGCGGCGAACCTCTCCCCGTGGAGAAGATGCCGGGGTCGCAACTCTTTGCGGGAACGGTAAACGGGAACGGTTTTTTGTCGTACCGTGCCGACAAGGTGGGGGAGAATACGGTATTGGCAAATATCATCCGCCTCGTTCAGGATGCGCAGGGGAGCAAAGCTCCGGTTCAGAGGCTTGTGGACAAGGTGGCGGCGGTGTTTGTCCCCACGATAATAGGCGTCGCTGTCGTAACTTTCGCGGCGTGGGCGGTGTTCGGCGGAGCGGAAGGGGTTACGCGCGGACTGTCGGCTATGGTTACCGTGCTTGTCATTGCATGTCCCTGCGCCCTGGGCTTGGCAACTCCTACTGCCGTCATGGCCGGTGTGGGCAGGGGTGCGGAGAACGGAATATTGATAAAGGATGCGGAGAGTATCGAAACGGCATGTAAGGTGGATAGTGTCGTGTTCGACAAGACTGGTACGCTCACCGAGGGGCGTCCTGTTGCTACGGCTGTGGTGTGGAGCAATGGCGACAACTCTTTGAGAAATGTCCTCTTCGCTCTCGAAAAGCGTTCGGAACATCCCGTGGCCTCTGCTGTTGCGGCTTATCTCGACAAGGACGCCTCTTGCGGCGATGCTCTTGTCGTGGAAGGGTTTCGTTCTTTGACGGGTTTGGGTGTTGAAGGGCGTGTTGAAGGGCGTCTTTTTTATGTCGGGAACCGTCGTCTGCTGGAAGAGCGTGGCGTTTTTATAGGAGCGGCTCTTGATGCCGTTGTCGCCGGACGGGTTGCTTTGGCCGAGAGCGTCGTCTGGTTTGCCGACGAGACTGCGGCTTTGGCGGTGGCGTTTGTGTCGGATACTGCAAGGCCTGAGGCTGCTGCGGCGGTAGCTGAATTGAAACGTGCTGGTATGGAGGTGTTCATGCTTACCGGCGACCGCGAGGCTGCGGCTTCGGCCGTGGCTTCCGTGTGCGGCATCGAGCGGTTCGAGTCGGGGATGTTGCCTGCCGACAAGTCGGAATTTATACGCCGCCTGCAGAGCGGGGGGAGGATTGTTGCAATGGTGGGAGACGGAATTAACGACAGCGCGGCTTTGGCGCAGGCCGACCTCGGCGTGGCCATGGGGAGCGGCAGCGATACTGCTGCGGAGGCAGCCGGCGTGATGATAATATCGTCCGACTTGACCAAACTGCCGACGGCTTTCGCGTTGTCGCGCCTTACCGTGCGGACGATAAGACAGAACCTTTTCTGGGCTTTTATATATAATGTCGTCGGTGTCCCTGTTGCCGCCGGGATTCTCTACCCGTTCTGCGGCTTTATGCTGAACCCTATGGTGGCGGGCGCGGCTATGGCAATGAGCAGCGTTTGTGTCGTGGCAAACAGTTTGCGAATAAAAAACGGGGGGAAACGTAAATCTTCTATTAAAAACAATTATATTAGCGTTATGGAAAAAAGTTATTCGGTATCGGGCATGATGTGCGACCATTGCCGCATGCATGTCGAAAAAGCGTTGAATACTATTCCGGGAGTCGTTGCTTCGGTGTCGTTGCAGCCTGCTGTTGCAAAGCTCCGTTTTGATAACGGTATTATACCTCTCGACGAGATTCAGCGTGTCGTAAACGAGTCGGCGGGCGATTATCGGCTGACCGAACTGTAACTGTGCGACGGAAAGTGCGTGGATTTATTTATTATCGTATTTGTTATGGCTCATAATCATTCTCATCATCATCATCATCACATTTCTGCCGAACATGCTTCTTCGCCTTCGACGATGAAGGTCTTTTCGGCTTGTATAGCGTTGAACCTGTTGTTCGTGTTTGTAGAGGCGGCGGTCGGTTTTGCCTGCGATTCGCTGGGATTGCTGTCGGATGCAGGGCATAACCTCGGCGATGTCTTTACTCTCGTTCTGTCGCTGCTGGCTATAAAGATGGCTTCGCTGCACGGTAACCGCCATTTTACCTACGGCTATAAAAAGAGTACCGTTCTCGTGTCGCTCGTAAATGCCGTGATATTGCTGGTTGCCGTGGGCGCGATAATAATAGAGAGTGTTTACAAGTTGCGGAATCCTGAGCCCGTGAACGGTGTTGCCGTGTCGTGGACAGCTGCCGCAGGGATTGTCGTAAACGGCGTTACGGCATGGCTTCTGATGAAGGAGAGCGGCGACGACATAAATATCCGCGGGGCTTTCCTGCATATGGCAATGGATACGCTGGTGTCGATAGGAGTCGTAGTATCGGGGCTGGTAATGCTTTATACTGGGTTTTATATGGTGGATGCTATAATAAGTCTGGTAATAGCTGCCGTAATACTTTTCTCCACGTGGAGCCTGTTGCGCGAGAGTTTCTTCCTTACGATGGATGCCGTACCTGCTTCCGTCAGCATGGACAGCATAGAGAAGGAACTCTCCGAAGTTCCGGGCGTAAAAGGGTGGCATCACCTGCATATATGGGCTGTCAGCACTACCGAAAACGCTGCGACGCTGCATGTGGAGATTGACGACCCTGTCGATATGGAAACGGTAAAACACGGATTGAAGAAGTGCATGAGAAAGAACGGCGTCCAGCATTGTACCGTGGAATGTGAACTTCCGGGGTGTAACTGTTGCGAGCAGGAGTGCAACTGAAAAATGCAGGCCTGTCGGTTTTGTTATTTATGACGGCGTTTCGGTTTCTTTACAAAATCTATTTCTTAAATTTGCGAATATAAGGTGCCGCCAGCGCGGCTGAATTTTGCAGATATGAAGATTCTTGTTGTTGAAGATGAGCCTTCCATGCGCGAGGTAATGTCGCGAGCTCTGGCGGAGGAGCATTATGTTGTCGAGACTGCCGCCGATTTTGCTTCGGCGGATGATAAGATTGCAGGATACAGCTACGACTGTATCCTGCTCGATATAATGCTGCCTGACGGGAACGGTCTTAAACTGCTGGAACATATAAAGGAGTTGGGTAAGAGAGAGAGCGTTATAATAGTTTCGGCAAAGGATTCCGTCGATGACAGGGTGGCGGGTCTGGATCTCGGTGCCGACGACTATCTGCCTAAACCGTTTCACGTGGCCGAACTTAAAGCTCGCATAAAAAGCGTGCTGCGGCGCAGGGAGGGGCGGAACGGCTTTGTCCTGACGCTCGGGAACCTGATGCTCGATATGGAGAGCCGTCGCGTTACCGTGGACGGGAAAGAACTGCCGCTGCTGAAGAAGGAGTTCGACATTTTGTCTTATTTCATGCAACGCCCCAATCACGTGGTGGACAAGACGGTTCTGGCCGAAGCGGTGTGGGGCGACCATATCGACCAGTCGGACAATTTCCATTTTGTTTATGCGCAGATGAAGAACCTGCGGCATAAACTTGCGGAATACGGCTCGGACATAGAGATTAAGTCGGTTTACGGATTCGGGTATAAACTTGTCGCTTCCGACGGAGAGAATTAACAGTAAAGGATGATATGAAACTGATTTATCGGATAGTATTGCGGCTCTCCTTTGTGCTTGTACCGCTTATGGTATTGTGGGGCGCACTGTTTTACTTTATGCTGGTAAAGGAAATCAATGACGAGGCGGACGACTCTCTTACTTCCTATTCCGAAGTTATAATTATGCGGGTGTTGGCGGGACGCGAACTGCCTCCCCTCAACAGCGGTTCCAACAACAGCTATACGATTGCGCCGGTTGAAAAGGCGTATGCCGAAACTCATCCCGGAATAAGGTATTACGATACGGAGGTTTTTATTCCCGAACTTGACGATATGGAGCCTGCACGAGTACTCTCCACTATATTCATGGACAGGAACGAGACTTATTACGAACTGACGGTGGCGACTCCCACGTTCGAAAAGACCGATTTAATCCGTACAATCCTGTTCTGGATATTTTTCCTCTATATACTGCTGCTCGCGGCCATAATACTGCTTGTATATTTCGTGTTGAGGCGCAGCATGCAACCGCTGTACGACCTGTTGCACTGGCTGGACAAATATGTGCCGGGCGGAAAGGTAATGCCGTTGGATACGGCTACCGACATACCCGAGTTCAGAAAACTCAATACAGCGGCTCTCGCGGCGGCCGAGCGTTCGGAGCGCATGTTCGAACAACAGAAGGAGTTTATAGGCAATGCGTCGCACGAACTGCAAACCCCGCTGGCCGTATTGGGAAACAGGATGGAGTGGTTGTTGGACAATACTCTGCTTACCGAACAGCAGGCGGGGGAGGTGGCCAAGATGCAGCGTACATTGAGCGGGATTGTGCGTCTGAATAGAACGCTGTTGCTGCTTACCAAAATTGAGAACGGACAGTTCCCCGACAGTTCGGAGGTGGATATGGCGGCTTTGGCGGTTGAAAACGCGGAGCTTTTCGGCGAAATATACGGGTCGAAAAAGATTGTTTGCCGTTTTGTGAACAAAATGCCGTTCAGGGTTGTTATAAACGAATCTCTCGCATCGGTGCTTGTCGCTAATCTTATAAAAAACGCGTTTATCTATTCGCCCGATTCGGGTGTGGTGGAGATAGCTTTTACGGACGGTTCGTTCAGCGTTTCGAACGACGGGACGGCTCCGCTCGATGCCGACCATATTTTCGACCGCTTTTATAAACGTTCCGAGCGCGAGGGGGCTACGGGGCTCGGTCTGGCTCTCGTGGGGGCTATTGCCCGTTATTATTCTCTTAAGGTCGATTATTCGTTTGTCGGCGGAAGGCATATATTTACGGTTTTGTGGCCGCGATAAAAAAATTTGATTTTTCTCTCTTTTTCCCGAAAATTTCAGATTCATTTCAAAATTGCATCTCAACTTTGTACCATGTTTAACACTTAAAAAGTTTACGATTATGAAAAAGTTGATGATTATTGCCGCTGTTTTATTGTTTGTTGCATCTGCTCCGGCCTGCGCCGACAACGACAAACCGATTGCTGTTACCGAATTGCCGCAAATAGCACAGCAGTTCATAAAGAATCATTTCCCGAAAGAGAAGGTGGCATACGCAAAAATCGAACGCGATTTTCTTGAAGTGCAGTACGAAGTGGTTTTTACCAACAGCTCGAAACTGGAGTTTAACAAGAACGGAGAATGGAAAGAGGTGAATTGCAAATATTCTACCGTGCCCAAAGCCATAGTTCCGGCACAGATAGTAAATTACATATCGCAGAACTATCCCGATGCAAATGTGGTGAAACTCGAACGCAATTCGCGCGAGTATGAAGCCAAACTTTCAAACGGACTGGAACTTACGTTCGATACGAATTTCAACCTTATCGATATTGACGACTGACACAACGGCTGGTGCCGGTATTATACATTGCGGGGAACTTTACCTGTTAAGGGGTATGGTTCCCCGACCGTTTTTTATGGGATTCGATTTAATCGCTTTTCTTTTCTGTTTTGTCGGGAATGTAATATATTTGAGCCCGTTACGGGAGCGCGATAATGTTGCAAATGCGGCTGCCCGTACCGATTGAAAATTTTTTGACTATGGCTATAGGTATAGGCGACAAGGCTCCCGACGTGTTGGGGCTTGATCAGGACGGTCGCGAGGTGCGCCTCGACGACTTTAAAGGGAGAAAGATTGCGTTGTATTTTTATCCGAAAGACAATACTTCGGGGTGTACCGCCGAGGCTTGCAGCCTGCGCGACGGGTACATGCAATTGCGTCAGGCGGGGTATGAAGTGGTTGGCGTAAGCAAGGACAGTGCCGAGTCGCACCGCGGTTTCCGCGCGAAACACGACTTGCCGTTTGCGTTGATTGCGGATACCGGCACAGAGTTGCAGCAGCAGTTCGGCGTGTGGGGCGAGAAGAAACTTTACGGACGTACGTACATGGGTACGTTGAGAGCCACGTTCCTTATCGACGAAGAGGGTATCGTAACGCATATTATCCCTGCCGGAAAGGTAAAGACGAAGAATCATGCCGAGCAGATTCTTGCGGTAGGCAAGTAATACGCTGCGGAGCGTTAGGGTTTATGTGAGTTCCAACCCGAAATCTTTACACAGGTTGGTTATGCCCGGATTTTTCCCCACCATATATTCGAGTTTATCGCGGGGAGAAAAGATGCGTTGTCTTTCGGTGGCTTCGCTTTCGGATATGTTTATGCTTATGCGGGTATTGGCGAGGCGGCTTTTCAGAAATGCCGCTATTTCGGCTTTCCTGTCGTTGAGCCGCTTTAACTGGTCGGCATTCGATACGGTTACTTCGAGACGGTAGTCTTCTGCTGTTTTAGGCAGGCACATCTTCATTGTGTTTACCAATATTGTCTCTTTAGGTATCGTGGCGGTGTATTCAATCCATGCGGCGTGCAGCTCCTCTTCTGTAAAGGGGGTAGCTATATCCGGTTCCTGTTCTGTGTCGGCCGTCTCTTCCGGCTGCTGTTCTTCGCGCTTGCGTATGGATATTGTTGCGTGTCCGTCTGTCCGGGATGACGTGTCCCTCTTTTCGGAGTACTTTCTTTTTATCGTTACCGTCTGTTTCTGCAACAGTGCCACCCGCGGGTTTGGCGTTTCTATCCCGTCTGTTGTTGCCGGTGTCGGAGCCGTCCGGTTCGTTTGCGCCTCTCCCCCTGTATCTGTACGGGCGGTTTCGGCCGTTTCGCGTGCTATGCTTTTTAATTGCGGTTCGGTATCGTCGTTATCGGACTTTTTTTTTTCGTTCAACTGACTTATCTGTATCAGCGTCAGTTCTACCAGCAGCCGTTTGTTGTTGCTCGTGCGATAGTTGAGGTCGCACTTGTTGGCGAGCTCGAGTGCAGAATATAGAAACTCGTTGCTGCATCGTGCCGCCTGCTCGCCGTATTTGCGGGTTGTCTCTTTGCTTGCTTCGAGCAGAGGCAGGGTAACGGCGTCTTTGCTTACGAGCAGGTTGCGGAGGTGCTCGCTAAGGCCGCTCACGAAATATTGGGCGTCGAATCCGCGGCGTATTATATCGTTGAGTATCAGCAGGGAAGTCGGTACGTCCCCTTTCAAAAACGCGTCGGTAATTTCGAAGTAACAGTCGCTGTCGAGTATGTTAAGGTTTTTTACCGTCTCTTTGTAGGTTATGTTCCCGCCCGAGAATGCCGCTATCTGGTCGAACATCGAAAGGGCGTCGCGCATACCCCCGTCGCTTTTGCGGGCTATTACCGCCAGAGCTTCGTCTTCTGCCGTTATTCCTTCGCTGTCTGCCACGAACCGTAACTGTTTTACCGTCCCTTCTATCGTCATGCGCTGGAAGTCGTATATCTGGCAGCGCGACAGTATGGTTGGTATTATCTTGTGCTTTTCTGTCGTGGCGAGGATGAATATGACGTGTTTAGGCGGCTCTTCGAGGGTTTTCAGAAATGCGTTGAATGCCGCTGTCGAGAGCATGTGGACTTCGTCGATGATAAATACTTTGTATTTGCCTATTTGCGGCGGAATCCGCACCTGTTCGATAAGGGTGCGTATGTCATCGACCGAGTTGTTCGATGCGGCGTCGAGTTCGAGTATGTTGTACGAGCGTTGTTCGTTGAACGACAGGCACGATTCGCAACTGTTGCAGGCTTCGCCGTCGGGGGTGGGGGAGGTGCAGTTTATTGTTTTTGCAAATATGCGTGCGCAGGTGGTTTTTCCTACGCCGCGCGGCCCGCAGAAGAGATATGCGTGCGCGAGCTTGTCGGATGCTATCGCGTTTTTAAGCGTCCGGGTAAGGGTTTCCTGCCCAACTACGCTGCCGAATGTGGTAGGGCGGTATTTACGTGCCGATACTATGTAGTTTTCCATCGATGGGTTATGTCTTGTCTTTTGGGCGTGTATAACACTGTTGCGAAGATACTCTTTTTTCGGTTAATAATCAATCGGCCGACTTTGGTTTTTACCGAGGCAGGGAAAATGACAACGGCAGGAGTGCTGCTGCCGACTGTGTCATGTATATTTTGTCTTCGCCGTACATTATTATACGTATCGGGGTTTGCTGGCGGGCTTCGTATTCTGCCAGAACTTGCCTGCAGCTGCCGCATGGGGTTACGGGTTCTTTGGTGTATCCGTTTCCGTCGTGTGCGGCTATGGCTATTGCCTCGATTTTCATGCCGGGTTTTTGTGCCGATGCTGCAAACAGCGCTACTCTTTCGGCGCACATGCCGCACGGATACGAGGCGTTTTCCTGATTGTTGCCTGTCATCGTTTCACCGTTGCCGCATGTTACGGCTGCTCCCACGCTGAAGTGCGAATATGGAGCGTATGCCGAGGTCGCGGCCTTTTTGGCGGCATCGACCAGTTTTTTGTCTTTCTCTTCGAGTTGTCGATAGGAACAAAGTATTATCTTTGTGTCGCAGTTTATCGTTTGCATCTGTTTGAACTTGTTTGTGTTGTTAAAGATAGCTGTTTTTTTGTCTATCCCGAAATTCTAAAAATTATGTTTGGAAAAAAATTCCTTCTGCTCGCTCTTCTGCCGTTTTTGTTTTTTCCGGCAGCCGATGCGCAGAACTATAAGAAC
>JADIMW010000083.1 GCA_017694415.1 Candidatus Caccoplasma merdipullorum
AGCTTGTAACGCTTCAAAAGACAAATGATTGCGAAGCATATATCCCGCTGCCGTCATACATAAATACCCGTTATATAATATCGGTGAAATTTGCCGACGGCGAAAAAAGAGCCTTTAAACTCTGACGAGGCAGTGCAATATCCGGGCGTCGCTTTTCAAAAACAGGATTGACGCGAAAAAGGAGCGGCACTGTTCCGTAACCGACCAAAAGCATGGCAAGCCCGTCTCCATGCACCGAACCTTTGCACCGGCGTACGCTGCCACCCGCGGCTATTCACCTATTATTTGCAGCTCGGCGACACCGGTACGAGCCTCCAGCCATTTCTTAAAAGTATCGTATGTCGCAGCCGGCATGCGACGTTCGTATTTCACTATCGCAACCGTGGCATCCTTAGTCGTACCCGATTCAATGTCGCTGAACAGAGTGCGGGTTATGGCCAGACCGGCCACTTGCGGAAAAAGTATTTTAGCTTCAGGAGCAACAACTTTGGCAAGCGTGTCGTAAGCGACAAAATAAGCAATCTCCGATTTCAGCGAATCTATCACGTCCCGCTGTTTCTCTATACGCATCATGTTATCGGCATATATCTGTTGCAAAGTCTGGTTTTCATTACCAACGTCGAACTCTTCCTGTCCGAACCCCTGCGATATTATCAGACGTGCTCCCGCTATCGGGCGCGGCAACCTCTCCTGTATCGCCTTAATCGAGTCCTGCGGAATCTCCCGGCCTATAATCGAAACGGAAATCGTCCAGAGACCTTTTTCGTATTTAACCGATTTGTTTATTATCTGATTGCGGCTCGTGTTGAACTCATCGTTTAAAAAGTTGTAAGCCGTTGTGGTAATATAGTTGTCCCTTATCATGTTGTACGTAATTATTACGCTGGGGACTACCGTGGCAAAGAGTATGGCGTAAACAATACGTTCGACGGTAACCTGCCTCTGAGGGTCGATAAACTGCTTTTTGGGGAACTTCATAAGTTTAGTTCCGATAGTCGTGGCAAAAGCGATAAAAACCGAATTTATGAAAAACAGGTAAAACGCCCCTAAAAAATAGTGCATGTTACCGTTGGCAAGACCGAATCCGGCCGTACAGAGCGGCGGCATAAGAGCAGTGGCAATCGCCACGCCCGGCAGGACGTTCCCCTTTTGTTTCGTCGATACCGCCACAATCCCCGCAGCCCCGCCGAACAAAGCTATAAGTACGTCGTATATCGTAGGCGAAGTTCGGGCAAGCAGTTCCGAACGGGCATCGTTGAGCGGCGAAACGAGGAAATACACCATCGAAGTCAGCACACTGAAAAGAGTTGCGACGGCAAGATTCTTTACCGATTTTTTTATCAGCTCAAAATCGTATATGCCAAGTCCGAGTCCCACACCCATAATAGGACCCATAAGCGGCGATATAAGCATTGCACCGATTATTACCGCGGCAGAATTTACATCAAGCCCCAAAGAAGCTATGAAAACGGCGAATATCAGAATCCACAGGCTGGAGCCCTTGAATTCCGTTCCCTCGCGTATGGCATCCATGGTAACCTGCACACTCTCCCTGTCGTCTTTCTGGTCGAAGGCATTACGCAGGAAAGCCCTTACCGTTCCGGGCAACATATCTTTAAACTTTTCCATAACGAATAAAAGTTAATTACAATATCCCTGTTTTGACAGATATAACAATATAATCGTCGAAATGTGCGGCAGATAAAAACGTTCAGCCCGGGAAATAACCCGATGCCCGAAGGAAAGAACGACATGCAGTCCCGCGACAAACCGATACCGTTCCGCTATCGTGAGCCTGCGACAAAAACAATACCTTAATTTACCGGTGCAGTATTTTCCTTATGTCGGCCATACTTACATGCATATCCCTTTTAAAAGCATACAAGACGAACAGAACCAGCAGCAACGTGCGGAAAGCATAACTTGCCACTTCGTTCTCGATAGGAACATATACGGCAGCCGCGTAAGCCGCAACCGCTATGGCCGAATACGCAGCAATGCCCTTAAGGTCGTATTTTATCGGGAAGTAGTGTTGCCCTATGAAGTACGACGACAACATCATGGCAAGATAACAGAAAAATGCGCCCCAGGCGCAGGCCATATACCCGTACTGCGGGACAAAATCGATATTTATGGCCGCCGTTATCACGAATCCACCCAACGAAAACCATGCCCCCCATTGCGTGCGGTCGGTCAGTTTGTACCACAGCGACAAGTTGTAGAACACGCCGAAGAATATTTCGCCGGCCATTACAACAGGGACAATCTTCACCCCTTTAAAATACTCGGCCGGCATTACAAGTTTTACAATATCAATATAGAACATTACGGCGAGGAAGATGAACAGCGAAAATATTATGAAATATTTCATTGCCGAAGCATACGTCTCCTTGCTCTTGTCGAGGCTCTCCTCGCGGTTTTTTGCAAAAATGAACGGTTCGTAGGCGAAGCGGAACGCCTGAGTGAACATCACCATAACTATCGCCACCTTGTATGCCGCCCCGTAAACTCCGAGTTCCCCCATAAAATCGGGACGACCCGAAGCGAGGGTAGGGTAGAACATCTTGTCGAACGTCTGGTTCATTATTCCGGCCACGCCCAATATAAGCAGCGGGAACGAGTAGCGCAGCATCCTTTTCCACAACGACAGGTCGAAACGATATTTAATACCCGTCAGTTCCGGCAGCAGCATTACCAGAGTTACCGCCGAACTGATAAGGTTTGAAATAAAAATATATTCCACCAGCCTGTCGGGGTTGAAGAACCACGATACGGCATCGGGGTTATTCTTATATATGGCCGGGCAAACAAGAAAAAAGAACAAGTTCAAAGCTATGTTTATCGCAATCGACAGCAGTTTAAGAGCAGCGAAGCGGAGAGCCTTTTGCTTGTAGCGCAGAAAAGCGAACGGCAGCGACGTAAAGGCATCGATGGCAATTATAATGGAAAGCATCATAACACACGCCTCTCCGTCGGGGTATCCGAGTGCGGACGATAAAGGTTTCAGGAATATTGCGACGAGGACGAAAAACAGAGTCGAAGTAGTCGCCAGCGAAATAAGCCCAGTGGTATAAACCGTCATCGGGTCCTTGCAGTTCTTGTCGTTTGCAAAGCGGAAAAAGCCGGTCTCCAGTCCGTACGTCAAGATTATCAGCAGCAATGCCATAAACGCGTACAGATTCGTTACTATACCGTATTCCGAAGTGCTCTTGAGAACATTTATATATAAAAAGACAAAGCACCAGTTGAGAAAACGTCCCAGTATGCTGCTCAATCCATATACGGCCGTCTCTTTGGCCAATCTCTTAATTCCCCCTGCCATTTGTCGGTTGCAATTACAGCGTAGTAGAAAAAGTTTAAAAAAGCGTATTCTGTATCGGCCCGCGCGTGCGTCCCAAATGCGAGTATGCCAGCGGTGTGGCCTCGCGTCCGCGCGGTGTCCGTTTCAGGAATCCCTCCTTAATCAGGAACGGCTCGAACACCTCCTCCAGCGTCCCGGCATCCTCGCCGAGCGCGGTGGATATAGTGTTAAGCCCTACCGGCCCTCCGTTGAACTTGTCTATTATAATGCTCAATATCTTGTTGTCGGTTTCGTCGAGTCCGAATTTGTCGATATTCAGAGCTTCAAGAGCGAATTTCGCAATATCGAGAGTTATCTCGCCCCGCCCCTTTATCTGCGCGAAATCCCTTACCCTGCGAAGCAACGCATTCGCTATACGTGGCGTTCCGCGGCTCCGCATGGCAATTTCGGCGGCGGCATCCGATGTACACGCCACATTCAGAATCTTTGCCGAACGTTTTATTATCCCGCCCAGAACCTTGTGGTCGTAATATTCCAGATGGCAGTTTATCCCGAACCTTGCCCTCAGCGGGCTTGTGAGCAATCCGCTGCGCGTGGTCGCACCCACAAGAGTAAAAGGGTTCAGGTCTATCTGTATGGAGCGCGCGCTCGGCCCTTTGTCAATCATTATGTCTATTCTGAAATCCTCCATTGCCGAATAGAGGTACTCCTCCACTATCGGGCTGAGACGGTGAATCTCGTCGATAAAAAGCACGTCGTTCGTATCGAGCGATGTCAGCAGGCCGGCAAGATCGCCCGGTTTGTCGAGTACGGGGCCCGAAGTAACCTTGAACCCCACTCCGAGCTCGTTTGCTATAATGTTGGCCAGCGTAGTCTTCCCCAGACCCGGAGGGCCGTACAGCAGTACATGGTCGAGCGATTCGCCGCGCAGTTTGGCTGCGGCGACGAACACCTCCAGATTATCAATTATCTTGCCCTGTCCGTTGAAATCGTCGAACCTCAGCGGACGCAACACCCGGTCCTGCTCCCTGTCTTCGTCGCGGAACCGTGCTGCACGTATATCGAAATCGTCATTCATTTACTTTGTCTTTTTCAGCTTCTTTTTAAGAGCAATCTTCCTGTCGGTCTTTTCCCAGAAATCCCTGCTGTATCCGGCAGCCTCTTCAAAAGCCTCCCTCTTGTCCCAGCCGCAGAGCGAAGCATATTCGTCAATCATTATCTTCAGTACCTCGTCCGACCGTGTCAGCCGTCTGAAATTTCTCAGTCTCTCCTCTCTCGTCAGCGGCACGTCGAAACGCATCCTGTTCAGGTCGATAATGCTGAACGAGGCTTTGCCGTCGCCGTCCACCGAAAAAAGGATGTTGCCGGGCGAATAGTCCAGATGCAGGATATTGTTGTCGTGAATCAGTTTAGTGAATCGGGCGAACTGTTTTATTATCTCCTCGCCGGAGTTTACGAAATCCACATACTGCCGCATCATGTAAGGCGAATCGTCAGCCAGAGACACGAAATACGAACGGTGTAGCAGCCCGCATCGTTTCAATTCCATATATGCGACAGGGCATGGAGTTTTTATGCCGTAATCCGTCAGTCTCGCGGCATTCTCGTATGCCCTTTGCGCTTTGCTTTTCCTGAAAAAGGTATATGCCAGTCTGTTGATGAATATCGGTACGGCGTACCGTTTTACCACAAAGTCGGTATTCCCGTGCGAGATGCGTTTAAGCGTATTGCGGGCCTGATATACGATACTCCCTTCGCTGTCGAATATCTTAGGGATAGAACCTATCCACTCGCTTATATCCAGAAAGTCTCTATTTATTACCTTTTTCATCGTTTTTCTCTACAATACACGCAATCCTTTCCGCAACCGATTCCGGCGGAATGTCGAGGCATTCGTAATTGCCCTTGTAACACGGCAGGCTTCCGAAAATAGAACAGGGACGGCAAGCAATGTCGCGCTGCATTACCGAATTCTCGGTAAGCCCCCAGCCGAGGAATCCCGCGTACGGATGAGTAGCCCCCCATATCGACAGTACGGGAGTCCCCAATATCGAAGCAATGTGCATGTTGGCCGAATCCATCGAAACAAGCAGGTCGAGCTGTTTAATGAACTTCATCTCCCGGGCAAACCCCAATCTCTCGGGAACAAGAGAAAAAACATTGTCGTACGATGCACACCACGATTCGAACAACTCTTTCTCCAACGGCGAACCTAACAGAAAAATCCTGTACCCACCCTTTTCCGAAAGAAGTTTTACAACCTGCTCCATTTTCTGTGCCGGATAGTTTTTCCCCCTGTGCTTCGAAACGGGGGCGATACCAATCCATTTTTCTCCGCTTAGACCGTTTCTGACAAGTCTTTCCGGCAAGTCGCCGCAGTCCGATGCGCCGACAGGCGTAAAGTTGCCCGAATAGCGGAACCCGAGTTGCCTGAAAACATCGGCATACCGTTCGAACGAAGACTTAAGTTGAACGAAACACCCCTTTTCATGATTGACAAGTCGCTGCTTCTCCTTCCTTCCCTTGTCGATAGATACCGTTTTTGCCCCGGTAAGCGAAAACAAGAACCGGAGCAGTTTCGAACGCAGAACATCATGCAGGTCGGCAACAGCATCGAAGTTCCTCTCCTTAATCCCGAAGAAAAGTTTGAAAATCCCTCTCACCCCCCTGTATTGATTCTTCGTATCGACGGGGACAATGTCGAGGTTTTCCGGCGCATCGACGAAAAGCTGCCTCGCCGCCGACGATGTCAGCAGCGTGAATTTGCAGTCGGGATAAGCCCGGCAGACGGGGTAAACCACCGGAATTGTCATAACCACGTCGCCCAGAGCCGAAAGGCGCATTACAAGTATGTTCTTGAACGGTTGTCCCATATCGGGGAGAGAGCTATTTTTTACCGTAAAGTACAGGATTCAGTTCAGGGTCGTTGTACATTTTCATCTGTCGGTAAACCTTCATGTACTTTCTCCCGCAGGCTATATCGTCGAGCAGCGTGTCAATCGCCGCAGTAAGGTCGGCTCTCTGTTCGAGCAAGACGGCAAGTTTGGCTTTGCACTGCTGTTTGTGAGCTTCCGACGAATCGCCTCTCTCCACCTCCTGCTGCATGTGGTATATTTTCAGTGCCAGAATAGAAAGGCGGTCGATTGCCCATGCCGGACTCTCCGTGTTTATCGTCGCATCGTCCAGCGGCTTAACATCCTTGTATTTCTCCAGAAAATACGTGTCGATATGCTCCACCAGATCCGTTCTGTCCTGATTCGACTTGTCGATGCGCCTTTTTATGTAGAGAGCCGTTATAGGTTCAATGTCCGGGTTGCGGATAATATCCTCCAGATGCCATTGTACGGTATCAATCCAGCATTTCCTGTACAAGAGCGATTCAATCTTGTCGTTCTCGAAAGGATTCTGGATACACGCATCAACATCATCCCTTTTATGGTAGTCCAAACAGGCGTTCCAAAATATACGGTTACACTTTTCGCAGAATGTCATGGCAATATCGGTTTAAACTCAAAAAAAACTTAGCTACAAAGAAAAGAAATGTTTTGCTAACATACAATTTTTGCAGACAAATAATCCCTGTTTAAAACAGTACGGCAACCCGTTTCCGTAAAAACTCTTACCGTATCGGAACATCGGCGGCATAAACACACGCTGCCCGAACAAAAGGAAGGGATAAAAAGTTGCAGATACGATAATTTTGAAAAAGCAACCGTACGATTTTATACCTTTGCAGAGAAGAAAAAACATAAACAAAACCATACGACCATGAAGATAGTAGCAGATGCCAATATCCCGTATATAAAAGGAAGGCTGGAAGAATATGGAGAAGTAACCTACGTCCCGACCGAAGAGATAGACGCGGCGGCGGTAAAAGAAGCCGACATACTGTTTGTGCGCACGCCGACGAAATGCCGACCCGCTTTGCTGGAAGGGAGCCGCTGCCGTTTTATAGCGACGGCAAGTTGCGGCTTTGACCATATCGATACGGAGTATTGTGCGGCACACTCGATAGAGTGGCGCAACGCGCCCGGTTGCAATGCCCCGTCCGTGGCGCAGTACATACTGGCATCACTCCTGCTTTATATGGATGCAGTCGGTTCTGCACCCGAAAAACATACCGTGGGGATAATCGGTGCAGGACACGTCGGGAGTGCTGTAGCCGCAGCACTTCGCAAAGTCGGCTTCAACCTGTTGCTCAACGACCCTCCGCGCGCAGAAGCAGAGGGGGCGGACGGATTCGTACCTCTATCCGAAATAGAAGAAAAATGCGACATAATAACGCTGCATACCCCGCTGATAAAAGAAGGCGCGCATCCGACACGGCATTTGGCCGATGCAGAGTTCTTCTCACGCCTCAAGCGCAAGCCCCTCTTTATAAATGCCGCCCGCGGCGGCGTTGCCGACGACAAAGCCGTACTCGAGGCAAAACATTCCGGACAGATACGCGACTTCATAATCGACTGTTGGGAGAATGAGCCCGCCGGGATATATCTGCCCCTTATGGACGAAGCATTTATCGCCACGCCCCACATAGCAGGATATTCCGACGACGGGAAAGCCGTCGGGTCGTACATGTCGCTCTGCGAAGTAGCCCGTTACTGCGGAGGAAAACAACCCGACATGCAATACCCGTCCGAACCCGACAATGCGGTTATCGACCTCGCCACGGCGAAAAACCCGCTGTTGGCCGCCGTGCTGCACTCATACGACCCGCGGAACGACTTCGCCCGATTAAAGAAAGCCCCGGACAGTTTCGAGGCGTTGCGCAACAACTATCCGTTTCGTCGGGAATACAATGCATATCGAATCCAAAACGCCCCGAAAGAGTATGCCGGCATACTCGAAAACCTCGGATTCGGGCTCTAAAATTGCACAAAAGGGCATCTTGTGTGCAAAAGATATAAAATTTAGTGCGAAATATTTTTTTACTTTTTGAAAATTGCGCAACTTTGCAGACGAAAAAATTTATTAACTAAAACTTAAAGTTATGTCTGAGATTGCATCAAAAGTAAAAGCTATTATCGTTGACAAATTGAGCGTACCCGAGTCGGAAGTAACCGAAGAGGCAAGTTTCACCAATGATCTCGGTGCTGATTCTTTGGATACCGTAGAGTTGATTATGGAATTCGAGAAAGAGTTTAACATAAACATTCCCGAAGATCAGTCGGAGAAAATAGCAACCGTAGGTGACGCTATCAAATTTATCGAGTCCAAAGTTCAGTAATTGACACTTTTGCTTTTATGGAATTAAAAAGAATTGTAGTAACAGGTCTGGGTGCAGTTACCCCACTGGGGAACGACGTGGAAAGCACGTGGAATTCCCTCGTGAACGGAGTAAGCGGTGCCGGGCCTATTACTCTATTCGATGCTTCGCTTTTCAAGACGAAATTCGCCTGTGAAGTAAAGAATTTCGATCCCTCCCAATATATCGACCGCAAGGAAGCCCGCAAACTCGACCGATATGCCGCTTTGGCATTGTCGTCGGCGGTACAGGCCGTCGAAGACGCCGCTTTCGACATGGAGAAACTGGACAAGGATCGCGTAGGCGTAGTCTATTCGGCAGGCATCGGAGGATTAAAAACATTCGAAGAGGAAGTAGGCTATTATTTCCAGCATCAGGAAAACGGTCCGCGTTTCAGCCCGTTCTTTATCCCCAAGATAATAGTGGACATCGCGGCCGGTCATATATCGATGCGTTACGGATTCCGCGGTCCCAACTATGCCACGGTATCGGCATGCGCATCATCGACCAATGCCATAATAGATGCGTTTAACCTGTTGCGACTGGGAAAAGCCGACGTTATAGTAACCGGTGGAGCAGAAGCCGGAGTAAACATAACAGGAATAGGAGGATTCAATGCAATGCACGCCCTCTCCACCCGCAACGACTCGCCCCAGACGGCAAGCCGTCCGTTCAGCGCAAGCCGCGACGGATTCGTACTCGGCGAAGGAGCAGCATGTCTTGTACTTGAAGAGTTGAACCATGCGTTGGCACGCGGAGCCAAAATATATGCCGAAGTAATAGGCGGCGGCATGTCGGCCGATGCATACCACCTTACCGCATCGCACCCCGAAGGATTGGGAGCAAAACTCGTAATCCAGAACGCACTTGCCGATGCCGAAATATCGCCCGAAGACGTAGATTACATCAACGTACACGGCACATCCACACCGGTAGGCGACATATCGGAGGTAAAAGCGATAAAAGCCGTATTCGGCGAACACGCCAAGAAGATAAATATCAGTTCCACCAAATCCATGTCGGGGCACCTGCTCGGAGCAGCCGGAGCATTCGAAGCATTGGTTTGCGTAAAAACAGTGGAAAACGATATAATACCTCCTACGATAAATCATGAAGAAGGCGATAACGACCCCGAAATAGACTATTCGCTCAACTATACTTTCAACAAGGCTCAAAAGAGAACCGTGAATATAGCATTGTCGAATACGTTCGGATTCGGTGGACACAACGCAAGTCTTATCGTGAAGAAATTCGTAAAATAAGTGCTTAAGAAACTATACAACAAAATAAGGCTTTTTGCGTTGAAACGCAAGGAGCCTTATTCGTCTCTGTACAAACTGCTCGGATTCATTCCCGACGACATCGCCCCGTACCGCGAAGCCGTATCCCACTGTTCGGCAGGAATAAAAACCAAATACGGACGACCGTTGAACAACGAACGTCTGGAGTTCCTCGGCGACACGGTATTGGGAATGGCCGTAAGCGACATAATATACCGTCGGTTTCCCGGGCGTCGCGAAGGATTTCTGTCCAACGTACGTTCGCGCATAGTACAACGGAAGAGCCTCGACGCCATAGCCCAGAAAATGAACATATCGCAGTTGCTTAAGACGTCCGCCAACATGAAGATAACCAACAACCATATCGGCGGCAACGCCCTCGAAGCGTTGATAGGGGCGATATATATCGACAAAGGATACGAAGCCGCGGTAAAATTCGTAAGCAATAAAATAATAACCCCCCATATCGACCTCGAAAAAGTGGCGGCGAGCGAAAACAATTTCAAATCGCGGCTTATGGAGTGGGGGCAGAAAACCGGAGCCCAAATAGAATACAAGTTAAAAGAAACACATACCGATTCGTACAACCGCAGTTCATTCACATTCGAACTTCTTGTCGAAGGAATAGTTTCAGGAACAGGTACCGGATTCTCCAAGAAAGAAGCCCAGCAAGCAGCGGCAGGGAAAGTTTATAAAAAAATAATGACACAAGAGTCATTTGTAAATAGTATCTTTGCCATACGAAACGCGAGGCTCGACAAGCACGAGTCGGCAGACGGGCAACCCGTTGCAGAAGAAGCCGCAACCGTTACGGCAAACATTACGGAACAATAACGAATTAAAAAAATAGAGCTATGAGAAAAAAAGCATTATTGATGATTCTCGACGGCTGGGGAATCGGTAAGCACAACAAAGCCGATGTAATCTATTCAACACCGACACCGTATTGGGATTATCTGGTAAAAACATACCCCAACTCGCAGCTTCAGGCCAGCGGCGAAAACGTAGGATTGCCCGACGGACAGATGGGTAACTCCGAAGTAGGACACCTCAACATAGGAGCAGGCCGCATCGTATATCAGGATCTCGTAAAAATAAACAAGGCGTGCGCCGACAACTCCATAATGGAAAACCCCGAAATAAAAAGCGCGTTCAGCTACGCCGCCACGACGGGCAAAAACATACACTTTATGGGGCTGACCTCCGACGGAGGCGTACACAGTTCGCTCGACCACCTCTACAAACTCTGTGAAATAGCAAAAGAATACGGCATACAAAACGCCTATATCCACTGCTTCATGGACGGGCGCGACACCGACCCGAAGAGCGGAAAAGGATTCATAAAAGAACTCACCGAGCACTGCAAGGCAAGCGCAGGCCGCATAGCATCCATAATAGGCCGTTACTATGCAATGGACCGCGACAAACGGTGGGAGCGCGTAAAAGAAGCATACGACCTGTTGGTAAAAGGAGTGGGCAAACCCGCAACCGACATGGTGGCAGCCATGCAAGAATCGTATGACGAAGGCGTAACCGACGAATTCATCAAGCCGATAGTAAACAGCACGTTCGACGGAACAATAAAAGAAGGCGATGCCGTAATCTTCTTCAACTACCGCAACGACCGCGCCAAAGAACTGACGATAGTCCTCACCCAGCAGGACATGCCCGATTACGGCATGAAGACGATACCCGGACTGCAATACTACTGCATGACCCCGTACGACGCATCGTTCAAAGGCGTACACATACTGTTCGACAAGGAAAACGTGGTAAACACCCTCGGCGAATACCTCTCCTCACAAGGAAAGAGCCAGCTGCACATAGCCGAGACGGAGAAATACGCCCACGTAACCTTCTTCTTCAACGGCGGACGCGAAACACCGTACGAAGGCGAAGACCGCATCCTCGTACCCTCTCCAAAAGTCGCCACCTACGACCTCAAACCCGAAATGAGCGTTTACGAAGTAAAAGACAAACTCGTAGCAGCGATAAAAGAAGACAAATACGATTTCATCGTGGTAAACTATGCAAACGGCGACATGGTAGGGCACACCGGCGTATATGAAGCAATAGAAAAAGCCGTCGTAGCCGTCGATAAGTGCGTAAACGAAGTAATAGAAGCCGCCAAAGCCACAGGGTACGAAGCAATAATAATAGCCGACCACGGAAACGCCGACAATGCAGTAAACGCCGACGGGACACCCAATACCGCCCACTCGCTCAATCCCGTACCGTGCATATACGTTACAAACAACAAGTCGGCAAAAGTAAACAACGGAATACTTGCCGACGTAGCCCCGTCGATACTCCATATCATGGGACTGCCCCAACCGGCCGAGATGACGGGAAAAGACTTAATAGAAGACTAACCGACAGACGCCCGCCCCATGATACGAATCGGAGATGCAGTAGTAAGCCTCGACGTAATAGAACGCTATTTCTGCTGCGACATAGCCGATTGCAAAGGAGCCTGCTGCATCGAAGGCGATGCCGGCGCACCGATAACCGACGAAGAGGAGGAGGCACTAAAAGCCTCCCTCCCCTTTGTAAAAGAATACCTGTCGCCGCAAGCATTGCAAGTCATACAAACACAAGGCGTATCATATACCGATATAGAAGGCGACCTCGTAACCTCGGTAATAGGCAACCGCGACTGCGTGTTCTGCACCTATACCACCGACGGAATATGTCTTTGCGCATTAGAGAAGATTTGCGACGAAGGAAAAATCCCGTTCAAAAAACCCGTATCGTGCCACCTCTATCCTGTACGGATAACCCGCTATCCCAATTTCACGGCGGTAAATTACGACAGGCGTACGATATGCAGCGGAGCAGAAAAAAAAGGAAAAGCGTTGAAAATACGCGTTTATCAGTTCTTAAAAGCCCCGCTGATACGCTACTTCGGACAAGAGTGGTACGACGAACTGGCATTCGTGGCAGCAGAATATCTGCGGCAAAAAGGCGAGCAACCATAGAACCGAGAGCCGAACAAAAACGTTAAACATACGAGACGTTCCACAAACGACAAAAACCGTAACGCCCGCCTCACAACATCAGGCAGGCGTTATATTTTAAAGGCAGAAACCGACAAAAGCCGAAAGACAAAAAACAAACAGCAGATGAAAACAGCAAAACAACTAACCGATCTGATAGGGAATACCCCGATGTTGGAGATGACCCGTTTCGCCCGGACAAAAGGCGTCGATGCACACATAATAGCCAAACTCGAATACTTCAACCCCGCAGGAAGCGTAAAAGACCGCGTAGCCTTTGCCATGGTCGAAGACGCCGAGAAAGACGGACGCCTAAAGCCCGGAGCCACGATAATAGAACCCACGAGCGGCAACACCGGCATAGGGTTGGCATTCGTCTCAACCGTCAAAGGGTACAAGCTGCTACTCACAATGCCCGAAACAATGAGCCTCGAAAGGCGCAATCTGCTTAAGGCGTTCGGAGCAAAAATAGAACTCACCCCCGGAGCAGCCGGTATGAGCGGAGCAATAAAAAAAGCCGAAGAGTTGAACCGCGAAATACCCGGTTCCGTAATCCTGCAGCAATTCTCCAATCCGGCCAACCCCGCGGCGCACGAACACACCACAGCACAAGAAATATGGCGCGACACCGACGGCGAGACAGACCTGTTCGTGGCATGTGTAGGAACAGGCGGGACAATAAGCGGAACAGGAGCGAAACTGAAAGAATTGAAGCCGACCATAAAAGTAATAGCCGTCGAACCGGCAGCCTCCCCCGTACTCTCAGGCGGCAAAGCAGGGCCGCACCGCATACAAGGCATAGGCGCAGGATTCATCCCCGACATATACAACCCCTCGGTAGTAGATGAAATAATAACCGTGCAGAACGAAGACGCCGAGCAGACGGCACGCACGATAGCCCTTACCGAAGGCGCGCTTGTCGGAATCTCGTCCGGAGCAGCGGCATTTGCCGCCGCCGAAGTAGCAAAACGCCCCGAAAACAAAGGCAAGAACATCGTAGTACTGTTGCCCGATACAGGCGAACGTTACCTCTCAACAGGCATATTCGGATAACCCCCGAAGTGGCAAAACGCCACACAACAACCCCATTCAAAAAAACAGCGCGAACAGGTAGTAATACCGACAACCAGAACTATAACAAGCAGAGCCCCCCGGCATAAAAAGTCGGGAGGCTCGGTTTATTTATATGCCCGTACAAACAAAAACGGCAATAGCAGATAATCCCTGCAACAAAACATTACAATACCGTTCAAGTCCCGCCCAAAGCGCAAAAACGGCGCAAAGCTGTTTTTTTTGAGCAAGAACAGCGCAATAACAACGCCGATTGTCCGTTTAAATCATTAGCGGGAGAGAAAAATGAAAGCAATATTTAAAACAGTAATATTGACCACGGTTGCGCTGATAATGAGCGGAGCGTCCATAAACGCGCAAAAGCGCAAGATAGAACGCACGCCGTATGTCGATCAGAAAATAATCCATTTCGGATTCTCTCTCGGAGTCAGCACACAAAGCCTTAAACTCGTCCCCAACGGCGAAATGAACGAATACGGCGAAATCTGGATGGCGCAAGTCTCCTCGTTCTCACCCGGATTCAATGTCGGGCTGTTGTGCGACTTTTATCTCTGCCCGTACCTTAACCTGCGTCTCGTCCCCTCGTTCTATTTCGGAAACAAAACCGTTACGTTTCGCGAAGAATTTTCAGGCGAAGAAATCAAAACCGATGTAAAATCGAACTACATCAACGTCCCCATAGAGCTGAAATACAGTGCCAAGCGAATAAACAACTACCGCCCATACATAATGATAGGCGTAGCCCCGTCGTTCGACGTATCGAAAAAGAAAGGCGAACTGCTCAGGTTCAAGACATACGACACATACCTCGAAATAGGACTCGGGTGCGACATCTATTTCCCGTTCTTCAAATTTATACCCGAGCTTAAGTTCTGTTTCGGATTACAAGACATACTGCAACGCAAACGCGGCGACCTGAAAGACCCGCTCGATTATAAATACACAGCCTCTATTGAACGCGCGCGTTCAAATATGGTAGTCCTGTCGTTCTATTTCGAATAAAAGAACAAAAATTCCCCGGGCAAAAACGGCGGCAGACGATACAATGGTAAAAAACGGCAGGACGAAATCCTCCCACGCTGCAACCAAAAGAGAAGAGAGCGGTAAATTTAACACATATCACCTCCCACAACTCACCTCCGTATTATTTCAGGACAAGAGAAGAAAGCATCTCCTCCGAAAAAATTTCATTGGCAACCTCCAGAATATCCGACGAAGAGATACGCTCTATTTTTGCAATACTATCGTTCAGCGTATCACACTTCCCAAAATGCAGAAAACACTTGCCGTCGGCCGTTGCGAGATTCTCGCGATTCTCCTTTCCTATCGCAAGCTGCCCTACGAACTGTTTTTTCGCCGCATTCAGCGCGGAAGCCGACAAGGCATCCCGTCGCATCTTGTCGAGGTTCTTCCTTACAATAGAAAAACAACGGTTCAAAGTAGAGTGATCCGTACCGAAATAAATACCCCATATACCCGTGTCGGTATAGCATGTAACAACCGATTCCACGGTATAGACATATCCCCTTTTTTCGCGCAGGGCGACATTCAGGCGGCTGTTCATTCCCGGACCCGCAAGAATATTGCAAGCCAGCAGCAGCGGTACCCGTTTCTCGCAAAACATATCGTAGCATCTGCCACCGATTATGGCATGAGCCTGATGATTGTCAGACGTTACACATCGGTCGAAACGAGAATATGAAACAGGAGGGCGTCTGTCGAGAACCGCCGAATCCGACCCGAACCGTTCCGAAAAACGTCCGACACATCTCGAAACCTTGTCGAACGCCGTCCGCCCCGTAAAGAAAAACACGCAGTTGTCAGGAGTGTATAAAGCCTTCACAAACCGTTTCCCGTCGCCCGGCGAAATGCGGGCAAGAGAATCCGTATCTCCCAGTATGTTATGACCAAGAGGGTGGCCGTCAAAGACCAGATTCTCGAATTCATCGTAAATCAGTTCAGCAGGATTGTCGCGGTACGAGTTGATTTCATCGGCGATAACCTCCTTTTCCCTTATGCTCTCATCAGAGGGAAACCGCGAATTGCACATTATATCCGTCATAAGTTCCACCGCACGCACCATATCCCTTTCAAGAAACACGGAATATACAACCGTCTCCTCTTTAGCAGTATAAGCGTTTATTTCTCCGCCGACCCTTTCCATACGGTTCAGAATATGCCATGCCCTCCGTCTCCGCGTTCCCTTGAACAACATGTGCTCTACATAGTGAGCCAACCCCTCAAGTCCGCACTCCTCATCGCGAGTACCGGCATTGACGGCAAAACCGCAGTACGAGACATCCGAATCCGCATAACGGTAAACAATCCTTATGCCGCAATCGAGCGTATCCCAAACATATTCCGAGTTACTGTATAACATAGCAGGCGCAAAAGTAGCCATAAAACCTGTATGCCGAAAAAACTTTTTACAATAAAACTACATGACGGCAGACAAACCGCAGAAGAGAGAGCCTATAAAACGGCCGTCGGTGCTTCTTCTGCTTGTAAGCATCTTATAATCAGATACGGATGCTATAAAACGTATGTGCAAAATATATTGCTCCATACCATATCAATATCTATTTAACAGGCAAAATACCTAAAAAATGCTATTTTATCATGCGGTTGTTTTTTTTGATATTTGCAAAACTTTTTTGAGAAGAGATGTTTATCGGCTGCAAAAAGTGTTTATTTTTGCAGTCTCTATATAAGAAAAAGTCGGCATTAAGTTCTCGCCTTTCAACAGTTGCCGATATGAAGGGACATCTTCAGAGAATAGGAATATTAAGGAAAAATAGGAGCAAAGACTCTTTATTTATATGAGCGAAAGAGGAAATTTTAAGAAATATATCATTGCGGCACTGATTTTTGCAGGAGTCGTTTTAGCTCCTGACTCTTCGTCAGGAGCAGATAGGAAGATGCCTTCCTATCTGCTATCAGGAATAATAACATCCTTAGACAACAAAGAACCATTGGAAATGGTTCTCATCCGCCTGTCGAATTCCGACTGGGCGATGACCGACCAGAACGGTAAATTCGTCTTTCCCTCCCTGCCGGCAGGTACCTATAAATACGAAATATCATATTTGGGGTTCGAAACCCGGACGGGTGAAATAGAAGTAAACCGCGACATCCCCGATTTCAATTTTGTACTCCGGCCCGAAGGATTAGGTCTCGAAGAAGTCGTAGTAACAGCCGAAGAATCCAAACTCGGCTCCACATCCCGTATAGGACAAGCCGCCATACAGCACCTGCAACCCAAGAGCGTAGAAGACATGTTGCAGTTGTTGCCCGGTATGGTAACCAAAAATCCCGACCTTACCAATGCAGGACAGGCATCACTGCGCGAGATAGACTCCGGCGGCGATGCCAACAACTCGCTCGGAACGGCTGTCTTCGTCGATGGTGCGCCCGTATCCAACGACGCGAACATGCAGATATTCTCCACGTCCCGTTCAGGAAACAATTCATCCCTCCAGATGAATACCATGAACGACCAGACCACGAGCGGGCGAGGAACCGACCTCCGTTCCATATCCCCCGACAACATCGAATCGATAGAAGTAATACGCGGAATACCTTCGGCCGAATACGGAAACCTTACCTCCGGAGCGATAATAATAAAAACCAAAGTAGGAACAACACCGTACGAAGCCAAAGTAAAAGTCGATCCCAACTCCAAACTCTTCTATGCAGGAAAAGGTCTGACACTTAAAAACGACAACGGAGCATTAAACTTCTCAATCGATTACACGCAGTCGTACGCCGACCGTCGCAAAAGATTTCAAGGATATGACCGAATAACGGGCAATGCCGCCTATTCCAAAGTCTTCATGCAAGAGAGTACCCCGTTGTCGCTCAACCTCAAATTCTCCTATTACCGCAATATAAGCAGCGTAAAAGGCGACGAGTCGATGGAGCCCGACGAAGAGTTGCGCAACGAAAACCAAGGATTCCGTTTCTCGGCCGACGGAATATGGCGTCTCAATAAAAGCTGGATAACCAATTTCAGTTATTCCGCCTCCCTCTCATACAGCAAGCAGCAGGACATATACAAACGGTATGTCGGAAACGGCGTCGTACCGTATCCGTCCACATTCCAGTCGGGCGAATACGTGGTAAACTATCTCCCCGCACAATATCTCGCCTCATACAACATCGACGGCGAGCCCCTTACGGCATTCGTCCAGCTGAAAGCAAACAAGATGATACCCTTCAATATCGGTAGCAACGATATAAAAGTCGGGGCTGAATATTCGCTCAGCGTAAACAAGGGAGAAGGAATGCAATACGATATAAACCGTCCGCCGGTACAAGGCGACGGACAGTCGGTACGTCCCCGATCATACAAGTCGATACCCGGGATGCACACAATGTCGTATTTCCTCGAAAACAATACCGAACTCAATTTCGCGGGGACGACCTTCACATTGCAGGCAGGAGTCAGAGTAAACACCCTGTTCGTCGATCCTTTGGCGTTAAGAGGAAACATAACCACAATCGACCCGCGAATAAACGCCTCGTACCAGTTCCTCTCCAAAGAGAACAACAGCGTATTCAACGACCTGTCGATAGTAGGAGGATTCGGAATCGCCTCCAAGATGCCGTCGATGAGTTACCTCTATCCCAACCCGGCATATTACGATTATATCAGTTTCAACAGTTACGTTTCAGGCGATGCGTCGCGTACGCTCGGCGTAATCACCACCAACGTAATAGATAATACGGCAAATCCCAATCTGAAGCCCTCCACCTCGTACAAATACGAAATAGGGTTGTCGGGAAGGATAAACCGCATACGCGGTTCTATAACCTACTTCAACGAGCGATACGAAAACGAATACGGATATACCACCGTTCCGTATATGCTCGGATACAACAAATATACTATACCGACAGCGGTCGCCGCCGATGCGTTACCCTTCTATCAGGACGGAGCAGTATGGTACAACACCCCCGCATCTACAGTCCCGCAGCAAGCCGACGTATATTATCAAAAAGAGATAAAAGGGTATTCAATGCCCTCCAATGTTTACCGCACGTTAAAACACGGAATAGAATACTCGTTCAATTTCGGCGAGATAAAACCGCTGAAAACCGACGTCATAGTCGATGGAGCATGGTTCTACATAAAACGCCGATCCACAGGGTACTCATATAATTCAAACAGAGTCGCCTATCAAGAGGACGGACAGACCCGCTTCAACTCATATCTGGCAGTGTTGCCGGCAGGAAGCGGAACAGAGCAGAACCGTGTAAACACCAATTTCCGGTTTGTAACCCATATCCCGGCAGTAAAACTCGTCTTTACCACAACCGTACAGGTAGTATGGTACGAAAGTGCGCGGTACATATACGAAGACGACAACGGCAACAACCTTTACTACAAAACCTCCAACGCCAACGGCGAGATACTGATGGTCGATCCGATAGGATTTTACGACAAGAACATGAACTTCATCCCGTGGGACCGTTCGTACGAAGGCGTAGTCGATTATACCCCACTGCCGGCCAAGTATGCCAACCTCAACTATTTCGAAACGCAGAAATACCCGATAACCTGCATGCTCAACTTCAAGCTCACCAAGGAATTCAAGCGGTTCGTCGAGTTGTCGTTCATAGCCAACAATTTCCTGAAGATAAACAAGATGTACAGGCAGGACATACGCGGAGGGTATCGCGAACTCTATACCCCGATGTATTTCGGTGCAGAATTGAAGATAAAGATATAAACACCCGATTATAAAATTCAAAAAAAACAGAATTATGAAAAAGAAATTATTAGCAATTATCCCATTGGCAGCCCTGCTTGTAATGGGTTCGTGTAAGACTGACGACGACAACGTTGCATCATACAATACCCTTACAGTAACATTGAGTTATCCCGACGGAATCACACAGGCCGATATTACCACCTCAAGCGTAACGGCAACAAACGTGCAGACAGGCGCGAAAGAACAACTTGCGGAAAGCGGAGCAGGTACGTTTACCATAAAACTGACAGGCGGAGAATATATGATTAATGCATCTGCTTTTACAGATAATAAAATAATGAATGCAAGCAAACAAATCAGCATATACAATAATATGGATATTGAAATTGGCCTTAAAGGGGCAATACTCAATGATGGTTTCGTATTCAAGGAAGTTTACTACAATATGGTAAAAGTAAAAAACAAACCGTATACGCAGGACCAGTTCTTTGAAATATACAACAACTCCGATCAGGTACAATACCTCGACAACTGCATACTTGCCCGCTTGCAGGGAATACAAGGTACGGCACGCGTAACACAGTGGGTAACAAGCGAAAACGGAACGGAGATAATGGATATATATGCTCTCGAATCGTATGTTGTCGCATTTGTCGGCAACGGCACCAAATACCCCGTTAATCCGCGCGAAAGCGTTCTGATAGCCGCAACCGCAATAAACCATAATGCCGAGACAGGAGGCGTATCGCCGGTTGACCTTACCAATGCCGATTACGAGGTTAATATTAGCGACTACAAATCCGATACCGACAACCCCGCAGTACCCGATATGACAATTGTTACCAAATCAAGTTCCGCAACACCCAACTTCTTCGGGCTTCCCTATACCGGAAATGCGTTGATACTTGCGCAACTTCCCGCAGGAATGACAATGGATTCATACATAAACGACCGCAGCAACTATAGGACAATACCCTGGCAGACGGTAAACACGTACGAATTCCTCACCGTACCGCAGGAGTATGTACTTGACGGAATAAACATAGTAAACTCCAACGAGTCGAAACGAATAGTACGTCTGCGTCCCGAAGTAGATAACGGTATAATATTCATGGCATCCGACTATGCGGGCAAGAGCATCCGCCGCAAAGTCAAAGAGATAACCCCCGACGGAAAAGTGATATTGCAGGACACCAACAACTCGTCCGAAGACTTCCTTTCCGACCAGACGCCGACACCGGGAATCCTTCCCACGACAATCGATTAATCCGCACCTTTCCTGAAAGGTACGATAAAACTGCGCCATCCCCGGAAATCGTTCCGGGGAGGGCGTTTTGAAAAAAGCAAGATATGCAAACTCTGAAGAGACTTTTAATCTGTACGCTCTGTACCGCATCGGCAGTTTCGCTGCAGGCGCAGCAGGCCGCAACCGATACCGTAATGGCCGACATAGCCCGATACGACGATATAACCTATCTCGGCAATATCGCTACGGGTAGCGACAATCCCACCTATATATCCGATATTCCGGCAGAACAGTATTCCAAAATAGGAGTCAGTTACGGAATAGGAAAAGGAGGATTTCACAATATCGACGAATCCGGTGATACACGCGGGCTGCACGTATCGGCATACGGGTTTAAGAAACTCGAGAAAGTCGCTTTCGAAGGAGGCATATCCTATTACAACGGAGCAGAAGACGAGCGCAAGTGGAAAACCACGCTCTATCTGGACGAGAAAAATCCGTTTATTCTCGCCGACACCGTAAACAGCAATTACGCACTCGAAAAATTCACGATAGACGGTCGTTTCTCGTGGCAGGTATTGCCGGTTATGCGTTTCGGAATAAACGCATACTACGAAGTAGGCGTAAATTCCGACGAACAAGACCCGCGAGCCGAAGTAAAAGGAATGCGTTTCAAGATAAATCCCGGTTTCGACTTCAAACTCTCCGACAAGATACATTTGGGATTGACCGGAGGAGTCAGGATTTTCAGCGAAGGAACCGCATACACATGCGCCGTTACGGCCACAACATACCGTTACCTTCTGATGAGCGGATTGGGAACATACTACCAGCAGGCAGGCAATTCCTACCAGCGCGACACCAAAGGAATGCAATGGGACGCATCTCTGCAACTCGTATGGAAACGACCCGCGGCAGGCAACTATCTGCAAATAGGAGTAGGCTCAAACAGCGAGAAAAATACCGACGGCGGAACTACCCGCCAATTCCTCGGCGGCGAATTCAGCAGCGACTTCCTGTTTATAAAAGAGCGATTCCAGTATAAAAAAGGGCGTTCGGTACACAACATCGAACTTGCAGGCAAGTTGCAGAAAAACGAAGGCGTTTGGTACGACCAGAAAAGCGTAACAACAGGCGGAAACACATATTGGGAAGTTATGAACTCCTCGGTAAAACATAAGGAATCCGCAGCCGAAGGGAGTATTGCGTACCGCTTCGACCGTCTCGACGGCAGTTATCCGTCGTGGAGTGCCGGGGTAAAAGCCACGTTCCGTTATTCCGATACCTACAATTACCCCGACAAATACAACATGCAGTATTTCACAATACTTGCCGACGCGTACTGTACAAAGCATATTGCTATAAAACGCTCATTCCTCAGTCTTACCCTCGGCGGACGTTACAACACATCCGTTACATCATCCATATCAGTTGACGGGTTGGAACTGGCCGACAAATACACATATCCCATATATTGGTATATCACCGCGCCGTATTACGATATATACGGCAGAGCCGAGACCAAAATAGCGATACGCGCAAAGAAACTAAGTTCGTATATTGGGCTCTACGTAGAAGCCTCCACCGAGCAATACGTCGGCGACATCGCAACCTATTCCGGAACACACTTCAACAAAGTGGAAGGAGGAGTAAACTTTTCATTTTGACGAACAATAAAACAACACAACGACAGAAATGTTAAAACACGACATCAGGCGTTTTCTCTTCACTCTGGCAGTCGTCCTGACAATCACCTCAGCAGCGGCAACAGAAAGAGGATTTGCCATATTTATAGACAGCATAAGCTATAAGGAGGCAGCGGCAGAAGTAGAAGCATACGCCGCTTCAGTAAAAAAGCAGGGATTGAAACCCTATGTAATAATCGACCGTTGGAAGAACCCCGATTCTATACGAACCGAAATACGCCGTCTGGCTGCCCTCAAAAGCAGCCCCATAGAAGGTATGGTGTTCATAGGCGATATACCCGTGGCAATGATACGCGATGCACAACATCTCACATCGGCGTTCAAAATCGACCAGAACATGAAGAACTTCGAACGCACGGCGTGTCCCTCCGACAGATTTTACGACGACCTTAACCTGCAATTCGAGTTTATAAAGCGCGACGGGAAAAAACCGAATCTCTTCTATTATTCACTGTTGCCCGAATCGCCTCAGGTATCGCACCCCACGCTTTATTCCGGCCGTATAAAAAGTTTCGCATATAACGGAAAAACCGAATACGAGCGGTTGCGCGACTATTTGAAAAAGGTCGTGCGGTTGAAAGAAAAAGGAGACACCCTTACGCAGCTCCTCTACTTCTCGGGACAAGGATACAACTCCGAGTCGCAAATATCCCGAATAGACGAGAAAACCGCCTATTACGAATATTTCCCGTGGATGCGCCGCCAAAACTCGGCTATCACGTATATCGACCACAAAATGGCCAAATACGCAAAATATCTGCTGATGTCGCAGCTTCAGCGACCCGACTTGTCGTTGGCCATACTGCATCATCACGGAGGCGTAGAAGCCGAATATATAAACCGTACGCCCGATGCACGCAGCGTAACGGACAATCTCGAAGCCGCCAAAATGTTTTTCCGTTCCAAAATAAGGACGGCCGTTGAACGCGGAGGCGACAAAGAAGAAGTAAAAGCCCGGTATGCACGCGAATACGATGTGCCGCTCGACTGGTTCGACGACATATTCACCCCCGAATCCATTGCCGCCGATTCAATCTTCAACGACCGCATCGACCTGCATATATACGATTTGGGACGATACAAGCCCAATGCCCGGGTAGTAATGCTCGACGCCTGCTTCAACGGAGCCTTCAACAACGAAAAGTACATAGCCGGCGGATATATCTTTGAAGACGGCGATTGCGTAGTAACGATAGCCAACAGCGTAAACTCGCTGCAGGACAAATGGTGCGATGCCAATATCGGATTGCTGGGATACGGCATGCGGGTAGGCAATTTCGTAAAATACAATCCGTATCTCGAGTCCCATATAATCGGCGACCCTACATTCTCATTCATTCCCGCCACCGAACTTGCCTTCGATATAAACGACGCCCTGTGCAAAGGAGCCAAATTCTGGCGTAAACAACTCACGTCGCAATATCCGGCAATACAGATGATGGCATTGCGCCGGCTTACCCTCGACAATGCCATTACAAGCGACGACCTGTTGTCGGTATTCAAAACCTCGCCCGACGGAATAGTCCGTATGGCTGCACTGATGATGCTCTCCGAGAAAAAAGGCGAAAACTTCGTAAAATGCATATCCCTCGGATTAAACGACGAATACGAACTCGTCCGTCGGTTCTCGGCCATATTCGCCGGGAAAAACGGCTCTCCCGAACTTATCCCGTCGCTGATAAAAGCCACCCTGAACGAAGGCATAGGCAAACGCGTGAAATTCCAGTTAAGTAACGCGCTCGCTCTCTATTCATACGACGCCATGCTCAAATACTATCTCTCCAACGATTTGTGCAGCAACAAAATAACGTACGAGGACGACGATTTCGATTTTGCCGAAGACCTGATGCGCACCTCCGACAAACGACGTCTCGAAGAGTTCGCATTACTCAGCGACCCGAAAACCGACCGTCGCGACGCAAAACTGCTGATAAAGAGTTTGCGCAACAATCCCCAGCACACGGCAGTACCGCTGTTGCTGAACTTCCTTAACACCACCGAAGACGAAGAGTTGCAGTACATGCTTGTAGAAGCATTAGGCTGGTTCAACTATTCATATCGGGCACAGGAGATAGCCGCAGCATTACAGAAAACCGCCAGCGATGCGCGATTCAGCAGCAAAGTACAAGCCGAAGCGACGAAAAGCATCAACCGTCTGACGCCGGCAAGCAGCAAATAACAGCTTCCGACAAGCCACGTAGCGGCGAATAAAGCCGGACGGCTTAATTACACAGTGATAAAAACCTCCGCGGGTTTTTCCCGCGGAGGTTTTTATTATGAAAAGTCAAAAAAATGCACACATCTGAAAAGCTGCGGCAACACACAAAAAGCAGAATGTCGCCCGAAAAAAAGCTAATCGCGTCTTTTCGCACCCGCCCAAGTGCCCCTTTTCCACAAATATTCCAGCGGGCCTTGCCTGTGGCGGCTCAACCAGTACCGGCTGAAAGCAAGTTGAAGCAAAAATATGGCGCACCCTATCAATAGAGTATAAGTACCGCCCGTATATTTATAAAGCCCGCCGCCGAAAGAATAATATATCGATACCCCGATAGCCGACTGCATTATATAATTCGTAAGGCTCATCCGCCCGTACGGGATAATAAAGCGTTGCCAGCGGTAGCCGTCGCAGGCGAACCACGCCAACGTAAACAGCGACACGAGCAGAACCATAAAGGCAAAATTCGAAAGAGAATAAGCCTCGTTGAAGAGGAACAGGAAAAAGCCGTCTTCAGTCATCCCCTCCGTGCGGATACGCAAGATATAGAGCGGGATGAAAATTACGGCAGCCCCGACAGCAGCCCTTTTCCAAAAACGGGCGGATTCATCGCTCTTGACGAAAAAACCGCGCCGTCCCAGCAACATCCCCAGCATGAACAGTGCGGGAGTCTGGAACAGGCGTCCCGCCTCTATTTGCCACAAGTTGCTGTAAAGAATACCGTCGGTAATATTCGAACGAAGCACCTCCGGCAAACTACCGTTCACCCCCGCGTCGTAAGCCCTTTCAGCATAAGGAATGAAAAAACCGCTCGGAAAAACCGTCTCCGGAGAACATACCGAAAGCACGCCCCTCAAAATCTCGAGCGGTTGCAAAAGACAAACCGCGGCAATCAGCAGCACCCATTTCTCCCTAACCCGGCAGACCGCAATCAACACCAGTCCCGCCACGGCATAAAGCAACAGAATATCCCCGTTGTAAAACAGCGAGTGCAACAAGGCAAAGAGCGACAACAGCAACATGCGCCATGCAAACCTCAACCTGAAATCATACCCCCTGCGTTCGGCGTTCCGCATCTGGATATAAAAACTGAACCCGAACAACAGCGAGAAAGTAGCATAAGCCTTTCCCGCAAACAGGAAAAACAACGTGTCCCAAACCGCGGCATCGACCCTTTGCATCCATGCCGGCAGCGATTCGGGATTGAAATAGATATTGTAATGCTCCAGATTATGCAGCAGGACAATTGCAAGAAGAGCGAACCCCCTCAAAGCATCCACAACTCCGAGACGTTCGCTTCTTACGCCTACATATACCCCTTCGGTCATATATCAGTACTGTTCCTTTTCGTTGGGGAAGTCGCGGCTCTTCACATCCTCGATATACTGCTTTACCGCATCGGTAATAATATCGCCCACGTTGGCATACCGCCTCAAGAAACGCGGCGAAAACCCTTTGTTGATACCCAGCATGTCGTGCATAACAAGCACTTGTCCGTCCGTTCCGCCACCGGCTCCTATCCCTATAACAGGAATCGAAATCTCTTCCGAAACGCGCGCCGCAAGTTTAGCCGGAATCTTTTCCAGAACTACGGCAAAGCAGCCGAGACTCTCCAGCAGATGCGCATCCTTAATCAGTTTCTGCGCCTCGGCCTCTTCCTGAGCCCTCACGGCATAAGTGCCGAATTTGTTTATCGATTGCGGAGTAAGGCCGAGGTGCCCCATTACCGGAATCCCCGCGCTCAGAATCCTCGTTATCGATTCGGCAATCTCCTCGCCCCCCTCTAATTTCACGCAGTCGGCGCCGGTCTCCTTCATAATCTTTATGGCCGAGTGCAGAGCCTCTATGGAGTTGCCCTGATAAGAGCCGAAAGGCATATCCACCACAACAAGAGCCCGTTTAACCCCTCTTACCACCGACTGACCGTGGTAAATCATCTGCTCGAGCGTCATGGGGAGCGTTGTAATGTTCCCCGCCATGACATTCGAAGCCGAGTCGCCTACGAGAATAACATCCATACCCGCTTCGTCTATAAGTTTGGCCATGGAAAAATCGTATGCCGTAAGCATCGATATTTTTTCTCCGCGGGCTTTCATCTCGGAAAGCCTGTGAGTTGTAACTTTTCTGGTATCAGGAGTGTAAGTTGACATTTCTATTACGAATTTATGATTTTCGACCGCAAAGTTAGTCATAATTTTTCAGCCCGAACCATACAATCCCCGCTTTTGTTATAAAGCCGTCGGAATACCCCGCGGTACAGATTGCGAAAAAACGCACCGTCCCTTCCGACGCAAGATGCACAACAGTCAAACAATAAAATAAAACAGTATGGCGAATATCAAACAAAGTGTCAAGTTGGGGGTCTTTACCCTCGCAATAATGAACGTAACGGCGGTGGTCTCGCTGCGAGGGCTTCCTGCCGAGGCCGAGTACGGACTAAGTTCCGCATTCTATTATATTTTCGCGGCGATAGTATTCCTTATCCCCACAGCGTTGGTTGCCGCCGAACTTGCCGCAATGTTCCAAGACAAACAAGGCGGCGTATTCCGCTGGGTAGGGGAGGCCTTCGGCAAGCGGGCAGGATTCGTGGCAATATGGCTGCAGTGGGTCGAAAGCACGATATGGTATCCCACGGTACTTACGTTCGGAGCAGTCTCCATAGCCTTTATCGGCCTGCATCCCGCCGAGGACATGCTTGTCGCCTCCAATAAGTTCTATACACTGGCCGTAGTCCTCATAATCTATTGGGCGGCCACGTTCATCTCCCTGAAAGGACTCGGGTGGGTAGGACGCATATCAAAGATAGGCGGTATGGTGGGGACGATAATACCCGCCTTCCTGCTCGTGCTGCTGGCAATATTCTATCTGGCAACCGGAGGAGAGTCGCAGATGGACTTCCACGGCGACTTTTTCCCCGACTTCACCCGCTTCGACAATCTGGTACTGGCTTCGAGCATATTCCTTTTCTATGCCGGTATGGAGATGGGCGGAATACATGTAAAGGATATGGAAAACCCGGCCAAGAACTATCCCAAGGGAGTCTTTATCGGTTCCGCACTTACCGTGCTGATATTCATACTCGGGACATTCTCGCTCGGCATAATAATACCGCAAAAAGAGATAAACCTTACGCAGAGCCTTCTGGTGGGATTCGACAACTATATGGCCTATATCCGGGCATCGTGGCTCTCGCCCGTCATAGCCGTGGCGTTGGCGTTCGGCGTATTGGCCGGAGTGCTGACATGGGTGGCAGGCCCGTCGAAAGGTATCTTCGTCGTAGGAAAAGCCGGCTATCTCCCTCCATTCTTCCAAAAGACAAATGCGATAGGCGTACAGAAAAACATCCTCTATCTGCAAGGCGGGCTGGTAACCCTACTTTCGCTTCTGTTCGTCGTCATGCCCTCCGTGCAAAGTTTTTACCAGATACTCTCCCAACTAACGGTATTGCTCTATCTGATAATGTATATGCTGATGTTTGCCGCCGCGATAGCGTTGCGGTACAGCATGAAAAAAGCTCAGCGGCCGTTCAGCATAGGAAAAAAAGGCAACCTGCTAATATGGATGGTGGCAGGACTCGGATTCCTCGGCTCACTGCTTGCTTTCGTATTAAGTTTTATACCCCCGGCACAAATATCGACAGGCAGCAATACCGTCTGGTATGCAGTGCTGATAACAGGGTGCGTGGTGGTAACAGGAATACCGTTCGTGATATTCGCCATGCGCAAACCATCATGGACCGATAAAAATTCCGAATTCGAGCCGTTCCATTGGGAAACCGATGCCGCAACAGCATCCGGGCAACCCGAAAAAGACACAGGGCAACGGCAATAATCCCCGCCCTCCGTCGGTATAATGAGCGGATAAATTCCAAAGCAGAAAGCAGGACTCAAAAAAGCCGACGGCAACCGCATGTAAAATAACGCCATATCGCAGCTCGGCAACAGAGCCCGATATGGCGTTGCCTGTTTTGTCCGACATGCCGTAAACAAGCCGTGTCTGCTAAAATACGCCCATTTGCCCCGACAGTATCGCCCCATATATCCAAAGCAATAGCAGATGCAATACTGACGCCCCTCGGCAAAACATATCATCATCTGCTTAAAATCATTATTATAGCGTTATTTTATTGCAGTAAATGAAAAAAAACCTATCTTTGCGCGATATTGGGAAAAAGGGTACGTCTGTAACAGACGCTTTCCCTCGTAAGCAATTATCGGATAGGAAACTAAAACATGATATAAAAAAATGCAGAACAAAGGTTTTATTAGAGTTTTTGCGGTATTATTGACGCTGGTATGTCTGTTCTACCTGTCGTTTTCGATAATAACCACCCGTTACAGCAAGAAAGCCGAGGAGTTTGCCGCAGGCGATGCTATGAAATACAAACAGTACATGGATTCCATTTCGAGCGAGAAAGTATATCTGTGGTACACATTCAAGCAGTGTCGCGAAATGGAAGTAGGCCTCGGTCTCGACCTGAAGGGAGGAATGAACGTAACCCTTCAGATTTCGGTAGAAGACGTACTCCGTTCCCTTTCCGACAACAACCCCGACCCGAACTTCAATCAGGCGTTGGCCAATGCATCGGCAAATCAGGCGGACAATAACGATTTCCTCACCACATTCGTAAACGAGTACAAGAAAATCGACCCCAACATACAGTTGGCATCGATATTCAGCACCTACAAGCTGAAAGATAAAATACCCCCGACGTCCACCAATTCCGAAGTAATATCGGTATTGAATACCGAGATAGCAGGTGCCGTGGACAATACATTCAACGTATTGCGTACCCGTATCGACCGTTTCGGCGTAGTAGCCCCCAACCTGCAGCGTCTCGAAAAGACAGGACGCATATTGGTTGAACTTCCGGGCGTAAAAGAACCCGAACGCGTTCGTAAACTTTTGCAGGGAAGCGCAAATCTTGAATTCTGGGAAACCTACAACCTGAATGAAATATTCTCCCAATTGTCGGCAGTAAACGACATGCTTGCACAAGCAGAGGCACAGGCAGAGGCAGAATCCGAAACAGCAACTGCAGCCGTTGAAGAAAAGGCCGAAGCCGCACAACCGGCAACAGAGCAGGATGCCCTCAAGGCACTTCAGGACAGCCTCAAAAGCACAACCGCCGCACAAGCCGAAGCCTCAGCCGGATTACAGGCCGAGCAGCAGAGAAAGGACAACCCCCTCTTCTCGCGCCTGATGCCCAATATCGGACAGAACGGAGCGATTGGCAGTGGGCCGGCAGTAGGTATAGCCAACGTAGCCGATACTGCAGAAGTAAACAAAATACTTGCGATGCCCAAAGTACGCGAGATGTTACCTGCAAACGCAGTATTCCGCTGGAGCGTAAAGGCAATAGACGAAAAGGAAAAATATTTCCAGCTCGTAGCATTGAAAGCCACCAACGGCGGACGTCCCCCGCTTGAAGGAGACGTAATCACCGACGCTACCGACGACTTCGACCAACTCACCAATCAAGCTGTCGTAAGTATGAAGATGAACAGCGAAGGAGCAAAAATCTGGGCTCAGCTTACACGCGAAAACATAGGGCGTTGCGTAGCAATAGTCCTCGACGACCAAGTATATTCCTTCCCGGTAGTCAATACCGAGATAACCGGCGGCAGTTCCCAAATATCCGGAAACTTCACTCCCGAAGAGGCAAAAGACCTTTCCAACGTGTTGAAGTCGGGTAAAATGGCCGCATCGGTCAAGATAGTACAAGAAGACGTAATCGGTCCGTCCCTCGGAAAAGAAGCGATAGAAAGCGGCATAATGTCGTTCATATTCGCTCTTGTTCTCCTTATGATATATATGATTTCCATATACGGAGTAGTTCCCGGACTGGTAGCCAATGTAGCCCTCATCCTCAACCTCTTCTTCACTATGGGCGTACTTGCATCGTTTCAGGCGGTGCTTACATTGTCGGGTATAGCCGGTTTGGTGCTGTCGCTCGGTATAGCAGTCGATGCCAACGTGCTTATATATGAAAGAGCAAAAGAGGAGTTGCGCGCAGGAAAGAACTTGCAGGCCGCAATTACCGACGGATACAAAAACGCATTCTCCGCAATATTCGACTCCAACATAACATCGGTAATAACCGGTATAATACTATTCGTATTCGGTACAGGCCCGATAAAAGGATTCGCAACAACCCTCATAATCGGTATAATAATGTCGTTCTTTACGGCAGTATTCCTTACCCGCATGTTCTACGAAAGAGGACTCGAAAAGAACTGGTTCTCGCACCTTACATTCACCACGCGTCTTACCCGCAATTTCCTGCTTAACCCCACGGTTAATTTCCTCGGAGGCAGAAAAATATCGTATATAGTTTGCAGCATACTGGTACTGATAGGCGTAGGGTCGCTTGTAACACGCGGACTGGAACAAGGTATCGATTTCTCAGGAGGTCGCAACTATGTAATCCGCTTCGAAGAGAAAGTAAACACACAAGAACTCGGCAGCATGTTGCGTCCCCAGTTCCCCGAATCGGCCGTATCGGTCATAACAATCGGCGGCGACAATCAGGTACGCGTATCCACCAACTACCGCATAGCCGAAACCGACGAGTCGATAGACAACAAAATAATAGAGAAACTCTATACGGGATTGCAGAGCAAACTCGGAGACAAGACTCTCGAGCAGTTCTCCACCGAAAACATACAGAGCGTACAGAAAGTAGGGCCGAGCATAGCCGAAGACATAACCCGCGGAGCAATCTGGGCGGTAATCTTCTCTCTGCTGGCAATCGCCCTCTACATACTGTTGCGCTTCCGCGACCTCGCATTCAGTGCAGGAACACTTGTCGCACTTACATTCGATACCGTATTCATAATGTCGTTCTACTCCCTGTTCAGCGGACTGCTTCCGTTCTCAATGGAAATAGACCAGTCGTTCATAGCGGCAATCCTCACCGTGATAGGATATTCGGTAAACGACAAGGTTGTGGTATTCGACCGTGTAAGGGAAATAACGGGAATGTATCCCAAGCGCGACAAATTCACAGTCATAAACGATGCGCTGAACAGCACCCTCTCACGTACGATAAACACGTCGTTCAGTACGCTCATAGTGCTGATATGTATATTCGTACTCGGCGGAGACACAATACGCAGCTTTACGTTCGCAATGCTTCTCGGAGTTATCGTGGGAACATTCTCAACCCTTTACGTAGCAGTACCGACAGCATACGAAATGTTGAGCCGCGAACAGAAAAAGGCAATGGCAACAGCCGCCAAAACCAAATAACAGTATAGTTGTTAAAAACGGAATAAAGCCGTATAAATGATAGCATTGTGCGACCTTGAGGCATTTGTCCCCGAGGTCGCACTTTTTATACCCTGCCCGATCCGATTCACCCTGTTTCCGTCCACACGTAAGCCCGCCCCTTCCGGCAATAGAAAAGAAGTAAATCAACCTCCATATCCGTTGCGTGTTCCGTTCCTTATAACATACATTAGAAGACCCGGACTAAACCGTACATAATAAGTATGGCAGAAATGTTCTATCCCGCCAATATACGATAACATGGTACGTTTTGTCTCCAATCCGCAAATCGCTTACTCGGAGAAATCTTTGCAATTTGCGCAGTCTGATGTATTCCCCTTTGAGAACAGGAACAAAAAGTATTATGTGAGGAAAGACAGGGGAACAGGACGATATAGAGCCTCATGACTGCACGTATAACCATACGTCATTATCTGTATGCTCTTTTAGTACGAAGTGGACTAAAGCTCTGAAAATTTATTCCAAGGCGGATATTGGCGTACAGAAAAGAGATACTTCCGCTTCTGCTTGTAAGTTCGGCGATAAGGACGCAACTTCATGATAAAAAAGACTCAATCTCCCGGCGAAAGTACGACTTGATAGAATTTGCTTTGTTGGCTGGCGTTACAGGTATATAAGTCAAAAACGGACGAAGCCGGCAGTTTCATTAATTGCCGGCTTCGTCCGTTACTTTGTCCCTGTAAGGGACGTATGTATTAATGTATCGCCTTTATGCTCTTGTTTCCGACTTTTATTATATAGATTCCTTTATTCGCGGCTCTGATTGAGAAATTATCATCGACAGTTCCGCTGAACAGTTCTATACCGTTTGTGCCGTATATCGTTGCAACTTTGCCGTTGCACCCTTTTATATACAAGTTGTCGCCGGAGAAGAATACCGCAGGTTCTTCATCAGCCATGCTCTCGTTTATGCCCGAAATGTCCTTACCCTCGGTATAAGGCGTTCCCGATGCGGTTATTTCGTACAGATACGGTATGTTGTTCCCGTTCCACTCTATTCGAAGCGAGGAGATACCCTCAATCGATTTTACGTCTATGGTTTTCGTGGCATCGTCCAGTACGCCCAAATCGTATGCGTTCCCGTTGGCGTATAAAGTAATTGACGGAAGAGCATAATCCTCGTCGTATGTCGAGTTGTGGTAAATCGTAATATCTTCGATATTGATGTTGTCGATAAACTGGTAATCGATATATCCTGCCGCATCCGCTTTGTATAACGTACTCAGCGAGCCGTCATTAAGTGCCGACGAGTAGATATTGTTGTTATCCTTTGCCGCTGCTATGTCCCTGCCGTTATAAACTTTGAAGTTGGTCAGTTTCAACCATCCGCCGCTTGCCTTTACAATCATGAAACGGACGTAACGCCCTGTTTTCTCTCCTGTAATTGAGCAAACATATTTATTGTCTTTTATTTCGGAAGTGTTGAAAGAGTTGATTTCCTCCCACGAGTTTCCGTTCGAAGAGATTTCTATTACACAATCGCCGGCAGGTTGGTCGTTGCTTTCAAAGTCGAGTTGCACCTCGTATATTACGCAGTCTTTACCGAGGTCGATAGAGACCCAGTCGCCGTCCTGCTGGTTGCGGCTGCTCCAGAAATAAGACGCGGAATTGTAGTTTATAATATTGCTTATGCTGTAGTACTGGTACTGAGGCATATTTGTAGAGGCACTCGTCGGAGAGTACAGACCGATAGTCTTTATCTTGCCTGTCAGTGATGCTGTGTTGATTGTCTTTGTTACACCTTCCGTTACGTTCCTTACTCTGAAATAAGCCATTTCAGTATATGTCGAGCCGTCGGGTTCGAGCATCGTCCAGTTTTTCCCGTTGAGCGAGTATTCCACCCGTAATTCATCGGGGAAACCTGCGCTCACAGGCGATATTGCAACTTCCTTTATGTCGTTAATGAATATGCCTATACATTCTCCGGGAGCAAGCGATATGTTTGAAAGACCGCCGAGAGACAATTCCGTATTGCTCGTCGAGAGAGTTACGCTCGACGGAAGATATGACAGGTTGTGGATAATTTCGGGATTACGTTCCTGCGACGGAAACTCCGGGGCATATACGCCGTATTTGCCCATTACAAAATCTACGAACGGCTCCATATATGTATCCGACGGGTTGGCCTCCACATAGTGGACGGAAGTTCCGGTACCTGCACCCTCCAGAACATACGATTTGAAAGCGGGGTCGCTGTGCAATTTGTTGTAGTGCTGTATGGCGCCGGTGTAATCGGTCCAGTTATCTACTGTCCCCGGCGATTGCATCCACTTCAGCGCGCTGCTTATAATAAAAGTCATGGAGGCAAGTTTCTCGCTCCACGGACTAATATCCTTGTACATAAGAGCGTACGCATCGTTATTGCTGTTTTTCATCGTTGCTATTTTAGCGCAGGCAGCATTTATCTCATCCATTTTGCTTATTATCGAGTTAGTGGTGGATGTCGGCAGATTGAAATCGTAGTAGCTGTACCTGAATGATGAATAGAGAGAGGTCAGTTCGCTCGGCTCGTTCGTGCTCTCCGAGTTGATGCAGAAAGTCTTGAAGGCCTCGGCCAGTTCGGCATCATCCTTGAAAAGGAACCCGAATGAAGCGTTCCAGTTAGTCGAAGCGTCGAAATCGGCAGTATTCCAGCAATAGTCGGCAAGACCGAACATGAAAACTTTCGAAGCCTGTCCTTCCTGCATGGGATTGGCAACTACGCCGCCCAATGCCGGAATAGGAGCGTTTTGTGCAGAAAAACGGTAAGTCATGTCCAGCATGTAGATTCTGTCGTCGTAGTTGTCGTTACACGGATTGTTCCACCACATAAGCGGATTCCTCCCTATTATGTCTTTGAACCTCTGGCAGTCGCTGTTGCTTATGTTCGACCATACGCTGCTGCCGGTAAACCCGATTACAATATCAGGGTCGATTGTATTCAAACTCGTGAGCGACGACGAGCCTGCATCCAAAGAATATTGTTGCGGGACGAAGAAGAGCGGAGAAATCCTGTCTTCGGGGGCACTTCCGCTTCCGTTGTATTTTTCTTTCAGTTTGGCATAAAGTTGTTCGGGCAGATAAGCCGTCATTTGTGCGCTCGGAGCATGAGCAATATCATCGATGAAAACGCCGAAACCCCTTACGCCGAGGTCGTACATCTTTCCGAACTTCTCCATTATCTTTTCAATACCCGGGTCCATTGCACTCGGACTGCTGAAATCTATGGCATTCTCCATGGCGGGATGAATAGCCCATACAAAATTAACGTTGCACTCTGCAGCTTTTTCGCTTATGCGTCTCATGTCGTCCTGTGTGAGGTATCCTTTCTGCCGCTCCTCATCTGAAATGCTTACAGGATAATCCTCCTGCCAATATCCGGCATGATACGGGTCGGCCTTTGGACCGTAAATAAAAGTGTTCAACTTGAACTCCTTGAAGAATTCCATTAACGACAATAAGCTCTCCACACTATACGGTGTACCGTAGTAACCCTCCACAATACCGCGGTATTGTGTATAAGCATAATCTTCAACCGTAGCCTTTTGCAACACTGTTCCGTCGGCAAGCATCTGTTTCAGAGTCGCCAGCCCGTAAAACGCCGAGCCGTCTTCGTTCCCTATTATGACTATCGCTCCGGCACTTTTTAGACTGTTTATCTGCAGAACGTACGGGTCGTACCGGTTGTCCGCACCAGAGAATACCGTACGCGACAGACCTGCTTCATCGGCAAAATTGTCGGCGTCCCCGTCCGACCCGTTTATACCTATGTACAAATAACTGTTCGACTGAGAGAAGTCGGAATAAACAGGTGTCAAACCGGCGTCATTCAGAATCTCCTCAGCGAAATTTTTTATTTTTTCAGAGATTCCCTCATCCATTACGACATTTATGCTGTTTGAAAGCGAAACCGTTCCGCCGTTTTCGACTATGCTCTGCGGAACAGGGTATAGCGTGTAGGCATTCATGCTGCACACGCAGAGAACAGTCATTAAAAGAGAAAGTACCGTTTTTTTCATGTTTTGATATTTTTTGTTAATAAGATTTTTTGCCTGTCCCTTTCTCAAGAAGAAAGCCTGAAAATATTCCGGATGCGAAAAGGAGATGTTCAATTCCTGTTTGTTGCCGGATTGAATTTACCCTTTCGTCGGGTTTCAAATTCGATACAACCCGCAATATATTAAGCAAAGATAATATAAAAAAAGGATATATGCCGAATTTATTTTACAGTTAATTAAAAAATGACGATTTATCCGATAAGATTTTGCCGGCAGACAGATATGATTATATTTGCAAGAAAGAAAGCATACATCGTTATATACGAGCAGCACAACAATCGACACACGAAAAGGGCGACATGCCGAAACAATTATAGGACAAGAAAAAAACAGCCTGAAAAAAATAACAATATGAAAAATGAAGAAATCAGGAAAGAGTTGGACGAAGCGCGGCAAGCCGTAGGCGGTATGGAACTGACGGGGCATTCCAATACGCTGGATGCCTGGCTGAGAGCGGCTAAAGCCTGTGTGTCCGTTGCCGAAAAAGACCTTGCAGAAGAGCATGTATGGGAAATACCCTCTTTGGCAAAGGAATTCATGCAGTATGCCGAGCCATTGGAAGGGTACGACCATCTGCTCAACGAACTGTATTGCGCCGTAAGGAGAATATCGGACACCGTATTCGAACACCCGCGCATAAAGTTACGGCTGCTCGAATTCCGGTTGCTGATTGTAAACAGAATAGAATGCATGACGGGATATGAATTGTCCGAATCGGAAGACCTGACGGAAGAAATATACGGTTACAGCCGGAAAATCGCTTTGGCCGATAAAGGAGAATTGGACAATATGGAAACAGTAACAGACGGGTACGGTCGCGACCCGATAGAGTGGACCCAACGCTGGGAAGAAGTAGTGGATGAAGCCAACAAGGAGACATTCGCAGCCCTTGCCGATACTCCGCGTACCCCCGGATTTTGTGTCCGTTTCTGGCAGGAGCGGGCAAAAATACTCTCGACCCGTTTTGCATTAACGTGGCGTACCCCTGTTGAAATCAATCCGGATAAAAAATTCGAATATGAAAAATATCCATTTATTGCTTGCTAAGCCCGCCCGTAAACAAAAGGCGGACGGTTCGCGTTTTTGGGGCAATCCGGCTTTGCCGCAAGGGTATCCATATCCGACATATCCCGACAGTCGCGGAATACCCCGTCCGTACACTTTCATTTGTCAGATAAATCTCGGAGAGCTGGCGCAATACGAAGAAGCAAATCCCCTCCCGCATAAAGGATTGCTCTCCTTTTTCACGAAGATAGACCGCTACATGGGACATTGGGACGCAGAAGATTGCATAAGCGGGTATATCAGCAGGCAGGAAGATGTAAAAGTCTTGTATTTTCCCGATTGCACAACATTTGAAGAAGTCGGGCGATTAAAAGAGAAGAACGGCACTTTCGTTTCTCCAGCGGAGTTGCAGATAAAATTTGCCGACAAGGTAAAAAAGTATTCCGACGAGCATCGTCTCTTTGCGCCGCCCGAACATAGAGAGTGGGAAACATGGGATTCCCCGTTCGAAGAGTGGCGGATACTGCTTCAGGTCGATTCATTCGACGGCGACGATTTCAACCTCAACTTTATGGATTGCGGCGTCCTCGATTTCCTTATCTCACCCGAAGATTTGAAAAACGGCAATTTCGACAATGTACGCGCCATAGTCCTTTCTACATGACGGGACAATATGTCGGCAACCCGGAAGCCGGCGTCGCTTTCCTCATGCGGCCGCATTCCGCCCGGAAAACAGCAGCAGGACAAGAAAACCAAATAAGATATATGAAAATTAAATTGTTGACTCTCATGGTATTAATATCCTGTATTGCAAACATGGCAACAACAGGATGTGTCGGCAACAAGAAAGAAGAAAATATGAAAACGACAAAAGAACGACCCCTTATGCTTACCGGCGAATGGGACAAGACATTTCCGCAAAGCGACAACGTAAAACATACCAAAGTAACATTCCCGAACAGGTTCGGGATAACCCTCGCTGCCGACCTGTATATACCCAAAGGCGACGAAAAGCGTTATCCTGCTATAGCAGTCAGCGGGCCTTTCGGTGCCGTAAAAGAACAGGCATCCGGATTATATGCGCAAACCCTTGCCGAGCGCGGATTTATAACTGTCGCATTCGACCCCTCATATACAGGTGAAAGCGGAGGCGAGCCGCGCTACGTAGCCTCGCCCGATATAAACACCGAAGATTTCAGCGCCGCAGTCGATTACCTGTCGTTGCGCGAAGATGTTGACCCCGACCGTATAGGAATTGTCGGCATTTGCGGGTGGGGCGGATTTGCACTCAATGCCGCAGCCATAGATACCCGCATAAAAGCGACAGTTGCCGCCACGATGTACGATATGAGCCGTTGTACGGCCAACGGATATTTCGATTCCATGACGCCCGAAGAGAGGTACAAGATGCGCATGCAACTCAACATGCAGCGGACGGAAGACGCTAAAAACGGAACATATGCCCTTGCCGGCGGAGTTCCCGATACGCTGCCCGACAACGCCCCGCAATTCGTAAAAGACTATTACGCCTATTACAAGACGCCGCGCGGTTATCACAAACGCTCACTTAACTCCAACGGAGGGTGGAACAAGACATCGGCCCTATCGTTCACTAATACTCCGTTACTGGCGTACAGCGATGAAATACGCAGCGCGGTATTGATAATACATGGCGAAAAGGCGCATTCGCGATATTTCAGCGAAGATGCATACAAGAAACTTAAAGGCGATAACAAAACGCTGATGATAATACCCGGTGCAAACCATACCGATTTGTACGATAAAACCGATATTATCCCGTTCGATGCAATAGAAGAATTTTTCAACAAGAATCTGAAATAGAGCAATCGCGGTCGCATTACAAAACCTCCACATAAAGTACGGCTTTGCCGTTTCTCCCGACCCGGGCAAGAATGAAAAAGGCGTAACGGCAAATTAGTCCGTTACGCCTTTTATATGAAGTATAAAATTGCAAAAAAGCGTATTTATTCGATATAGAGGTAATCGTAGTGAACAAGAGGCTTTCCCCCCTTCTTTCCGGCCAGAGCAATAGCCTTGTCGCTGTTGCAGGAGACTTTTCCCACTCCTATTATAACCCCCTGTCCGTCCTTTATCCGCACAATGTCGTCCTTTTCGAACTCCCCTTCAACACCCGTTATCCCTATCGGCAGCAGGCTGACGGCATTGTCGGAGAGAAGCCTCTCCTTTGCCTTGTCGTTAATGAGCAGAGTCCCCTTTGCATAACCGTCCGAGTGGGCAATCCATTTCTTTATGCTGGAGAGCTCGTGTTTCGAAGCCTCGAATACGGTACATACGGTATCGCTTTTGTCATCGAGCAGCGATTGCAGAATATTTTCCCGCCTGCCGTTTGCAATTATAACCGTTATCCCTTCGTGCGCCACCTTACGGGCAATATTGCATTTTGTCATCATGCCGCCTCGGCCGAACGACGATTTCTTTGTCTGGATATATGACGAAAGGTCTTCCGTTTCGTCCGAGATGCTGCGGATTACGCTGCTTGACGGGTCTGTCGGGTCGCCGTCGTAAATACCGTCTATGTTGCTTAGGATAATCAATGCCTCTGTATCCATCATCGTGGCAATCAACCCCGAAAGCTCGTCGTTGTCGGTAAACATCAGCTCCGTTACGGCAACAGTATCGTTTTCGTTTACTATTGGAATTACGCCGTGCTCGAGCATTACTTCCATGCACTGTTTCTGGTTCAGGTAGAGACGGCGCGTGGAAAAATTCTCTTTCATCGTCAGAATCTGCCCGCAGTTTATGCCGTGCGATTTAAACATCTCGTAGTAGTTGTTTACAAGCTTTACCTGACCGACCGCCGAAAACAACTGCCTCGATTTTACCGCATCGAGTTTCCTGTCTATCTGCAGCTCTCCGCGACCAGAGGCCACGGCACCGGAAGAGACAAGAATAATCTCCACTCCGTTTTTGTGCAGTTCAGCCATCTGGGATACGAGTGCCGACATCCGTGCCGTATCCAACATCCCCTCTTTAGTTGTAAGGACGTTGCTCCCTATCTTTACAGTAATGCGTTTGTATTTATACATCAACGACCCGTTTTGCGGTATTATTTACTATCGTCCGCCTTGCGAATATCCACCCTTTTTATCTTTCCGCTGATAGTTTTCGGAAGTTCGTCCGTAAACTCTACTATTCTGGGATATTTGTACGGAGCAGTTACCCTTTTTACGTGATCCTGAATCTCCTTTACAAGAGCCTCGCCCGCTTTATCCTTATATTCTTTCGACAGCACGATTGTTGCCTTTACAACCTGACCGCGCACTTCGTCGGGAACACCCGTTATGGCGCATTCCACAACAGCCGGGTGTGTCATCAGCGCACTCTCCACCTCGAACGGGCCAATACGGTAACCCGATGACTTTATCACGTCGTCGGCACGGCCTACAAACCAGAAGTAACCGTCTTCGTCGCGCCATGCAACATCGCCCGTGTAATATACGTTGTCGTGATATGCCTCTTTTGTAAGTTCCGGGTCGCGATAATACCCTTTGAACAGCCCCAGAGGTTTGCCGTTGTCGGTATGTATTACAATCTGACCCTGTTCCCCGTCCTCTGCGCGGCGTCCGTCCGAAGTAAGAAGGTCAATGTCGTACTGCGGATTCCTTATACCCATCGAGCCGGGTTTGGGCGTTACCCAAGGATATGTGGCGATGGTAAGAGTCGTTTCGGTCTGACCGAATCCCTCCATCAGCTTTATCCCTGTCAGGCGGTAAAACTCTTCATAAACCTTCGGATTCAGAGCCTCTCCCGCAATAGTACAATATTTCAGCGACGAGATGTCGTATTTTGTCAAATCCTCTCTGATAAAGAAGCGGAATACAGTGGGAGGTGCGCAGAACGATGTTATCTTGTACTTGCTTATCATTTTCAGGACATCGTCGGCTGCGAATTTCTCGAAGTCATATACGAATACAGTAGCTCCTACAATCCACTGTCCGTAAAGTTTTCCCCATACGGCTTTACCCCAACCCGTATCGGCCAGTGTAAAATGCAGGCTGTCGGGAGTAAGGTTGTGCCAGTATGCACCTGTTATTATATGTCCCAGCGGGTATGTAAAGTCGTGTATTACCATTTTGGGATTGCCGGTAGTACCCGAAGTAAAGTATAAAAGCGAAGTGTCGCTGTTTGTGTTCGGGTGCTCGGGTTTTACGAACGGAGCCGCATCCTCGATACCTTTGTGGAAATCTTCCCACCCTTCGGGAACTTTGGGCCCTATCGATACAATATGTTGCAGGGTAGGGGATTTCTCGATCGAGCGGTTTATATGGTCTATCACTATGTCGTCGCCAACGGCTACAATCATCTTTATATCGGCTGCGTTGCACCTGTATATAATATCTTTCTCGGTAAGCAGGTGGGTGGCGGGGATGCATATCGCTCCGAGTTTGTGTAGAGCTATTATCGAAAACCAGAATTCAAAACGGCGTTTCAATATAAGCATTACCATATCCCCGTGTCCTATGCCGAGCGAACTGAAATAAGACGCGGTTTTGTCGCTTTCCCTTTTTATGTCGGCAAAAGTAAAGTCGATATGTTCCCCTTTGTCGTTTATCCAGCACAAAGCCTTTTTGTCGGGGTCTGTTTTTGCCCACTCATCAACGACATCATATCCGAAATTGAAGTTCTCGGGAACAATTATCTTGAAGTTCTTCATGAAGTCCTCCTGCGAAGAGAACGTCGTCTGTTTTACAAATCTTTCTAACATATATCGTATATGCGGAGTTTTCTCCTTCTTTTAAATCAACAAAATGACAATTAAATAATTATGGCGAGGAAACGTACGCGCTCCCCGTCGAGAGCCTTCATGCCGTGCGGGCGTGTGGAGTCGAAGTAAATGCTGTCGCCTTTTTCGAGGGTTATCTTTTTGTCTCCGATTTGCAACAACATCCGGCCTTCTATAATCAGATTAAACTCCTGTCCGGCGTGCGTGTTAAGATATATCGGCTTCTCCGTACTGTCGGGTTCTACCGTAACGATAAACGGGTCGGCCTTCCTGTTCAGGAATCCCGATGCCAAAGACTGGTATTTGTACGCTTTGGTACGTTCCACTGCCGCACCGTTTCCGGCTCTTGTAATAAAATAACTGCTCATGTGCGGTTCGTCTCCGAACATAAGAGTAGATAAGTCTATTCCGCATTCCGAACTGATTTTGTGCAGAAGGCTGACGGGAATATCCTTTGTTCCGGATTCCAACTCGCAATACTCCTCTTCCGATATGTTGCATATTTTTGCCATTTCGGCTTTCGATACGTCGAGAGCATCGCGTAAACCTTTCAGTCTGGTAGCGATTTGCTTTATTTGTTCAATCATAAGATAAGATTTTTTGCATGTTACCGACGCCTGCAAGGTAGTGCAAGGCCTGATGCAATAGAGAAGCTGGTTCCGTTATGCCGGTATATTGTCTATCTTCGCAGTAAGTCAGTGGCAAAAGTATAAAAAAAAAGTAACGGATGCAACATCGCATCCGTTACTTTTTTGCTCTCGTCATTCAGTAGCCCATAGGGGAATCGAACCCCTCTTTCAAGAATGAAAATCTTGCGTCCTAGCCGATAGACGAATGGGCCTCCTTTCGGCCGGAAGAGTTCCGGCACCTGTATTTTTTACAGTCCGTTTACGTGGCGCGAGAGCTTCGATTTCAAATTGGCAGCCTTGTTTTTATGTATAACATTTTTCTTGGCCAATTTGTCGAGCATCGAAGTTACTTTTATTAAAAGATCCTTAGCCTCTTCTTTTTCTTTCGAAGCACGCAGTTTGCGCACTGCATTACGCATTGTCTTAGCGTAGTATCTGTTCTGCAAACGACGTGTTGCCGTTTGGCGGATTCTTTTTATAGCTGAACTATGGTTTGCCATTACAATTAAAACTCTTTAATTTTTTATTTCTTTCTATCGTAGCCCATAAGAGAATCGAACTCTTCTTTCAAGAATGAGAATCTTGCGTCCTAGCCGATAGACGAATGGGCCATTTTACAATAGCATTTGATGAATGCAGATAAAACCGCCCCTCGAAATGCGGTGCAAATATATGCTACTTTTTTTAATTGACAAAATTTTTTCTCTCTAAAACGACGATTTATTGTTTTTTCATCAAGATATAAGGCTTTTTCCGCTGCATTAATACGTAATTACCCGGCAAAAACAGCGGAGTCGTACCCTTTGCGGCCGATACCGTCAGGCGCAAAATACTCTGTGTTATGTCCGGCAACAGTCGGTTAAGTTGCACTCCGCCCATGCGATTGATGTAACCCCGTTCTTTTAAGCTACGGAAAAATCGGGAGCCCTGCCCTGCTGCAGCGCGTCAAACATGTAGAGGCACATCAGCTTTAGAATGACGATAGTAAGGAGGTGCTTTGAAAAAAATTCAGTACAGCGAATCTGGGGATAGATTCGCAAAACGGCGGCTGCGTGGAACAGACGCAGTTGCTCGACTACACGAAAGGCAGGCAAGAAAAAAAATGCGGAGCGGTGTGGCGTTGTGCGATACGTCGGGGACGGAGACGGGTTGAATAAAAAAGGTTTGTCTTTACAGTACCAAAGAATTAACTTAGCGGGTAATTTCGGGCAGTCGATAATTTAGGACGTCCCGATACGATAGCGACGATATGCTGGAGAAGAGCAATGCGGTAATACTTAATATCACCAAACATACCGATAAGACCATAATAGTAAATGCCTATACCGAGAAGTACGGGCGGACGGCATACGTCTTTATCCTCGGAACAGGGCGGAGGTCGCGTCTTCAGCGTGCTCTTTTCGCACCGTTCGCCCTCCTATCCATCGAGTGCGACTATCGTCCCAAAGAACAGTTCCAGAAAATAAAAAGTGTAGAACTGTTATATCCGCAACAGTTGCAGTTCGACCCCGTAAAGGGAGCTGTCGCCCTGTTTCTTTCCGATTTCCTGCTGCACGTAATCCGCGAGCCCGAACCATATCCGTCGTTCTTCCGATTCCTTTCCGACTCAATAATACTCTATAATGCAATGCAGGAAGGAAAGGCCAACTTTCATCTCTGCTTTTTGTTTGCTCTTTCATCGTTCCTCGGCTTCTATCCCGATACAAACACATATACCAAAGGGGCGTATTTCGACCTTATCAACGGAGTCTTTACAACAACGCCGCCAATGCACAAGCATTATTTATCGCAGAAGGAATCCGCGAACTTCATGCTAATCTCGCGTATGAATTTCCGCAATCTGCACCATTTTACATTTTCGCGCGAAGAGAGACGGCTTGTTTTGGATAAAATAATAGAATACTACCGCATACATCAAGGATTTTCGCCGCTCAAGTCGCCCGATATACTCAAATTGTTGTTCGATTAAAAATTTGTCGGGAATGAAAAAATAGCGTACATTTGCACTGCTTTTGCGTTTCGGCGATACGGATGCCGGAGCAGATGCGTAAAGGATGTCTCCGTAGTTCAATGGATAGAACGAAAGTTTCCTAAACTTTAGATTCGGGTTCGATTCCCGGCGGAGATACAAAAAAGCCAGGGAAGTAAACAATTTTATTTTGCGCCCTGGCCTTTTTTGTTTGTTAATGTAAATATTCTGTATAAAGTGAGGAAAAACCTTATTGAGTCTTCCTGCTACTTTGAATATGTAATTATGGGAGGTGATATTTACGTTTTCCTGTAAAATCTACAAAAATTATAATAACTTGTTGCATTGCATTTTGTAGAGATTAAATTTGTGGTATTATCTTGATGAATTCTATTTTTTTTGACTAATTTTGATATTTTATGATAGGTGATATGTGTTACTATAAAACGATGGCATTTGCGTACTTTACTAAATTTTATTCTAAGATAATGATAAGGAAATTATTATTTGTTGCATGTTTCTCAATATTTATTTTAAGCGGATATGGCCAAAATCTCATTTTGAATAATGAAAGGAGTGATTCAACGATATTGTTATCTTCTACAAATTTAAATAATGATGAATTTAAAGTTGGGAATATAATTAGATATAAGTTGTATCCAACAGATAATATGTATACTTTTTTAAAGCTGGATACTAAAACTGGCAAGATTGAACAATTACATTGGTCTTTAGGAACGGATTATTATGAACATGAATTTACTGTATATATAAGTAATGTGGATTTGTCTTTAAATGATGAATCTGGAGTATTTGAACTTTACCCGACACAAAATATGTATCAGTTCATATTGCTGGATAAAACAACAGGCCGGAGTTGGCATGTTCAATGGGGTATGGAGGCATCAAAAAGATGGATAAGACCGATATTATAGACCCCTATGATGTTTTGCGTATTAATTTAATGAATCCTTAACTTATAATTGTTCGCTATAAGATTTAAAAACATATTAAACAATACACGCTGATTTAGTGTATGAAAATTAATTATGTTTTTATACCATTTCTATAAACTCAAAAGTTTTTTTGTCATTATTAAAGATATTTTTATGGCAAAGGCTATTTTTTGCGATTTCAATTGCTACATCTGAATTGTCTATGCCAATCCATTTTCGACCTAATTCTTTTGCTACTCTTAGTGTCGTGCCTGACCCACAAAAACAATCCATTATTATGGAGTCTTTATTTGATGAAGTCTCAATTATGAGTTTTAACATATCCTCGTTTTTTTGCGTTGGGTATTGGGGATAAATAGGGTCTTTGTATTCCCAGATATCTTGAACCCTTTTCCCTCTCATTTCACTGATGTAGTTTATTTTTCTGGGATTCCCCTTAGAAGACCACTCTATTAATCCCGACTTATCTAAGTCTTCTAATTTTTCTATAGCACATCTCCAATGTCTTCCGGCTGGAGGATATATCCCCTTAAAGGGTTTGGATGTTTCTCCATTTTTAGTTTCACCAGGAGCATGGATGGGGACTGTGGTGTATCTTCGTCCATATTTATCTATCTTGGGGTATCTTTTTATAATTTCTTGTTCTGAATAAGGAAGTTTGGGCGTATTCCATATTGGACAGTCTCCTTTTGTGTAGAATAAAATCATGTCTTTTATATTCCCGTATCCAATTTTGTCAAAATTTTTAGGGTTGCATTTTATACGTGTAATATCATTCCTAAATGATTTTATTCCAAAAATTTCATCAAGCATAACTTTAACATAGTGCCCTATTTTATAATCTATATGTAGATATAGAGAACCTCTGTTTGATAAAAGCTTATGAATTAGTATTACTCTGGCTTTTAGGAATTCAATGAATTCTTTACCCTTAATGTTGTCATCATATACATGAATCGAATCTTGAGCTTTGCTTATAGTGGCAACTCGTCCGTTTCTATCAATGGAAAAGGATCCGCCGGTAGAAAAGGGAGGGTCAATATACACTAAGTCTATTTTCCCTTCATATCCGTTGTTGATAAGCCACTGCATGGCTTTTATATTATCACACTTTATTAAAAGATTGTTATCGATCATAGTGAATATAAAAATTCTCTCAATACTAAAGCGCTCATAATAGGAAGGTCTTTTTCTGTGATTTTTTTGTATTTGTTTGTTCCAGATCCTCTTTTAGGTCTTATATATATTACGCCATCCATAATACCAATTTTAATAACTCCTGTTTTGGAATTAGTACTTATTGTTGAAATGGCATCGTTGAACTGCGCGTTCTGATGACCTCCTTCGTCAGATATGAATTTTGCTTCCCCTATAATATATTTGCCATTGAAGCGAGCAATTAAATCCACACCTTTGTCTCTTTTATAGCCTAATTTCCTTGTGGCGTAATCTAATAGATTAGCATCAGATCCGTCAAGGATAGCATTCTTATTATTTGAGTCAAAAATTTCTTCTGATACTGGAAAAAGTCCAAGTACTCCCGATTTTATCCATCGCCTAAAAAGAGGTCCCATTTGTCGGTTTGTTTCTTTAGGTTCAGAGCATCTTTCAAATAATTTTTCTATACCTAGTTCTCTAACTCGACCGCAGATTCTATTTACAGTTTGAGGGTTTCTTAAAATTGCTGATGGATCTTTTCTTAAATATGGAACATATCCGTCTTTTATGGGGAATAAGTTTAAGGACAGTAGTGCTTTTATAAGAGATTCGTTATCGTTTCTGTTAAAAGATTCAACAACATTTTCCCAGATTATGGGATCAATATCTCTTATGGAGTCCGGGCTTAAAGGGTATACTTTAAAAAGCTGGTCTAGATAATCCTTTTGGTTTGCTAAGTCAATACTTATTTTTGTAAAATAGTTCATTGTCGTTTTTTGTTGTAGATTATATAATGGCGACAAATATATGATATAACTTTGATTGAATATAATATTTTTATATGTGCCATATGGACGGGATATACAAAAAGTATTCCTTTCTCTTTCTTGGCTGTTGCTCTAGTCTGTTTTACATAAATCTCTTATAATTAATAATGGAAAAAGGGTATGTGGGATTTTTTCTGTTAAGGATGTAATTATTGATGTCCAATCCACTTTTCTTTAGATTCTTATATAATTCTTTGTCCCACATGCGTTTCTCTTCAGGAAAAGAAAAACCCAAAATATTGATTTTCAATATTCTGGGTTTTGTGGTCCCACTAGGGCTTGAACCTAGGACCCCCTGATTATGAGTCAGATGCTCTAACCAACTGAGCTATGGGACCTCTTTTTGGTGTTTGTTCCGAAAAGCGGTGCAATATTACTGCTAATTTTTTAAACTGCAAAATAAATATCCGACAAATTGAGGATTTTTTGTTTTTTTATTAAAAAAACGGCGGCGAATGCCGCTATTTGCGTGCCGAATAGCCGATATTACGATAAAACGGTTATCTTTGTACTCGTCGGGCGTAAGGTGTAATAAGGCTCTATCCGGTTAATAAGCGTCCGTTTTTTTCTTGAATAAATATATGGTACGGAAATACAATACAATAATTTTCGATTTGGGAGGAGTAATAATCGACCTCGACAAGTCGCGATGCATAGAAGAGTTTAAAAAGTTGGGATATGAAAATGTTGCCGACATGCTCGGCAATTACAAGCAGTCGGGCGAATTCCTCGCACTGGAAGAAGGTAAAATAACCGCTTCCGAGTGGCGCGATATAATCCGGGAAAAGATAGGAAACGAACATTCCGACAAGGAGATAGACGATGCCTTCAATGCCTTTCTGGTCGCCATACCGCAGGCAAAACTGCAAATGCTTTCCGAATTGAAGAAACATTACAGAATAGCCATGCTGAGCAATACCAACGAAGTGATGTTCGAAGGACGCATACCCGAGATGTTTCTCGAGGTAGAAGGGAAGCATATGGAAGAGTATTTCGATGACATATACGTATCCTACCGCTTGAAAATGACCAAGCCCTCAGCGGAGATATTCGAGGCCGTTGCAGCCGATTTGGGAATACGACCCGAAGAAGCTCTCTTTATCGACGACTCGGCGGCAAACATCGCCGCCGCCGCGCAGCTGGGTTTCAATACTATGCTGGTAGAACCATATACCGATTTCTACGATAAACTGACAACAAAATGAAAACACTCTTTGCCCCTCTTTCCGGATTGCCGGGCATAGTTGCCGGCATAGGTTTTTTCGACGGCGTACATACAGGGCACCGTGCATTGATAGAAGCGATAAAAAACAAAGCCCGGCAAAAAGAGTGTGCATCGGCAGTCGTAACATTCCGACGCCATCCGCGCGAAGTGCTCAGCAGCGATTACCGTCCCGTCCTCATAAACACTTTCGAAGAGAGAATACAGCTTCTTTCACAGACAGGTATCGACTACACGATAGTTCTCGATTTCGATACCAAAATGTCGGAAATGACAAGCCGCGATTTTATGATATATCTGCGCGACCATTACAATCTGAAATCCCTCTATATAGGATATGACCACAGGTTCGGGCATAATCGCAGCGAAGGGTTCGACGATTACCTGCGGCACGGAAAGGAAGTAGGTGTTGAAATATATAATTCGGCAGCCGAATATTTGGGACACATGCCGATAAGTTCATCCGCGGTGCGACGTTTCCTGTTGGAAGGCGATGTGGAACATGCTTCGCAAATGCTGTCTTACGATTATTTCCTAAGCGGGAAGGTCGTTGCAGGATACGGAATAGGCAGGAAAATCGGATTTCGCACGGCAAACATCGAGGTCGAAGACGTGCACAAGCTGATACCCGGAAACGGAGTATATGCCGTGTATGTAACCCTGCCGGATAAAACACCTAAGAAAGGGATGTTGAACATAGGCAACCGTCCCACGGTACATAACAGCACGGAGCGGTTTGTAGAAGTGCATATATTCGATTACGAAGGCGACTTGTACGACAAGACGATAACCATATCCTTTGTACACTATATCAGGGATGAGCGGAAAATGGCCGATGTAGAGACGTTGAAAAAACAGTTGGAAAAAGACAAGGAAAAAGCCCTTTCGCTTTTAAAACAGTGATTTCGTGCATAACACCCGGTTGTAATCCTACATGCCTTAGTCATGGTAAAATCCGAATAAAAAATGCCGCCATGTATTACCCGGCGGCATTAAGAACCATTTCTATATGATACACCCTTTCGGTTTTGCAAGGACGGGGTTCAGACTTGTTCATCCTCCCTGTCCTGTTGCTGAATGGGAATCTCGCGTGCGAAACTCTCTTCGAGCGAGATAAGCGTTTCAGTTTCCGATACACCCGGTATCTCCTGAATCTTGGCATTTACCAGTTCCATAAGGTGCTCGTTGTCGCGGGCATAAACTTTGCACATCATTGTATAAGGGCCTGTGGTAAAATGACACTCTACGACTTCGGGAATCTTTTCGAGTTCAGGAACCACAAGTTTGTACATTGCGCCCCTTTCCAGTTTCAGCCCGATAAAAGTACATGTGCGGTATCCGAGAATTTTGGGGTTTACATGGTACCCCGAACCGATAATGACATTCATGTCGATAAGCCGCTGAATCCTTTGGTGTACTGCCGCTCTCGATACGCCGCACTCTGCAGCAACATCTTTCGACGGGATTCTGGCATTACGCATTATTATCGTAAGTATCCGGCGGTCTAAATTATCTATCTTTTCCATTTAAAAAAGCAATATGGTTTACAAACTTTCGGCGGACAAACAGAAATCGGGCATTGCCTTTGGTTTATAAACAAGCCGAGTCTCCGCTTATGTCCGTTTGTTGCAAAAATATTACAAATATTCCAATCCTGCTCGCCATAAACGAAAAAAGTGTAGCAAAAAGCTACACTTTTTTCGTTTTATCGAACTCTTTATTATTCAGCGGCTTTTACTATTTCCATAAGTTCCACTTCGAATATTAGAGAACTGCCGCCCGGAATAGGCCCCAGTCCGTTATCGCCATAGGCAAGCTCCGAAGGAATGTAAAGAGTAAACTTCGAACCTACAGGCATAAGCATCAAACCCTCCTGCCAACCTTTTATCACTCTGTTAAGGAACATGGTCTGGGGAGTTCCGCGGACATAGGAATTATCAAATTCTGTGCCGTTAAGCAGTTTTCCCACATAGTTCACTTTTACTTGCGATTCGGCAGTCGGTTTTTCGCCTGTCCCCATTACCTCTATTTTATACATCAAACCGCTTTCGGTTTTCTGCACACCGGGGTCATTGGCGAGGTTCTCGAAGAAAGCCTTTCCGTCTTTCTTGTTTTTCTCAATCTCCTGTGCCCGTTTCTCGGCAAGTTTGGCATTTATGGCATTGCCTGTCTGTTGATATATGTTAGCCAACTGTTTCTCCGTAAGCAGCAAAGCCGCCGAGTCGCCTTTCAGTTGGGTGTTCATGGCTTTAATTATAATATTCAAAGGCAAATCGTAATCGAGATCCTTTTTCAATTGCGCCATTATATCCTGAGTCTGCTTGCCCATGGCCATACCGTAGGCGTACGCCAGACTGTCTTGCGGCGTAACGATAGTTACAGCAGCATCTTTGGTACATTCGGTTTTTGCCACCTTCTTGTTTTTTGCCTCTTTCTTTGCCTGAGCAGGTACTGCCAATGCCAGACAGAGCAGAATAGCCATGTAATTTTTCATAAATCTGTTTATTTAGCTTCTTTGAGTTCAACATCGAAAATAATGACGGAGTTGGCGGGAATCTTGTCGCCTGCACCGCGTACGCCATATGCTATATTTGCGGGGATAATGAATTGGTATTTTGCACCCGGAGCCATCAGCTTAAGACCTTCGTTGAATCCCGGGATAAACTGTCCGACACGGGCACTTACATCTTCGCCTTTATCAAACTCCGTACCGTCGATAAGCGTACCGCGGTAGTTCATCTTTATTACAGAATTATCTTTAGCCTTTTCTCCCTTACCCTCTTTTATGACTTTATAGAGAAGTCCGCTTTCGGTTTTTTTGATGCCGGCTTCTTTCTCTTTCTCTGCGAGGAAAGCTTCGCCCTTTGCAAGATTCTCTTTTGCTATCGGGTTTTCGGCGAGTTTAGCCTCTTCCTCGGCCATTTTTTTTGCAAAAGCTTCATCCCGGATAGCGTTAAAAATATCACCGGCTTCATTAACCGGAATAATAGTACTGTCCTCGTTTATGGCAGCCGAGAATGCTTTCATGAAAATCTTCTTATCGACAGTCATACCGAGAACATCCCCTTCATATTTCAGTCTCATTTGAGTTCCCATACCAACCGAAGCCCCCGCACGATAAGAATATTCCGAGCTGTCGGCGTTGAGAGCGGCGTTGAACCCTTTGAGGAAAGCCTTGATTTCTATATTGGGGTCGTTTTTCAACTGGTTTATGTACATGTTGGCGAAAATAATACCTTCGGCATAGCTCAAACTGTCCTGCGAAGTTTTAAGTTTGCACTCGCCGCCTTTATTGCAAGACGTAAGACCGGCGGTCATTATTGAAACTGCCATCACGGCACCAAACAAAATTCTTTTTTTCATGATATGGTATTTTTATTTATAAAACTTTCAGTAATTCAACATCGAAAATAAGTGTGGCATTAGGGCCTATCGCTCCACCCGGAGCATTCTCTCCGTAGGCAAGTTCCGACGGGATAAAAAGTCTCCACTTCGCCCCTTCTTCCATAAGTTGCAGAGCTTCCACCCAACCCTTGATAACCTGATTCACACCGAAAACCGCAGGCGTACCGCGCTGTACGGAGCTGTCGAAAACCGTGCCGTCAATAAGCGTGCCGTGGTAATGACACTCAACACGATCCGAAGCCGACGGCTTTTTCCCGTTACCTTTACGTAAAATCTCATATTGCAAACCGCTCGGAAGCGTTTGAACACCGTCGCGTTTTTTATTCTCCTCGAGGAATGCCTTGCCCTCCTTAAGGTTCTTTTCCGGCAATTCCTTTTCAAGCCTCTCGAAATAGTCGTTTATGACCTTTTTCGCTTCATCGGGCGATAAGGCGGGATTCTTGCCGCCATATATATCGTTTATTGCATTCGAAAAATCCTCTATGTTCAAATTTGAAATTCCGGAACTTTTAAGGCTGTTTGCAATATTCATTCCGATAGCGTAACTCAGTTTGTCCATTTGAAAAAATAACTATTAATGTTCAATAAAAAACCGATTTACCTCAATTTGTCCAACAATGAACAACGCCAATCGGTTTAAAACTTCGGCGAAGATAAAGATTTTTTGCAGAAACTCTATAACACGTCAGCTAAAAAATATATAAATTTGTATCAGTTACGTTGTCGGAACTCTTTGACAAGCAGCATGGATAAGCAGTAGCGGATTAACTTTAAACAAGTACCAAACAAGCATAAATCAAAATACGGTTATTATGAAAAAATTGGTTGTGCTCACGGGAGCAGGGATGAGTGCCGAAAGCGGCCTTGCGGTATTCCGCGGAAGCTATGGTATGTGGGACAAATACAAGATAGAAGACGTTGCCACACTCGACGGGTGGTATCAAAATCCCCGACAGGTGCTCGATTTCTACAACCAGCGACGTCGCGAGTTGTTAAATGTCGAGCCGAACGCCGGGCATAAAGGATTGAAAGAATTGGAAAAATATTTCGACGTACGCATAATAACTCAAAACGTCGATAATCTGCACGAGCGAGCCGGGAGCAGTAACATAATACATCTGCACGGCGAACTGATGAGTGCGCGTTCGGAAAAAGACGAAGACATAAGAGTTAAGCTGACATCCGAAGATTGCGACATACACATAGGCGACAAAGCCCCCGACGGAGCACAGTTACGCCCCGACATAATCTGGTTCGGCGAAAGGGTGCCGATGATGAGATACGCCGGAGAGTGGGCTTCTGAAGCCGATATATTCGTTGTCATCGGAACATCGTTGAACGTATATCCCGCAGCCGGACTGTTGGCGTTTATAAAATCCGGAATCCCCGTCTATCTCATCGACCCGAACGAAGTAACCGACCCGTACGGAAACGTAACGCATTATATCCGCAAAGGAGCAGGGGAGGGGGTAAAAGAACTTATAACCCTGCTTACGGGAAATAAATAATACGCCCCCCACACATAAACGATGCAAGAGACGGCGCGGAATATGCTGCATGCGACACTTGCGATAAATAACAAGCAGATATTACCGGAAACGTTCCCGCCCTCGCCATAAACAAAAAACAAAAGGAGAATGAAACCTAAGCCTTACAGCGGCGTTTCATTCTCCTTTATGTTTAAGCGAGAGAAGCATGCAGAGGAATTGCAGGCTTTTGCAGACGGGAAAGTTCTGTAATTAGAGCCGGTAAATTATGAAATCGCTCGAAAAGGGCTATTTGCCGTCCCTGTTTTCCGTCCCTGTTTTTCCGCTCTCCTCCGCGATTCTGCGGGCAATATCGTTGAATATCAAGCCCGATGCACTGTCGGCCAAAGCAATCGGCTCTCCGGCATCTCCCCCCTCTCTGATACTTTGAACGATAGGTACCTCACCCAGCAGCGGAACTTTCATCGTCTCGGCAAGTCTCTTGCCCCCCTCTTTGCCGAACAGGTAGTATTTGTTTTCGGGAAGTTCGGCAGGAGTAAACCACGACATGTTCTCTATAATACCCAGTACGGGGACGTTTATATGCGGGTTCAGGAACATGTCTATACCCTTTCTCGCGTCGGCCAGAGCCACCTCTTGCGGGGTTGTAACAATTACTGCGCCCGTCAGTTTTACCGTCTGTACGATAGTGAGGTGAATATCGCTTGTGCCGGGAGGCAGGTCGAGGATAAGAAAATCCAGTTCTCCCCATGCCGCTTCGGTGATAAGCTGTTTAATGGCGTTGCTTGCCATGCCGCCACGCCAAACCGTTGCGCTGCCCTTATCGACGAAGAACCCTATCGACAGGATTTTCACCCCGTATTTCTCTATCGGCTCAATATAATCTTTTCCGTTTATGCTTACGGCAACGGGGCGCGCTTCCTCCACGTCGAACATTTTCGGGACAGAAGGCCCGAAAATATCTGCGTCGAGCAGCCCCGTCTTATAACCGGCGCGAGCCAGCGCAACCGCAATGTTCGACGATACTGTCGATTTCCCTACGCCGCCCTTGCCCGAAGCAACTGCAATAATATTCTTTATGCCAGGCAGGACAGGTTCGTCGGTATGCTCCACCGAGCGGCGGAATTTCGGAGTGATGTTACCCTCAATCTCCACCTCCTCGCCCACGTAAGTACGTACGGCAGTTTCGGCAGCCCTTATCATTGAGCGGATAAACGGGTCGTTTGAGCGGTCGAATATCAGCGAAAACGAAACCTTGTTCCCTTCAATCCTGATATTGTCCTCGACCATTCCGGCCGAGACCAAATCCTTTCCGTTACCCGGGTAGCGCACCGTGGCAAGTGCGTCTAAAATCAGTTTAGGATAAATTGTCATTATTGTCGGTATTTTTCATCTGACCGCCGCGACGGCTGCGGTTGAAACTTCTGTATTCATCGAATTCAATATCAATATCGGGTTCGACATAACCGTCGCGCGGTTCGCAAACAAAGCTTATATACTTTATTTTAAAACCCCTGTCGAGCCATTGCTGTTCGTAAAAAGTCCTTATTTCGGTTATCGCGCCCGAATAAGCCGAGTTATACAGGTCGTCAGTCTCGGCAAGCAGTTTAAAACCGTTGCACCGTACCATTTCCGACGTATATTTGAAAAGAAACGGGCTGTCGGTTTTCAGGTGGATTATGCCGCCGGTTTTAAGCAGTTTCGAGTAACGCTCCATAAAGGAGGTGGAAGTAAGGCGTTTCCTTACCTTTTTCATTTGAGGGTCGGGGAATGTAATCCATATCTCCGAAACCTCTCCCGCATCGAAAAAATAAGGAAGCAGTTCAATCGACGTGCGCAGAAACGCGGCATTTGCGAGACCTGTTTCGAGAGCCTCCTTTGCGCCGCTCCATATTCTCGCCCCCTTTATGTCGATACCTATGAAATTTTTATCCTTGTTGTTCCGCGCCAGACCTACGGTATATTCCCCCTTGCCGCAGCCGAGTTCCAGAACTATGGGATTATCATTGCCGAAAAACCGTTCGCCCCATTTCCCCTTCATGTCGAACCCTTTCTCCCTCAGTACGGAAAAGGGGTACTGGAACACGTTTGCAAATTCCGTTATATCGGCAAATTTCTGGAGTTTGTTCTTTCCCATTTCCTATTGCAAATTATCATCAATCCGTAAAACATTCTCTACGAGGAACAACGATTTTATCTCGGTTCTCGGAATCTCTATATCGTCGTAATTCGGGTTTGCACTTCTAAGTATTACCATTTCCGGATTGACATGCTTGCGGATATATTTTACCATACGGTAATCTTCGAGAACAACCACGTAAATCCGTCCCCAGAAAATAAGGTTGTTTTTAACCTCGCGGATAACCAGCATGTCGCCATTGTTTATAACCGGATTCATGCTGTCGCCGCTAACCTTTACAATATAGCTGTTGCGGTTTACGGCGGGGTGGTTAATGCTCCCTATGACATGCTCCGACGAAAAATTCAACGCCCGGCCGGCCGGCCCTGCCGTAACGTCTATGTCGTAAACCTTAGTCCCTTCGGCATCGGCATCCATAATTCTTTCGGGCGAAATGGAAATCGTGCCCGAGTCGGCGGCGGGCTTGAAAATATATTTCTCGCCCCGTCCTTCGGTAAGCCATAATTTGGAGACACCGAGAACAACAACTATTTTGTTTACAAGCACGTCTCCCACGGGTAGCTTGCCGCTTATCTGCTTCGACAAGTTCGATCTGTCAGTGCGGATTCTGTCGGCAAATTCGTTTTGGCTGATACCCAGTTCCTTAATCAGTTCCTTAATTCTCGACGCAATACTCTCCATGCAGAGATGTTTATTAGAAGAACGCCTGTTTTTTTATAAATATAACAGCCGCAGCACCATTGGTTTCGTTACTTTAGCAGCAGACGAAAAACAAGAAACAGGCACACGGGCAAGCACCAATAACAACGGAGAGTTGTGCAATACAGCCGTCAGACGCAGCCATGAAAAGAAAAAGTTATCTACAAAACCCGTCGTGTTTCGGAGTATCCGTCGTTGCCGTTTCAGCGGTTTCGTTCATTGCCATATACGAACACAAAGATAATCTAAATTTTTATCTTTAGTATAATATGAAGAAGAAAAAATACAAGAAAATAGTATATATCCGAAATTTTTAGTTTGCAAGTCGGTCGGATACCCGTTCAGTCAGTCATAAAAAGAGGATGACAGGTAAATTAAGGTTTGGACACAACCGATAGATTGATGGCGGGAAACAGACTTGTAAAGGAGGAAGTTGCGAAATGAAAAGAGTGGATGCAGAACGCGGGGCGTTATTGTGTGCGGCGCACTTTGTCGCAGACTACGAAAATCTGCTTCCGTCGGTGTCGGGGAAGTATGCGGCGGATTACGATACCACAATCGACGGAGAGGCGGTAACGCTGTCGTGTACCTGCATCCGTTCGGACAAGCAGTCGGGACGCATCGAAACATTCCTGTTCCGAATAGAGCAGGCAGGAGGAGGAGAGATAAGTATGGAAGGGGAATATTCTGCTGCGTGCCGTTCGGCGCTCCGGTTCATAAACGCATACCTCCGTTTGTTGAAAAATCAGATGTGCCGTCTGTAAAGGCGGCTTTTAGGCAGCTATCGTCTGTCGGGCAG
>JADIMW010000084.1 GCA_017694415.1 Candidatus Caccoplasma merdipullorum
GCACCGTACCGCGCGTATGGGGGAATCGGCGTACGGGCAAGCATAAAAAAGATACGGAGAGACAGCAAAAACCGTCTCTCCGTATCTTTTTTATCGAATTGTCGAAGGATTCCGTCCGAAATGGACTCGCACCCTCTGCTCGATAAATTAATTCTTTTTCTCCAAAACCCTCTTTTCCTTGATGCGGGCTTTCTTTCCGGTAAGTGCGCGCAGGTAGTAAAGTTTTGCACGGCGTACTTTTCCGATCTTGTTTACCGTAACGCTTTCAATAAACGGTGAGTCCATCGGGAAGATTCTTTCTACGCCTACATTGTCGGACATCTTGCGTACCGTGAAACGTTTTTTGTTGCCGTTCCCGGATATGCGGATTACTACTCCGCGATACTGCTGGATACGCTCTTTGTTTCCCTCTTTTATTCGATACGCTACGGTAACCGTATCGCCGCTCTTAAACTCCGGCATCTCTATTCCGGAACGGAATGCATCTTCTGCAATCTTTATAAAATCCATCTCAACTATTGTTTAAAATGTTTATACAACGCAATGTAACAAGTCTCTACTTCTTGTCAGAGATTGCGAAAAGCGGCACAAAGTAACACTTTTTTCGGCAGACGGCCAAACATTTAACAAGAAATTTAACCCTCGCCTGCTTTTCGGATTGTTATTTCGGTAAAAAGAGATGACATTTCCGCGGTTTTTTATTAACTTCGCAATATATGCGCGTGTTTGAAAAACCGTCTAACTTAAATATTTTTTTCTTGTATGTTCAAAAAGAGTTGGGTCATATTGTTGTCGGCTCTCTTCTTGTCTCTCCCGGCTCGTGAAGGAAGTGTCCGCAACATAGTTCCGTGCAGGGAGGAGTTGCACGATGCCGTTGCATGGAGCGACTCGGTTTACAGGACTTTGTCGCCGAAGGAGAGAGTGGGTCAGCTCTTTATCGTCGGGGTAAATGCCACGGACAACGAGGCGACACGCAACAGCGTGGTTCGCTTCGTGGAGACATACAAGGTGGGCGGTCTTCTTTTTTCGAAAGGGTCGGCCGCAGGACAGGCAGCAATTACGAATCTGGCTCAAAATAAATCGAAAGTGCCGCTGCTGATAACTGCCGACGGCGAATGGGGTCTGGCCATGCGCCTTTCCGACACGCCCAAATTCCCGAGGAACATGACGATTGGCGCGGCAAACGACGATTCGCTGACTTACGCATACGGCCGCGAAGTTGGTCGTCAAAGCCGAAGGTTGGGGATTCATGTGAATTTCGCCCCCGACATGGACGTAAACAGCAACCCTGCCAACCCGGTAATCGGAAGCCGCGCTTTCGGGGACAGCCCGGAAGAGGTAGCACGCCTCGGGATTCTCTATTCGCGAGGGTTGTCGGACGAGGGGATACTGCCTGTGGCGAAGCATTTCCCGGGTCATGGCGACGTAGCCGCCGACTCGCACAAGACCCTGCCGGTAAACAACAAGACTTTACAGGAGATTGCCGGCGAAGAACTCGTACCTTTCAAAAAATATATCGAGGCGGGCATGAAGGGGATTATGACGGGTCATTTGCATATCCCGGCTCTCGACCCTGCCGACGGGATGCCGACGTCGCTGTCGCCGCTGGTTGTGGATACTTTGCTGAAAAAGGGGATGGGATTCAACGGCCTCGTATTTACCGATGCGTTGGAGATGAAAGGGGCAAGCGCCGACAAACAGGCTCTTAAGGCTCTGCTCGCCGGAAACGACATATTGCTCAAACCTCTCAACATAGCTAAAAGCATAGCCGAAATAGAAGAGGCTGTCGCCGACGGGACTTTGTCGGAAGAGAGACTGGAAAAGGCCGTCAAGAAAGTGCTGCGGTTCAAATATACCCTCATGCACGAGAGGGAAAGCTCAAATGTTGATTTAAACGGGCTCACGAAGGATCTGAATTCGGCAAAGGCCGAAGAACTGATATATTCGCTATATGCCGGGGCTGTAACTCTGCTGAAAAACGACAGTTCCATAATCCCGTTCAAAAACATCGAAAAGAAGAGGTTTACCGTAATGAATTTCGGGAGCAGCGGCAACTCGCCTTTTACTGCGATGTGCCGAAACTATACCGACATAAACACAAGCGGGGACGGGGAACATATAATGATTGCAGCGATACATTCGGGCAATGCAAAATATCTGCAACAGGTAAGGGAGGCTTGCGAGGGGAAACGGTACGTTGCCGTATTCTTCACTTCGCCGTACTCGCTGGGCAGATATGCCGACGTGATAAGGAACGCCGAAGCGGTGGTTCTGGCATACGAGAATGAAACGGTGGCCGAAGAGTGCGCCGCCGAGGTGTTGTTCGGCGGACTTGGCGCGAAAGGGGTTCTGCCGGTAAACATACCGGGTTTGTTTGCACGGGGTACGGGGATAAGGAGCGAAGCTACGAGGCTCGGATACGCTCCTCCTGAAGCGGCAGGCATGAACAGGGACTCGCTGGGGATTATCGACGATATTGTAAACGAGGGGCTGAGAGAGGGGGCGTATCCCGGCTGTCAGGTTCTTGTTGCCCGCCACGGGAAAATCGTATATAACAAGGCTTTCGGCACGCTTAACGGGGAGGAGAAGAATCCCGTAACGGTTCATACGGTTTACGACCTCGCTTCGGTTACGAAATGCACCGCCACGCTGCCTGCAATAATGCGGCTGTGCAGCGACGGCAAATTCGACCCTGAAAACAAGCTGTCGGTTTCGCTTCCCGAACTGGACGGGTATCCCGTGGGCGAGATTACGGGCAAAGAGGCTCTCTATCACGAGAGCGGACTGCCGTCGGGTATATCGTGGGCTTCGCTGCTGATAGATACGGCGAGCTACGACACTCCGCTTTTTTCGGGACGGAGGAAAGATAAATACAGGATACAGATTGCCGAGAGGGTTTACGCAAATGCCGATGCAAAACTGCGCAGCGACCTTTTCGCTTCGGAACGGTGCAAAGATTATACTGTACGCATTACAGACAGCATATATGCCCTTAACTCGATAAAGGATACTATTCTTGCCGAGATTGTAAAGATTAAGCCTAAAAGCCCGAAGAAATACAAATACAGCGATATAAACTTCCTGCTGCTGCAACGGTGCGCCGAAAGGGTGTCGGGCGTACCGCTCGACCGATATGTAGATTCGCTCTTCTATGCTCCGCTGGGAATGACGCATACGGGGTTCAGCCCTCTGTCGCGTTTCTCCCGCGACGAGATTGCCCCTACCGAGGATGACGACTTTATGCGTAAGGAGCTGCTGCAGGGTTATACGCATGATGAAACGGCGTGCTTTACGGGCGGTGTAAGCGGTAATGCCGGACTGTTCGGCACGGCTACCGACCTTGCCAAACTGCTGCAAATGTTCTTGAACAATGGCTCTTACGGCGGCGAGAGGTATATCGGCGAGGAATGTATAAGACAGTTTACACACGGCAAGAGCCCGAACAGCCGCAGGGGGCTGGGTTTCGACAAACCGGATACGACGGACGTGGATAAAAGCCCTACTTCGGACAGAGCGCCCGGCTCGGTTTACGGCCACACGGGATATACTGGCACCGCATTCTGGGTGGACCCGGATAATGACCTGATATATATCTTTATCTCCAACAGGGTCTTCCCGCACAGGTGGAACACGAAACTGATGAAGATGAACATCCGCCCGCGAATCCAGAGCGCGATATATTCGTCGATTATAAAGCCTGTTGCCGATAATAACTGAATTAATGTTGCCGTTCCTTTTTAACCGTATTTTTAAAGCGTAACACAAATGGTTCTTAATTATATCTGGTTGGGATTCTTTTTCGTAGCTTTTATCGTTGCCGTAATTGAAACTGTTACGGGGGGGAATTTGTCTATCTGGTCGGATATAATGAATTCTTCGTTTGCTTCGGCTAAAACGGCTTTTGAAATTTCACTCGGACTGACAGGGGTTCTTTCTCTCTGGCTCGGCTTGATGAAAATAGGGGAACGCGGAGGGGTTATCTCTATCTTCGCGCGACTTACTTCGCCGTTCTTTTCGAGGCTGTTCCCCGATATTCCTAAGAACAGCCCGGTATTCGGTTCTATCTTCATGAACTTTTCGGCCAACATGCTTGGACTTGATAATGCGGCTACTCCGCTCGGCCTTAAGGCAATGCGCGAAATGCAGGAGATAAATACCGATAAAGAGACCGCAAGCAACCCGATGATAATGTTCCTCGTACTTAATACCACGGGACTTACCCTCGTACCTATAAGCGTAATGGTTTACAGGGCTCAAATGGGTGCGGCAAACCCGTCGGACATATTCCTGCCCATTTTGATTGCCACGTATGTTTCTACTTTGGTTGGTTTGATAATTACCTGCATCAAACAACGGATTAATCTTTTCGACAGGGTGATAATTTCCGTTCTCGTCGCAATGACCGCCATAATAGGAGGGATATTGTATTTCTTCTCGGGGCTCCCGCAGGAAAAAATATCGCTCTACTCCACCGTTACCGCAAACTCGCTGCTGTTCTGCATAATAATAGGATTTCTCGTTGCAGGTGTCCGCAGCAGGATAAATGTTTACGATGCTTTTATCGACGGCGCGAAAGAGGGGTTCAAAACCGCCGTAACGATAATCCCATACCTTGTTGCAATGCTCGTGGCTATTGCAGTGTTCAGAGCATCGGGGGCAATGGATTTCCTTATTTCCGGCATATCGCGCATAGTTGAGGCTTGCGGTGCCGATACCGATTTTGTCGGCGCACTCCCCACGGCTCTTATGAAGCCTCTAAGCGGCAGCGGGGCACGTGGCATGATGGTTGATGCCATGGCTACTTACGGGCCCGACTCGTTTGTTGCCCGCGTTGCTTCAACTATTCAGGGGGCGACAGATACCACGCTCTACATTATCGCGGTCTATTTCGGCAGCGTGGGGATAAAAAAGACGCGCTACGCCGCGGGATACGGCCTGCTGGCAGACCTCGCCGGAATCATCGCCGCAATCTTCGTCGCTTACATATTTTTCAAATAACCTGTACGTATTTTCAGGGAGGGACGGTTTCTTTATCAGGCGCACCGCTGCCGTTTGTCGTGAGCGGTTTGCAGCCTCCGGCTTCATGATATTTCGAGGGCTGCATCCGCAACAATACTCTTTTAAAGATTCGATGACGGCTTCTGTTTTCGGGGAGGTATGCGCAATTTCTTATGCTGTTTGTGTCGTCATTTTTGGATTGCCCATGAATCCACGTCCTCGTGTACCTTTGCGAAACCGGAACTGCCGTACTAACAAATAGCGCATGTTGTCCGACAGGACACAACTTCATGAATATTTCCGCGCATTCCCGATATCGGCTTGCATCTCTCCTTGCATTTCCCAAACAGGGAAACGTGTATGTTCTGCACAAGTTTATCACTGCCGCATGATGTCAGTACTGCGCATATAACGTGAGTTGGCAAATGCGGAAGCTGCCTGCCCGTGAGTTGGCGTACGCTATGTTTCACGTTGGCGGGCTTTTTTGAAGTGGTTATCCTGCATCTATGCTACCGACATGTTCTATGCTTCAGACGTTGTTTTAAAGTGTGATTACCCGGGAATATTATTTCCAATGGAACTGTGCATGAGAACTGCGTTTTAGCATATCCGACAGGGGTGGTGGAGATAGGGGTGTAAGGGCGGGAATATATTTGGGAATAAAAAAGTGGCATAAAAAAGACTCCGAAAGGGGAGAATCCCTTCCGGAGTCCGGTTACAGTATGTAAATCAGTCTTATTTCTTGATTACTTTCATCGCCTTGAGCAGTGTGTCGCCGGAATAAACCTTCATGTAGTAGATTCCTGATGCTCCGGTTACAGGTATGTTTATCATTTCTCCTGCACTTGCATCTACCTGACTGCTGCCCATCTGACGACCGCTTGCGTCATATACTGCTATCGTGTAAACGCCTTCTTCTGCAAAACGTACATATACTTCATCTACGAACGGGTTCGGGAATGCCTGCATTTCTGCAACCGATACCTCTTCTATTCCTGATGATGCCGATACGTTTACGTATGAGAACTCTTTTGTTGCGCTACCCCAACCGTTCTCGAGCTTGAGGACTGCAGTATATTGACCTTCGCTTGCATACGATACGGTTGCTTCGCCTGCTGCGCAGTCGCCTGACGTGGATTGTACGCTTGCGCCTTTCAATGTCCATGTCGGAACGGTCTTTATCTCGTATATATCACCGGAGATAAACGGAGCACCTGTCGTAAATGCGAACTCTTTGGGTACGTAAGTTATTTCATTCTCTTCCAAAGAGACTATTTCGTACATCGCTGCAACATAGTTCTTGTTGGTTCCAACGCTCTTCAGAGTGTTGTCGGCTTCGGGATCGGTCTCGAAATCCCAGTAACCTATAAGCGATGACGGGAGTTCTGCCTGCGTGAAGTGGTTCATGGATGCCTGAATCTCTTCGGGTGTCAGAGCCTTGTTGTAAAGCTGGAACTCATCGACGTTGGCATCGAGAGCAGAACGGTTTGCTGCTGTACCGCCGAGGAAGATGTAATAAGAGTCTTTCCATGTGTAAGGTGTGGGGTTGGAAAGGCGTCCCAACTCTTTACCGTTGATATAAACTGCTGCTTCGCGCTTGTCGGTGTAATCGAATACCCATGCCATGTGATACCATGTTCCTGTGGTAAACTCGAAATCTTCTGTTAATTCATTACCCGGTTGCGATGTATTCACCTCTGAAGAACCTGATATACGGAGAGCTACCTTGATGTGGTTGTCGGGCAATATGTCGCACCAGAGGTAACCCCAGTTGTTCATAGGCCATCCGTCGGCTGCCGAACGTATCGAAAGCATTGTGGTTCCTTCTTGAGACGGGTTGAGGCTGTTGATATTGAACCAGTATGTCATCGTGAATGCCTGAGTACCGGCCGAAGACCATCCGAACTGCGATACGGGGAATCCGAATCCGTTGGTCGTCATCTGGATACCGCGCGATACCATACCGTCGGCATCGGGACGTCCTACGTATGCAAACTCTACATTGTCGCCGGTTTCAACATCGATGGGATCTTCGCTGTTGTTTGCCGTAAGAGAATTGATTAAAGGCATTGCACCTACAGCTGCCGGAGATATCTGGATATAACCGCGATAAATTTCGGTATTACCTTTTATTGTAACATGGAGGTCGTACAATCCTTCTTCAGCAAGTCGCGTCGTAAAGTTGTTGGCTACTACACTGTACATCGATTGTCCGGTACTTGCGGATTTTATTTCCCATGATGCAGCATCGTGATTCGGATCGTCGAATCCGATTGTAAACTCTTCGTTAGCCTTGATTACCGGCTTGTCTATCGAGAAGCCTTCAACAATCGAAATTTCCGGTACGCTCTGGTATTCACCCCAGCTTATCTCGGATTCATTCTTTCCGTCCAGACTTACGGCCGATACACCTATTCTTATCTTGCCACCCAAGTCTGCATCATACGGTGCACCTACTACGTATGCAGCCCACGATGTGGTTGCTGTACACATTACAGGCTCTGCGTCTTCCTGCTGGGTATATACTTTGAAGTACCATGTATTTACATCTGCATTGTAAACCGGATCGGTTTTTTCGGATGCCATGTCGAAGATAACTTTCAAATCGACACCTTTATAGTTGCTTCCCAATGACTTGGATGATGTTATAACGGGAGCTGACGGTGTAACCGATGTTCCGCGGGTAAGAGAAATCTCACCTATCAAAACCTTGAAGTCGGAAGAGGTGTTGGTAAATTTCAAACCTATCAAAGCCAATGTTGCTCCGTCTATTGCTATACCCTGTCGTCCTCCTACGGGAGTCTCAACCAACTGCCAGTCGTCGGTTACGGCTGCGTTGGATACTATTGAACGGGATATTTCCTTGCTTCCTGTTGAACCGAGTCTCTCTTCGGTTGTGCATGCCCATGCCATTGTTCCGCTACCGGAAACGACTTTGTAACGTATTGTAAGTTTATCGTTGGATGCTGTGGCATATTTGGTCTTGAAGAGTTGCAGATATGCTGCATCGGTCTGACCTGAAATCTGGAGACACGACCCGCCGAACCATGCATCATCCCATGTAAATTCTGCGGTCAAATCTTCCGATACGCTCGAAGCGTCTTTGCCCATGAAGCTCTTCGTCCACCACCAACGCCATGTAGGCAGGTAGTCCTGAATACCGATATTGTACCATTCGTTGTTGAAGGTTGTCTTGCCTCCTACATTGAAGAACTGTCCGTTTCCGAGGTTGAAATAGGTTACGAACGGGTCATTCGCCAAATCGTCGCAGGTCAGAGAACTGCGGGCTACTATAAAGCTCGAGAAGCCGTGGAAATTGGTGGCTTTCGACGAGTGGAGCAGGTTGTTGCTTATTGCGGGAGCGTTTACGGGGTTATACGATGAACCGGTAAACGAGTTCTCGCTTATCAACTGATATGTTTTCTGCTGCTGCATCGGTGCTGAACCGTTCTCGCCTTTGTTCTCGTATATCATGTTCATATTGTGAGCACCCCACAAACCTACCGATATGTCGTAGTTGTTCAATGCTGTCCAGGGAACTGTTCCTCCTGCCTGATAGTTCATACCGGCATATACGTCGAATGATGAACGTCCCGCGAATCCGTTGGCTACGTTCTGCGATGATGACAGAAGCGATGCTCCCCAGTTGTAGTTGAGGAAGTATGCCGATGATACTGTCTTACCGTTGTAGTGGAACCAGTCGGCGCAATTCGTGCCAAGATAACTGAAGTCGCCTATGTCTCCGCTGTTGGTAGTAAACGAATACCATGCATTGTGGAACAAAGGTACGCCGTATGCGTCGGCATTGGCGTAGCAGTCGCCCATAAGGTTCTTGAAGTTGTTCATGTAGCTACCCATGCCCGACCAATAGAACTCGGAGTTCCAGCCTATTCCGTCTATACCGTAATAGTTCAGATATTTGAGGAACTTGTCGTAACCGCCATCGACCAAAGCCTGAATCATTGAACCGTTTCCGCCATCACCCGTAGAAGGTCTTGAAGCCCATGCTATTGCTGCTACCGGACTGGCTGCGACACCGTTCTTGTGGCAAATGTCGAGGAAAGCACCCGGAACCTGTACCATGGGAGCCGTCCAGTTTCCGTAAATATCCACGTAACTCCACATCGAGAAGACCTCGCTGTTGAAGAAGTACGACGGAACGGCATTCCATGACGATACGCCGATAGGACACCACCACAACAGTTTTCTTGCCGGGTTAAGGGTTTCTTTTACCTGAGTATTGGTATAAACGAACCTGTCGCGGGGTTTTACACGCGAGATGAAGAAATTTTCATTCTCTGCATCTTCGGTACCATTATAAAGCGGAGTACCGGCCTGCCATGAATTGTATGCCTGATACCACGCCTTAGAATCAGAACCCAACTCTACGTAATTCGTATGCGTCGGTTCTGTCTGAGCGAATGCATTCGCACAGCTTAGCAATGCAAATGCGGCAAAAAGAGATAAAACTTTTTTCATACTGTTATTTGTTTTTGATTTTTTCAAAGTTATAACACGCGGTAATCATGGGCAAATATTTTAACACCATAAATAAAATTTTAACTATTACACACAAACAAACACGGAAAGCCTCCTTTGCATGCGAAACATGTATAATTGTACAAAATTACGGGTGTCATGAATATTTTTATATAACACCTTATAAGTACCTTTGTTCTCGAAAGTTATGCAAGGTATCTGTTTTTCTTATATCTGCATGTATTGCTTAAGATAAAATAACATTTTTTATACACATATGGTTCATCTTTCTTGCCGTTTTAGTTGTTTTATCTCTTTGGTAAAGACTTGCAAATAGTTTTGTCGAGAGTTTTTAGTAAGTTTGCACCGGTATAAATTCTAATCTTGTAATGTCTGGCTTGTTCGGGAAATCGACTCTATGCAACTTCAGGAAATGGTGGCTGGTGTATGCCGTAATACTGTTTCTTGTTTACATGGCGTTCTTCGACAAGAACAACTTTATTGCAAGGGTTAAATACCAAAACGAAATAGATTTTCTGAAGGAACAGAAAAAGACGTACATCGAGCGAATAAACAGAGACAGTCTGATAATTGAAAGCATGAAACACGATGTTCGGGAGATTGAAAAGACTGCAAGGGAAAAATACGGCATGAAATCGCCGAACGAAGACATATATATTATAATTAAGGAGAATGACGGAAAATAGCAGAGGTCTGATGACTTTTATCGCCGCAATAGTTATTCTTGCGGCAACGGTTTTGTTTATGTTTTACAAGGAGGTTTCTCCGTGGATGCTGGGCGCCGGCGGAATATTGCTGATGATAGCAAGAATGACCCGCCGCCTGGATGAAATGCCGTTGAGACTGAAACGGGCTCTGCGGCTCGAACTTTTTTCGGCTTTGCTGATAACGGCCGCCGCCGTATTCATGTATTTAGGTATGCGCGAATGGGTTGCTCTTTTGCTGTCGGCTGCCATCCTTCAGCTTTACGCTTCTTTCATTATCGGCAAAGAGTTAAAGAAGAATGCCAAAGGGGAAGCGGAGAAAGGGAAACAGAACAAGTAAACGCACATTCCCTGCATAACGGGTGGATTTAAGGAATGACTGACGCCCCGAAGGTCGCACTGCGATTTTCGGGGCGTCGTCGCATTCGGATTTTCGCTCGGTACTGTTACTGTACGGAAGTGAGGAGAGGGTGTATGACCGTTATCTCTTCTCGGCTTTTTATCACGATGTGGTGTTATATGTCGTAACCGGAATGTTGCCGGCAAAAACGACACATGGATTATCCGCCAATCTGCACGACGGACGGCACGCCTGCCGCAGGCAGCGCATCGGTTGCGGGGATGGGCGTTCGTTGTCCGTACAAACAGGGCGTGTCTGCGGTTTTTACCTGTTTTGCGCGGCGGATGCGCGCCACTGCTGTACGCTTAAGGCGTGGCTAATGTGCCTCGAGCCAGTTTTTCCCTTCGCCGGTATCGGCTACGAGGGGTACGTTCATACGATATGCACCCGACATCTCTTCTTCGACGATTTGCTTTACTCGCTCTTTTTCGTTTAAGGGGACTGAAAAGTCGAGCTCGTCGTGTACTTGTATGAGCATTTTTGCTTTTATGCCTTCTTTTTTGAAGCGGTCGGCTATCCGTACCATGGCTATTTTTATTATATCGGCCGCGCTTCCCTGTATCGGCGCGTTTATGGCATTGCGCTCGGCATAGCCTCTTACCACGCTGTTGCGGGAGTTTATGTCGGGCAGCATCCGCTTGCGGCCGGTTATGGTCTCGACGTACCCTTTTTCGCGCGCTACTTCTATGCTTTTGTCCATATAGGCTTTTACGGCCGGGAATGTGGCAAAGTATCCGTCTATCAACTCTTTTGCTTCTGTCCGGGTTATGTTTAGACGCTCGGCCAACCCGAATGCGGAGATTCCGTATATGATTCCGAAATTGGCTGTTTTTGCCCGACGACGCATCTCGGGGGTTACTTCGCCTATCGGTACCTTGTATATTTTGGAGGCTGTCGCCGCGTGTATGTCTTCGCCTTTCCTGAATGATTCGGTCATGTGCTCGTCGCCGCTGAGGTGCGCCATTATGCGAAGTTCTATCTGCGAATAGTCGGCCGAGAAAAAGAGGCTGCCTTCGTCGGGGACGAAGGCGCGGCGTATCTCCCGCCCTGCGGCTTCGCGTATGGGGATGTTCTGGAGATTGGGGTTGCTGGAACTTAACCTCCCTGTTGCGGTTACCGTCTGGTTGTATGAGGTGTGGATTTTGCCGGTTTCGGGGTTTATCAGCTCGGGCAGCGCGGTTACGTATGTGGTAAGCAACTTGCGCAGTCCGCGGTAATCGAGTATCAACCCTACTATGGGATGCCGCGGGGCGAGCTTGACGAGTATTTCTTCGGTGGTGGAGTATTGCCCTTGCTTGGTCTTGCGCGCTTTTTCATCGATTCGCAACTTGTCGAAGAGTATCTCGCCTACTTTGCGTGATGAGTTTATATTGAATTTCTCGCCGGCCATGCCGTAGATTTTTTCTTCGGCTATCTCGATGCTGCGTGTGAGCCCTACTGATATTTCGGACATCACTTCCGTATCTATCCTCACGCCTTCGTATTCCATGTCGGCAAGTACCTTCACAAGCGGCATCTCTATTTCGTAAAAGAGTTTCTCCAATCCCTGCTCTTTTATCATCGGTTCGAATACTCTCTTTAAGCGTAAGGTTATGTCGGCATCTTCGGCGGCGTACTCGCAGACTTCTTCTACCGGTACGTCGCGCATGGAGAGTTGTCCTTTGCCGCGCTTGCCTATCAGCTCTTCTATTTTGGTGGTCTTGTGCGCGAGATAGATTTCGGCAAGATAGTCCATGTTGTGCCGCTGCTCGGGTTGCAACAGGTAGTGCGCCACCATAGTGTCGAAAAATTCGCCCTGCATTGTGATACCGTACTTTTTCAGTACGATGTAGTCGTATTTTATGTTTTGCCCTATTTTGAGTATTCGGGGGTTTTCGAGCGAGGGTCGGAATTTTTCGAGCAACTCGACGGTTTTTTTTCTGTCGGCCGATACGGGGACATAATATGCGGTGTCTTCGTGCATGGAAAACGACATTCCTACCAATTCGCTCCTCATCGGCTCGGTGGATGTGGTTTCGGTATCTATTGCGAAATATTCCGCGTTGTTTAATTTTTCCGTCAATTCGGATATTTTCTCCTCATTGTCAATAAGATAATATATGTGCTCACGGTTTTTTGACTTGTCGAGAGTCGAATATTTTGCATCATCTCCGTCCTCTCCTTCAAATACGTCAAAGAGAGAGGGTTGTGTTTTTGCCTGTTTGGGCTCTTCGTGTCGGGCGACGCGCCCGGTTATTCTTTCGGCCAGATTTCGGAACTCCAGTTCGGAGAATATCTCGGCGAGTTGCTTCGTGTCGGGTTCTGATACGAGCAATGCTTCTTCGTCGAATTTTATCGGGGCATCTGTCCTTATCGTCGCAAGCAGTTTCGAGAATCGGATTTTTTCGGCATTCTCGGTTATCTTGGTTTTCAACGCTCCTTTAAGTGTATCGGTCGATAGGAGCAGCTGCTCTACGCTGCCGTATTCTTTAAGAAGTTTCGATGCGGTCTTCTCTCCTACTCCGGGACATCCGGGAATGTTGTCGGAGGCATCGCCCATCAGCCCCAACAGGTCTTTTACCTGTCCCGGCGATTCGAGTCCGTACCGCGCTTTTACTTCTTCTGCTCCGCGGATTTCGAATCCTGTACTGCCGAACTTGGGTTTGTATATGAATATCTTGTCGGTTACGAGTTGCCCGAAGTCCTTGTCGGGTGTCATCATGTAGGTTTCGAATCCTGCTGCTTCGGCCTGCACCGCCACGCTCCCTATCACATCGTCGGCTTCGTACCCGGGAACTTCGAGCAACGGTATGTTGTATGCCCGTATAACGTCTTTTATTACGGGTACGGAACGGCGTATATCTTCGGGGGTCTCTTCGCGCTGCGCCTTGTATGCATCGAAAAGTTCGTGTCGGAATGTAGGGCCGGGGGGGTCGAACGCTACGGCTAAATGCGTGGGGTGTTCCACGCGGAACAATTCTTCGAGCGTATTGACGAAGCCGAATATCGCCGACGTGTTTATTCCTTTTGAGTTTATTCTCGGATTTTTTATGAACGCATAATACGAACGGTATATCAACGCATACGCATCTAAAAGGAAGAGTCTCTTCTGCATATAGCTGCTTTTGATTTAATTTTTGGGTAAATTTACAACAAAGGGATAAATATCTGTTTATTTATTGCTAATTTTGTCCCTTGGTTGAATACGGAATATCGCCTGTTGTAGAATGAAAAGCGAAGCTGAAATAAGAGAATCAATAAAAGAGGAGATGGCACGTCTGAATGACGCTCTTTCCGACTCGCTGAAATCGGACAATTCCCTGCTTAAAAGCGTTACGGACTATTTCCTTGAGGCTAAGGGGAAACAGATAAGACCGATGCTGGTGATATTGAGTTCCAAACTTTTCGGACAAATAAGCCGCGCCACTCTCGACGCCGCCGTGGCTGTGGAACTGTTGCACAGCGCAAGTCTCATACACGACGACGTTGTCGATGAATCGCCTGCCCGAAGAGGCCGCCGTTCGGTCAATTCGATATGGGACAACCGCGTGTCGGTACTGGTGGGCGACTATTTCGTTTCGTGCGCACTTAAGGCTGCAATAGCTACGGGAGATACATCGATTATAAACATAATCGCCGAACTGGGCAAAGAACTCGCCCGAGGCGAAATAGACCAGATTGAAACGGCCGACAGCCACACGATAGACGAGGAGAGATATTTCAACGTAATAAACCAGAAGACCGCTTCGCTGTTTTCGTCGTGTATGAAAATGGGGGCGATATCGAACGGCGCATCGGAAAGAGAGGTTGAGATTCTTTCAACTTTCGGCGAGAAGCTGGGACTCTGCTTCCAGATTAAGGACGATATTTTCGACTACTTTACCAACGAGAAACTCGGCAAACCGACAGGGTCGGATCTGGCCGAAGGGAAAGTTTCGCTGCCGCTTATCTATGCGATAAGAACGGGCAATGACAGGGAAAACTCCGACATGCGCGCACTGCTGTCGAAAGAGAGGCTGACACAGGGGGAGATTGCCACCCTTATAGAATACGCGAAGAAAATGGGCGGCATAGAATACGCCGAAGAGACAATGAAGCGACTCGAGGCTGAAGCGATAGCGGAACTGGCTCCGTTCGGGAAGAACGAGATAACCGATTCGCTGATAAACATCCTGCACTATATTACGGTAAGGAATTATTGAAATTGCGGTTCTGCCGCCATATCCGTAAAAACGGATTTATCGTATATTCCTCATTTTTCATATTCCATACAAACAACGGTACGGTAAGGCTACATCTTCTGCCCGACTGACTGCATAATGATTATCTCTGTCTCGTAACTATTCGGCACTTCCGTCCTTAGCACCTCTCCTGCTCGACTCTATTCCTTTACGCGTATAAAACCGTACAGGGATAAATCCGGAAACTAATTCGCCCCGCATCTCCCGGAGGGTTGCGGGGCGGATACCGGCGGTTTTACCCGACCGGCATGCGGGCTATATGTGCGACGCAGTTGCTTTTTTGAATTGCGGAGCGGTACTGCGACAGGTTATTTGCTAAAGAAGCGTATCTCTTTTCCTTCTATTGCCGACAGCAGGGAATCGGCAAGACTCGACGCTCCTATTCTGAAATATTCGCTTGTGAGCCACTCTTCGCCCAACACCTCTTTTATTATTGTATAATATTTTACGGCTTCGGCTGCTGTTCTTACTCCTCCTGCCACCTTTATTCCTGCACGTGTCCCGTACATGCGGCTATACTCTTTTACGGCTTTCGCCATTACATATACGGCTTCGGGGGTTGCTCCGACTGCGCTCTTGCCTGTGGAGGTCTTTATGAAATCGGCTCCTGAATAGAGCGCCAGTATGGAGGCTTTCATTACGGACGTCATCGACGGTAATACTCCTGTCTCGATTATCACTTTCAGCCTGGCATCGTGGCATGTCTCTTTCATTTCGGATATTTCGTCGCACAGCTCCTGATAGTTGCCGCCGAGAAAATTGCCGATATTCATAACCATATCTATTTCGTCCGCGCCGTCGTGCAGTGCGAGTCCTGCCTCAACGGTCTTGAGCTCGGAATAGGTCTGCGCCGACGGAAACCCGCCTGCAACCGACGCTATTTTTACCGATGATACGTCGAGTGCGGCACGTACCGTGGTTACGAAATTGGGATAGACGCATATTGCCGCCACGGGATTCATATCGGGACAGGTGTTCTCGAAATCGTTTACTTTGGAGACGAATGCGGTTATCGTTTCGTCGTTGTCGGTGATATTGAGCGACGTCAAATCGAGACACGACAGGATGAATGAATAGACCTCGCGCGTGCAGTTTTCCTTGTAATGCTCGTCGAGAATCTTCTCCACTTCGTATTTCACCCGCTCATCGTCGATATTAGTATCGAATTTTGCGATTGCTTCGTTGTATTTATCCATAATATATCAAAGTTTGGGATTTTTCAAATGACGTTCCGAATCGCGCCCGGTCTTTTTCGCCACGTTTTTCTCGAACGCTTCCGTCAGGTCTATTCCTGTCTGGTTGGCCAGACAGATTATGACCCACATGACATCGGCCAACTCGTCGCCGAGGTCGGCATTCTCTTCTCCTGCCTTGAACGACTGCTCGCCGTAACGCCGCGATATTATGCGGGCTACTTCGCCTACCTCTTCGGTCAATACGGTCATATTGGTAAGTTCGTTGAAATAGCGTTTACCGTATTGCATTATCCACTGATTTACAGTATCTTGTGCTTCTTTTATAGTCATTATTCCTTTATTTTGGAATCGATTATTATAGTTACGGGCCCTGAATTGAGCAGTTCCACCTTCATATCCGCGCCGAAGACTCCGCGCCCTACGGGTTTTGCGAGAATCCGCTCCATCTCCGAACAAAATTCTTCATACAGGGGTTCGGAAATTGACGGTGCTGCGGCTCGTATATATGACGGCCTGTTGCCTTTACGGGTGGATGCGAGCAGCGTAAACTGACTTACGACCAGAACATCGCCGCCGACATCTTGCACCGAGAGGTTCATTACGCCGTCGGCATCGTCGAAGATGCGCAGATTCGCCGTTTTGTTGCAAAGCCACTTCAAATCGTCGGCAGTGTCGCCGGGTTCTACTCCCAGCAATACCAACAGTCCGTTTCCGATTGCTCCTTTTACCTCTCCGCTTACGGTTACGGAGGCATGTGTTACTCGTTGTATTACTACGCGCATCGCTTATAGTTTCTGTTTTGCCGATACAAAATTAAAAAATTTATTCTTCTCCGTGTGCCGATGAGGGATTAAAATAGGATGCCAGTTTTTGCGCTTTTGCCGCTCCTACCGTTTCGACGAGTTCATCGAAAGTTGCCTCTTTGAGCCGTTTCAGGCTCTTGAAATGTTTCAGCAGTGTTTCGCGTGTTTTCTCTCCTATTCCGGGTATGGAATCGAGCTCGGATGCCACCTGCCCTTTGCTTCGCCTGTTGCGGTGGTGGGTTATGCCGAAACGGTGGGCTTCATCTCTCATTCGCTGCACGACTTTCAACGATTCGGAATTTTTGTCGATATAGAGCGGTACAGGGTCTTCGGGGAAATAGATTTCTTCGAGCCGCTTGGCTATTCCGGCAATGGCAATCTTCCCGTACAGGTTCAGATCCTTCAACGCTTCCACCGCAAAATGCAGCTGTCCTTTGCCTCCGTCTATTATTATAAGCTGCGGCAACGGCTGCATCTCTTCGCTCAATCTTTTATAGCGGCGATATACCGCCTCGTACATGGTGGCGAAGTCGTTTGCTCCCTCGACCGTCTTTACGTTGAAATGCCGATACTCCTTTTTTGCGGGTTTCCCGTCCTTGAAAACCACACACGACGAAACGGGATTTGTTCCCTGTATGTTGGAATTGTCGAAACACTCCATGTGTCGCGGCAACTCGGACAGGCGAAAGTCGACCGCCACCTGTTTAAGCAGACGCGTTGTACGCTGTTCGGGGTTGAGTTTTTCCGATTGTTTCAGCTTGTCGATTTTATATTGGCGTGCATTGCGTTCGGAAATTTCCAGCAACTGTTTTTTGTCGCCTCTCTGCGGAACTACCGCAATATAACTGCTGCTCTCCACTCCTGTCTCGAACGGCACGATTATCTCTTTTGCGGTGCTTCCGAACCGACTGCGCAATTCGGTTATTCCTATCATAAGCAAATCTTCGCGCGTCTCGTCTATCCTCTTCCTGTACGATATTGTCATGCTCTGCACTATCGACCCTTCTTTTATATGCAGATAGTTTATGTATGCCGTGTCGTCTTCTTCGTCGTACCCGAAGACATCGACATTGTGGACACTCGAGTTTACTATTACCGATTTTGAACGGTAGTTTTCGAGCAGTTCCAGTTTTTCTTTTATTTTCTGCGCCTCTTCAAACCGCAGTTCGCCTGCCAGCTTAAGCATTTCTTCTTTCAGATATGCCGACAACCGTGCGGTTTCGCCGTTCAGAATCTGCCGTGCCTGTCGGATATATTCGTCGTATGTTTCGGCACTCTCCTCGCCCGTACACGGAGCGGCGCAGTTTTTAATATGGTATTCGAGACATTTCGAGAATTTGCCTCTTCGGATATTGTCGTCGGTAAGCATCAGATTGCACGAGCGAATCGGATAGAGGCGTTTTATAAGGGCTATTATTACTTTGGCCAGATTTACGTTTGCGTATGGCCCGTAGTATTTCGAACCGTCCTTTACCACATTACGGGTAAGGAATATGCGGGGGAAGTGCTCTTTTTTTACTACTATCCACGGATAGGTCTTGTCGTCTTTCAACAGTACGTTGTAACGCGGCTGATACTCTTTTATCATCGAGTTCTCGAGATGCAGGGCATCCTCTTCGCTCCCCACCACTATATATTTAAGGTCGGCGACATGCCTCAACATTACCGCAGTTTTAATACTCTGCGCCGTTTTGTTGAAATAGGACGACACGCGGCGTTTCAGATTTTTTGCTTTCCCTACATATATTATGCGCCCGTCCTTATCGAAATACTGATACACGCCGGGAGATTCGGGCAGTGTGGAAATAATGCTTTTTATTCTGTCGAACGCCTGTTGCATTGTTGTTCAAATTCGAATTGTTTCACGTGGAACATTTTCAAACCAAAGAATATCAACGCCCCAAAAGAAGCAAAAGTATATTTATGTCGCTCGGCGATATTCCGGGTATGCGGCCGGCCTGTGCTATTGTCTCGGGGTCGATTCGGGCAAGTTTCTGACGTGCCTCTATTGTTAGCTGGGTAATTGTCGAATAATCGAATTTCCCTTTTATGCGAATATTTTCGAGGCGCGAAATCTTGTCGGCTATCAGCCGTTCGCGCTCGATATACCCCTCGTACTTCATCAAAATTTCGGCTGCCTCTACTGTCTCCTCCCGACGGTCGGCAATCTTTTCTATCTCGCGTTTTAAACGCGGTATCAACTCCGCCACGTCGTATATGGTTATCTGCGGCCGCAGGATGAGGTCAATCAACTTCACACCTTGTTTCAACGGTGTTGTCCCGAGCCGCTCCAATCCTGCATTTATATATTCGGCCTTTACCGAATAGTTGCGGCAAAATTCTATCAGGCGGTCGCGATTACGGCGTTTTGATTCGAGCATATCGAAGCGTTGCTGCGATGCAAGCGACAACTCTCGCGATTTGGGGGTCAAACGCATATCGGCATCGTCTTGTCGGAGCAGTATGCGGTACTCGGCTCGGGAAGTAAACATGCGGTATGGTTCGTCCACTCCTTTTGTTACGAGGTCGTCGATAAGCACCCCTATATATGCTTCGTCGCGCGAGAGCACGAATTCGCCTCCGCCGTGGCATTTGAGGTGGGCATTGATTCCGGCTACTATACCCTGCCCCGCCGCTTCTTCGTATCCTGTGGTGCCGTTTACCTGTCCTGCGAGGAAGAGCGAATCGACAATCTTGCTCTCGAGCGTATGGTTCAGATATTCGGGTTCGAAATAGTCGTACTCTATCGCATAGCCCGGACGGTATATCTGTACGTTGTGCAACGCCGGTATCTGCCGGAGGGCTCGAATCTGTATGTCTATCGGAAGCGACGACGAAAAACCGTTCAGATAATATTCGTTGCACTCTTCTCCTTCGGGCTCGAGGAAAAGCTGGTGCTTGTCCTTGTCGGGGAATGTATGCAGTTTGGTTTCGATGCTCGGGCAGTAACGGGGGCCGATGCTTTTTATCTGACCGTTATAGAGGGGCGAGTCGGGGAATCCTTCACGCAGTATGTCGTGGACTTTTTCGTTTGTATAAATGCTCCAGCAACTGCGCTGCTTCAATACTCTCGTTGGGGTTTCGAGAAATGAAAATTTATGGAAATCGGATTCTCCTCCCTGTTCTTCGGCCAGCGAGAAATCGATACTGCGACCGTCGATTCGGACGGGTGTTCCGGTTTTCATGCGCCCCGACGGTATTCCGAGTTCTACAAGCTGCGCAGTCAATCCGTACGATGCCGGTTCGGAGATTCTGCCGCCGGGTATCTGCGTACGCCCTATATGTAGCAGTCCGTTGAGAAACGTACCTGAGGTTATCACCACGCAACGCGCGCGGAACTCTACGCCCAACATCGTTTTTACACCGCACACGCTTTTGCCGCTGACGAGTAGCGATGACACGGTGTCTTGCCACATGTATAGGTTGGGGGTGTTTTCGAGTATGGAACGCCACTTGTCGATGAAGCGGCGGCGATCGCTTTGCGCACGCGGACTCCACATGGCAGGACCTTTGGAGCGGTTCAGCATGCGGAACTGTATGGCCGTTGCGTCGGTAACAATTCCCGTATAGCCGCCCAAAGCATCTATTTCCCTGACTATCTGCCCTTTAGCTATACCACCTATTGCAGGATTGCAACTCATCTGTGCTATCTTGTTGAGGTCCATCGTTATCAACAGGGTCTGCGAGCCGAGGTTTGCTGCCGCTGCCGCCGCTTCGCACCCTGCATGTCCTGCTCCTACAACTATTATGTCGTAATCGTATCTCATATATGGCAATGATTGTGCTTTGCAAAATTAGTAAAAAGTATCGAGCTAATGCGATATGCCGTGCTGCACAACAGCAAAGGGGGGAGTGCACGGGTAGGCAGAGTTCGGCATTGTTGCCTTCAACCGCCGCTAAATGCATGTTGCGTAACGGATATATAACGGTTTGTCTGAATCGGAAGGGGTGTGAATGGTGGATGCGCTCTGCAGGGCGCTCGGGTATTTCTATTGCTTTGCCCTTTTGCCAACCCTGCTTATATCCGGATAACTGAAATCGCTGCTTATACCTCTTTTTTGTATAGAGAGGGGATGTCTATAAGGGCGAGGGCGTTGTTTTCGGCCTGCTCCATTATCTCCCTCTCGCCTTCTCCCTTGTCGTTTATGCCGCACAGGTGGAGTATGCCGTGTATTACCACACGTAACAGTTCGCGGCTGTACGGTTGCGCGAACTTGTCGGCATTGCTCGACACGGTGTCGAGGCTTATGAATATGTCGCCCGATATGGTGTTGCCTTCGGTGTAGTCGAACGTGATTATATCGGTATAGTAGTCGTGCTGCAAATACTCTTCGTTTACTTCCAGTATCTTGCCGTCGTCGCAGAATATGTACGATATTTCTCCGCACTTCTTGCCGTGCGACGCCGCCACCTGTTTTATCCACGCAGTGAGCTCGCGGCGGCGGAACGGGGGAACGGGTACTCCTTCGGAATAATAGTTTACTGCCATGTTTCTTTTTTTTGCTGTTCTGCTTTTGACGGCAGAATCGCGGTTGATGAACAAAGTTAAATATTATATGGTGAATCTGCAACGCGGGCGGAGCAAAATTGCCCTGCTTCGTGCTTAACAATTTCGTAACAGTAGCTTAACGGCAACGTAACAGTATCGTAACGCCTTCGTAATAGCACCGCCGTAGCTTTGCATCGGATTTTAAAAGAGGATAGAGATTTGTTATGAAGAGTTTTTTTATTGTATGTTGCTTTTTGCTCTGCTCGCTTTCGGGCATCGCCTCGACGGTTATAAAGGGAGGGGTTACTGATGCGTCGAACGGCGAAGGGATTATAGGGGCTTCGGTTGTTTTGAACGGTAAGCCCGACTGCGGGGCGATAACGGATATTGACGGTAATTTTTCGTTGAGTATTCCTGACGGAACGGTTTTTCCTGTTGTTGTTACGGTGAACTACATCGGTTACAAAGAGGTAAGCATGAGGGTAAACGGGGCTGCGGATTCGCCCGTTGCAATCAGGATGAAAAGCGAGGATATTACGATGGACGAGGTGATGGTTACCGCCCGCCGCAAGACTAACAGCGAGGCGGGGATTCTTACTTCTACGCGTCTTTCTACTTCGGTAACTTCGGGTATTTCCGGCGGACAGATTGCGAAGACTGCCGACAGCGATGCCGGGGAGGCTGTCAAACGTATTCCGGGGGTTTCGCTTATCGACGGCAGATACATTATTGTTCGCGGCCTGTCGCAGCGTTACAACAATGTATGGATTAACGGGGGTGTGGCGCCGAGCAGCGAGGCTGACGGAAGGGCTTTTTCGTTCGATATTATCCCGAGCGGGAGCATCGACAATATTGTTGTCGCAAAGTCGTATTCGGCCGACTTGCCCGGCGATTTTTGCGGTGGTTTCATAAAAATAGGGACTAAGGGGATGCCCGACAAGAACTCGTTCAACATCGGTGTCGGTACGGGTTTCAACACAAAAACGCACTTCAGGGAGATGCGCATCGGCAACCCGTCGTGTAGCGACTGGCTGGGTGTGGATAATCGCCAACGCACGCTTTCATCGGATTTTCCGGCTTCGCTCGACGAGGTTAAGACTCCCGACGGCATCACTTATTTTACTAAAAACGGTTTTAACAACGACTGGGGCATCAAGAGTTTCAGACCTTACCCGGACATAAAGTTCAATTTCGACCTTAACAGACGCATCGCGCGTCGCGTGGGGGTTACGCTTGCCGCCAACTACAAGAACGAGAACAAAACTTTGCAGAACGTTACGAATAACCGCTACGGTGTTTACAGCGCAACTTCGGACGCTCCGACGATAGAGAAGGAATATACCGACAACCAGTATTCGAACAATGTTATGGTGTCGGCGCTTAACAACTGGTTTTTTGAAATTGACCCCGCAAACAGGATAGAATTCAGGAACATGTTCAGCATACTCGGCAAGAACCGCCTTACGGAACGCTACGGCGTAAGCCGTGTGAGCGGCGACTATTTCGAGAAACAGACCGAACTGTATTATTCGTCGAGGATGACTTATACGGGTCAGCTGTCGGGTACGCACCTTCTCGACATGGACGGGGACAACCGCATTAACTGGACGGCCGGTTATGCATACGCAAACAAGAACGAACCCGACCGACGTATCGTCAGCAACCTCGGGGGTATTCCTGTCGACGGCAACATTTCGCCCGACATCGCTACTTACAACGATAACATAAAGCGGTATTTCCAGAAACTGGACGATAATGTGGTTTCGGCCGCTGTGGACTATACTAAGAAGTTCTCGGAAAAGAACATCGCCGCCACGCTGAAAGGGGGCGTTTATGGGGAATACCGCATGAGATGCTATACACCGAGGGAATTTACATACCGCACCGACAACTTGTCGGTAAACGACCGGCTTTATTACCGCTCGCTGCCGTTTGAGGAGATGATGAGCGACGAATGGCTGGGGTATGACAAGGTGTATGCCGACGAGATAACGGAAAAATACAACGCCTACGACGGCAAGTCGTCGATTGTAGCGGGGTATGTTACAACGACTCTTCCGATAGGGAAGTTCAACATTGACGCGGGCGTAAGGGTTGAATGGTGGAACATGAGCATACGGTACGACCGCTCCATGACGGCGTCGAACGTACTGATGACGGAAAACAGGTACGACGAGGTTTCAATCCTTCCGGCAGTGAACATGTCGTACAACTTCAACGAGAAGCATTTGATGAGGCTCTCCTACGGACGCACCGTAAACCGTCCGGAATTCAGGGAGGTGTCGCCGTCGGTCTATTACGACTTCGACCTGTTTGCGGAGATTCAGGGTAACACCGAACTTAAAATAGCGGAGATAGACAACATCGACCTCAGATACGAATTTTATCCCGCTCCGGGCGAGACGGTAAGCATCGGGGCTTTTTACAAGCATTTCAAAAACCCGATTGAATGGAATTTCGTGGATATGGGCGGGTCGTACCGATACAGCTACGAGAATGCAAAAAGCGCGTACGTTGCGGGTATTGAGGTGGATGTGAGAAAGACTCTCGATTTCGTGGGCGTGCCCGACCTCGCCGTGGTATTCAACGCTTCGGCGGTATTGAGCAGACTGAAATTTTACGAAGGGGAACTTGTAAACGAGAAGGACAGACCGCTGCAAGGGCAATCGCCGTACATAATCAACGCAGGGTTGTTCTATACGTCGTCGAACCCGAAAATAGGATTGTCGGCTTCGCTTATGTACAACATCATAGGGAAAAGGATTATAGGAGTGGGAAAGACAACGTCGCTCAGCGGGGATACGGACTTCGACCTGCCGGATGCTTACGAGATGCCGCGCAACCTGCTCGATTTGAGCATTGCAAAGAAAATCGGGAAGTTCGTGGAGATAAAGGTATCGGTAAAGGATATTCTGGCGCAGCCCGTAACGGTGAAACAGTTCCCCACGGTTACGATAAACGGCGAAAAGCAGACTCGCGAGCAGACTACTTATGAATATCGTCCGGGAACTACATTCTCCTTCGGCATAAGCGTAAAACTTTAACCTGAAAATTTATATAGAGACTTTAAACAAGAATTGAATCACACTTATTTTAAAACGAGAATTATGAAAGCTATTTTTAAAAGTGCCGTACTTGTCGCAGCGATAACGACGGCAATGTGCATGACTTCGTGCAACGACAAAGAGGATGATTTGGGCGGTGGCGGAAACTCCGGTGCAAACAAGGAGACGGTAAACATCGGCGACGGCTCGAACGCTTATGAGATAAACGAGAACATGACGCTTACGGCCGACAAGAACTACAATCTGTTGGGGTGGGTTTATGTTACCGCGGGGAATACGCTGACAATAGAACCGGGAACGGTTATCAAGGGGGACAAGGAGAGTAAGGCCACCCTTATTATAGAGCGCGGCGCGAGACTGGTTGCCGAGGGGGAACAGAACAACCCTATAGTGTTTACTTCGGCTCAAGCTCCGGGAATGCGCAAACCCGGCGACTGGGGCGGTATAATACTGCTCGGAAAGGCTACCAACAACAAGGGCGAAATGACGATTGAAGGGGGTGTGCGCTCTGCTCACGGCGGTAGCGACGACAGCGACAACTCGGGTATCCTGAAATACGTGAGGGTTGAATATGCCGGTATTGAATACTCTACCGACAATGAGATAAACTCCGTTACTTTCGGCTCGGTCGGCAGCGGTACGCAGGTGGACTACGTTCAGGTTTCGTACTCGGGCGACGACAGCTACGAATGGTTCGGGGGAACTGTAAACTGTAAACACCTCGTGGCTCTGGGAACATGGGACGACGACTTCGATACCGACAACGGTTACCGCGGGAAACTGCAGTTCCTCGTCGGCCTGCGCGACCCGAAATATGCCGACAAGTCGTCATCGAACGGTTTCGAGAGCGACAACGAATCGGGAGGCCAGCCTATCGACCCGCGTACCCGTCCGATATTTGCCAACGTGTCGCTGTTCGGACCCGTCGATAACCCCGCAACTTATGTGGACGAGGGTAACACTCACGGAAGCGACATGGGTATTTTCCAGACCGGCGTCCAGATTCGCCGTTCTTCGGAACTGAACCTCTTCAACTCGGTTATCGCAGCGTGGCCGATAGGTCTGATAATAGAGAACGACAAGAGCGGTTCTACCACTCAGGAGGATGCCACTGCCGGTTTCTGCAACGTTATGGGCAATGTTATGGCAGGCACGCGCAAAAACTTCCAAGATGCTGCTCTCAACCCGAAAAACCGTACCGACGTGGTTAATCCCGCCGATGCCGGAACTTTCGTAACCGACTACTGGAACAAGTCGACAAGAAAGAATTCGCAGCCTCTCGCATCGCTCGCCGAACTTATGTTGCAGGGCGACCCTCTGAATATAAACAATCCCGACTTCTGTCCGAGCTCTACTTCTCCTCTTGCTTCGGGTGCCGACTGGAGCCACGCATACGTACAGGATGCCTTCTTCTCGCACGTAAGCTACCGCGGCGCATTCGCTCCCGAGGAGAGCGCATCGAACAACTGGATGAGCGGCTGGACAAACTTCGACCCGCAGAACACGGTTTATTAATTCTGACATATTCTCCTTTACGGGAGAGGACTGGAGACGTGCCGAAAATTTCGACGCGTCTCCTTTCGTCATGTAACGGATTATTTCGCTATATTCGCATTAGCTTTTATGGATAAAAAGGTGTAACCGCGGAAATGGACGATATTCTTGCTTTTATTTGGAGAAACAACCTGCTGAAGAGAGAGTCGCTGCGATGCTGCGACGGCAGGGGATTGAGAGTGGTTTCTCCCGGTCGGGAAACGTCGTGCGGAAGCGGGGTGTTCGCTGGCGCCGTAATTGAAACGGACGGCAAACGGACTTCGGGGAACGTGGCGGTATCGCCGTCGCCGAAGGGAGGGAAGACGGGGAATGTTATTTTAACGGTGGCGGAAGCCGACGGTGATTTACGCAAATGGAACTCCTCCTCTCCTACTCTGTTGGTTGAAATAGGCCGCGAAATAAAGGAGGCGGCGCGAAACCTGCGTTCGAAAACGGAGGAGGCTCCGTGCGGCGGGACTATGACGCAATTGCCGCCGCTGTTCGCCGCCGATTTGTTTACGTCGCTGGCGCTGGAACGCCTCCAGAACAAGAGTACGAGGATTCTAAAATGGCTGGAACTGTACAACGGTGATTGGGAAGAGGTCTGTTACGTGTCGATTGCCCGCAGTCTGGGTTTCGGAATCAACGGCGACCCGTTCGAGGAGACTGCCCGACGGTTGCCGCTCGGCTTTCTGCGCAAACATGCCGACTCGCTTTTTCAAACGGAAGCAATGCTGTTCGGCTGCGCCGGACTGCTCGGCAAACCGGATGAGGGGAACGACGGCTACACGAACCGCCTCTGCAACGAGTTCGGCTTTTTGAGCCGCAAGTTTTCTCTTTCGCCGATAGAGGGAAAGGAGAAATGGCGTTTCAGCGGTGTACGCCCGTCGAACTTCCCGCACCAGAGGATTGCTTTTCTCGCAAAGTTTATTACACGTTTCGACGGTATCTTCGCAAGGATAACCGATGCACGGGACGCATCGGAAATAAGGGATATTTTCGATTTTTACCTCGACGACTACTGGGATACGCATTATACTTTCGGCCGCGAAACGCCTCCGGTAAAAAAGAGCCTCGGGCGGGGCGGGAACGATATTGTCCTGATTAACGGCATAGCTCCGCTGCTGTACGCTTATTCGTGCCGACAGGGAAACGATGTTTATGCCGACCGCGCCGTATCGCTGATTGAAAACTGCCGTCCGGAAAGAAACCATATAACGAAAAGGTTCGCGGCGTACGGAATGCCGTGCGACAATGCGCTGGCTTCGCAGGCAATGGTAGAACTGTATAACGGATATTGCTCAAAACGGAGATGCCTCGAATGCAGGATAGGGATGCTCTACATGAAAGGGATTATTTGCGACAATATCCGCATTATCTGCTTCAACGGGTAATTTTTGCGGCACATACAGGTTTATATTACGGAAATTATTGTTTACTTTGCTGTAACGGCGGCTGAAGATGCCGATACGGCTATCGGACTCTCCCGACGGCAAGTGTCCACTACAAACATACGAATACAATGAGCATGAACAAAAAGAGCAAGGGTAAGGAGCGGAAACGGCTTACAAAGAGCGAGATGATTAAGAGAATAGAGAAATTCTTCAACGAACGTCCGTCCAACATATACAACTACAAGCAGGTTTCGAGAGGCATAGATGCCAAAACCGAACCCGAAAAATGCGAAGTTGCCCGTATCCTGCAACAGATGTGCAGCGACAAGTTCTTGTGCGAACCCGACCCGGGACGCTACCGCCGCAATCCGAAAAAGGACTTGCGCGAGGGGACTTTCCAGAGAAAAGGGCACGGCGGGCATTTTATCATCCCGGAAGGGGGAGGCGAACCGATTGCCGTAAAGGAGGAGGATTCGCTTCATGCTCTCACGGGCGACAAGGTGGAGTATGTACTGCTTACCAAACGCCGCCGGCACGATTTGGAGGGACGTGTGTCGGGCATAAAGGAACGTGCCGAACATACGTTTGTGGGGGTTTTAGAGGTAAAGAAACATTATGCTTTTCTTGTAACGAACAACCGCGTACTGGACTGCGACATTTACATACCGCTCGACAAACTGCACGGCGCACTCGACGGAGACAAGGTGGTTACGCGTATTACGAGCTGGGAACCGTGGGAGAACAACCCCGTGGGGGAAGTTGTGGACAAACTCGGTACTCCGGGGGAGAACAATACCGAGATGCACGCTATTCTGGCGGAATTCGGACTTCCGTACAGGTATCCGCAAAAGGTTGAGGAGGCGGCCGACAAGATAAGCGACGAGCTGCCGGCCGACGAGATTGCCCGCCGCGAGGATTTCAGAGGGGTTACCACATTTACTATCGACCCGAAGGATGCGAAGGATTTTGACGATGCCCTTTCAATAAGGAGGCTCGACAACGGCAATACCGAAGTGGGCGTGCATATTGCCGACGTATCGTATTATGTAAAACCGGACAGCATAATAGACAAGGAGGCGTACCAAAGGGCTACTTCGGTATATCTCGTGGACAGGACTATACCGATGTTGCCTGAAAGGCTTTGCAACGAACTCTGCTCGCTCCGCCCGGACGAGGAGAAGTTCTGCTTCTCTGCGATTTTCGAAATGAACGACGATGCCGATATTGTTTCATCGAGGATAAAACGGTGCGTAATCCGCTCCGACCGCCGCTTCGCCTACGAAGAGGTTCAGGAGATTCTGGAAAAGGGCGAAGGGGAATATGTAACGGAATTGTCGAAACTGAACGATTTGGCGCACAAGCTCCGCAAACGCCGCTTTTCGCACGGGTCAATCGATTTCGACAGGTGTGAGGTGCGCTTCGACATAGACGAAAACGGCAAGCCCGTAAGCGTATATTTCAAGGAATCGAAGGATGCCAACAAACTTATCGAGGAGTTTATGCTGCTGGCAAACCGCACGGTAGCTGAAGCCATAGGCAAAGTACCGAAAGGAAAGGCCAAAAAGTCGTTCGTTTACCGCGTCCACGATTTGCCCGATACGGAAAAGATGAACGACGTGTCGAAGTTCGTACGCCGCCTCGGTTATACGTTGAAAACGGACGGTACGCGCAACCAGCTTACCGAATCGATAAACTCGATGCTGCACAAGGCAAAGGAGAAACCTGAAGAGAATCTGATTTCGACGATAACTATCCGCGCAATGGCCAAAGCCGTCTATACGACAAAGAATATAGGGCACTACGGCCTGGCATTCGCATACTATACGCATTTTACATCGCCCATACGCCGTTATCCCGATGTAATGGTACACCGTCTGCTGGAACGTTATCTTGCCGGGGGACGGAGCGTAAACCAGAAAAAGCTGGAGGAGATTTGCCAACATTCGTCGGATATGGAAATGACGGCGGCAAATGCCGAAAGAGCCTCGATAAAATACAAACAGGCCGAGTTCCTCGGCGACCGGCTCGGCATGGAATACGACGGTACGATTTCGGGCATCAACAAATTCGGAATTTATGTGGAGATTGACGAGAACAAGTGCGAGGGAATGATTCCGTTCAGGGATTTCGACGATGACTTCTATGAGTTCGACGAAAAGAACTATTGCGCCCGCGGACGTTCCACACACAAGATATACCGCCTCGGCGACCCGATGAAGATACGCATAGCCCGCGTAAACATGGAGAAACGTCAGGTGGACTTTGCATTGATTGAAAAGAGATAACCGCCGCCTGCAAAATGGAAACGCCTGCTGAAAATCATCGGCTGACCAATTATCACTCGCACACGCCGTACTGCGACGGCAGATGCGACATGGAGGAGTTTGTCGCTACGGCCGTGTGGCTCGGATTCGCGTCGTACGGGATTTCGCCCCACTCTCCCCTGCCCCTTCCGTCGGGATGCAACATGAAAAGGGAGAGGGTAGCCGATTTTATCGAGGAAATGGAGAGGCTTAAAAGGAAATACGGCAGACGGATAGAACTTTATACGGGCATGGAGATAGACTTCATTGGCGATGAATGGGGCCCGTCGAACGATTTTTTCGCTTCCCTGCCGTTGGATTACCGTATAGGCGCGGTACATTTCCTGCGGTGCGACGACGGCGGGTTTGCCGAAATAGACTGTTCGGCCACGACTTTCAAAGAGATTGCCGACAACCGTTTCGGAGGTAATATCCGGCGTCTTGTGGAGCGTTATTTCGCCGCCATGCTCGACATGATTGAACGCGGAGGGTTCGATTTTGCCGCTCACCCCGACAAGATTTCGATGAATGCGTCGGCATACTCTCCCGGCATAACCGAAGAAAAGTGGTATTCGGAACTGTTACATGCCTACTTCGAACGGATAGCTGCAACGGGAACGATGCTGGAGGTAAACACTAAGGCATACAGCCGCACGGGGTTTCTATTCCCCAACAGGAAATGGTTTGCGGAACTGAAACGCCTCGGCATTGAACTGACGGTAAACAGCGATGCGCATATTCCCGCGCTTATGACTTGCGGGTTTGACGACACCAAAAGGTTTCTCAGGGAGGCCGGGTACGACCACGTAATGCAACTGAAAGGGGGAGTGTGGCGCGAGAACCCGCTGTAAAAAGGGCGGGCGGACGGCCTTATTTTTCGGTTGCCGTACAGCATAAGATTCCTGCCCGGCGTAAAGGATGCCGGATTTTTATTTTTTCTGCATTTTTTTCGGACTAAATTCTGTTGCACGACTGCATAACGGAACATTTTAAGTACATTTTTTGTATCTTTGACTCTGTCGAAAGGAAGAGGACGGCTCAACACGTTTTTGCAAACGGATTCGAAACGTCCGGCTCCCGATTCTTCTGCTCCTTAATTTATCGTGTCGGGAGAAGGGATTTTTACCTTGGTCGTTTTTTTTGATTCTTTTTTATCTATCTGCATGGAAGAAAACCTCAATATCGAAAATGAACTGCAATACGGCTCGGATGCTATTGTTACGCTCGACTGGAAAGAGCATATCCGACGCCGTCCCGGAATGTATATCGGCAAATTGGGCGACGGCTCGCACCCCGAAGACGGTATTTACGTGCTTTTGAAGGAGGTGCTCGACAATGCCATAGATGAATATATGATGGGGTTTGGACGACAGATAATAATAAATATCGACGGGAACGACGTGGAGGTGCGCGACTTCGGACGCGGTATCCCGCTCGACAAGGTGGGGGACGTATCGTCGAAGATGAATACGGGTGCGAAATACGACTCGAAGGCATTCAAAAAGTCGGTTGGACTGAACGGCGTAGGTATAAAGGCCGTTAATGCCCTTTCCGAACAATTCCTTATCTGCTCGTTCCGCGACGGAGAAATGAAAGAGATTCTCTACAACCGCGGGGCTTTGACTAAGGATAACCCGATTGAACCTACCGACAAGCAAAACGGCACGCTGGTACGGTTTACGCCCGACGGGGAAAAGTCGATATTCGGCGACTACTCTTATCAGGAGGAGTTCGTGGAGAATCTGGTCAAGAACTATGTTTATCTGAACAGCGGGCTGACTATTGTTTACAACGGCCGCAAATATAACTCTAAGGGGGGGCTTACCGACCTGCTTGGCGAAAAGATGACTTCCGAACCGCTCTATCCCATAATCCACCTAAAGGGAGACGATATTGAAGTGGCGATAACGCACTGCAACCAGTACGGCGAGGAGTATTATTCGTTCGTGAACGGACAGCATACTACTCAGGGGGGGACTCATCTGGCGTCTTTTAAAGAGGCTGCGGCAAGAACCATAAAGGAATTTTTCAACAAGAACTTCGAATTTTCGGATATTCGCAACGGCATGGTTGCGGCCGTAAGCATAAAGGTAGAGGAGCCTGTTTTCGAATCGCAGACAAAAACGAGGTTGGGGTCGAAAGACATGGGCCCCGACGGTCCAACCATAAACAAATTCATAAACGACTTTCTGAAAAAGGAGCTGGACAACTATCTGCACAAAGAGCCTGCAACGGCCGAGACGATGCAGAAAAAGATACAGGAATCGGAGAAGGAACGCAAGGCTATTGCCGGGGTAACGAAACTTGCCCGGGAAAGGGCGAAGAAAACCAGCCTGCACAACAAGAAACTGCGCGACTGCCGTATTCATTACAACGATACGAAAGGGGAGAATCAGGATAAATCGACGATTTTCATAACCGAAGGGGACTCGGCTACGGGTTCTATAACGCTCAGCCGCGACGTGGAGACGCAGGCTGTATTCAGCCTGCGCGGCAAACCGCTCAATTCGTACGGCAAGACTCGCCGCACGGTTTATGAAAACGAGGAGTTCAACTTGTTGCAGGCCGCGCTGAACGTGGAGGACGGCATGGACGGCTTACGCTACAACAAAATAGTTATCGCCACCGATGCCGATGTGGACGGGATGCATATACGCCTGCTGCTTATTACGTTCTTCCTGCAGTTCTTCCCCGACCTTATAAAGAAGGGGCATGTATATATTCTCCAAACGCCGCTGTTCAGGGTTCGCAACAAACGCGATACGTACTACTGTTATACCGAGGAGGAGCGGCTGGCTGCGATTGAAAAAACAGGGGCTCACCCCGAAATAACCCGTTTTAAAGGGTTGGGAGAGATTTCGGCGAACGAATTCGCCCATTTTATAGGGCCCGACATGCGCCTCGACCAAGTTACGCTGCACAAGCAGGACTCGGTTGCCGAAATGCTGGAGTTCTACATGGGGAAGAATACCATGGAACGCCAGAATTTTATAATACAAAACCTGATAATGGATGAAGACCTGTCATAAACGCACGCTCCTCTTTCCGGGGAGTTTCGACCCTTTTACCAAAGGTCATCTGTCGATAGTTGAAAGGGGGCTGAAGATTGCCGACCGCATTGTTGTCGCCGTGGGGATAAACGAAGCCAAACGCTGCATGTTCTCTGCCGAAGAGCGTGTAAATGCCATAAAGGGAGTATTTGCCGCGGATGAGAGGATAAGCGTAGTTACATACGGCGGACTTACCGTCGATGCGGTAAAGGAATCGGACGCCGACGGTATTCTGCGCGGCGTAAGGACGCTTGCCGACTTCGAATATGAACGGAACATGGCCGATATGAACAGAATGCTTGCGGGGATTGAAACCGTATTGCTCTTTTCAGAACCGGAACTGGCCTGTATCAGCTCGTCGGCTCTGCGCGAACTGATAAAATTCGGACGCGATATTTCTCCTTTTATTCCCGAAGGGTTAATGCTGCCCAAAAAATAAACTTGACTCAAACCTGTCTGTTAATAATGCGATTTTTCCACTTTGTTATGAAAAGGTTTTTAATTATCGTTGCGATGCTCGCAACCGTAAATGCATACGCCCAGCTGAATATGACGGAAGAGGGAAGGAAACTGATGCTGGCCGATTATGCTATAACCAACCTGTATGTCGATTCGGTTGATGAAAGCAGCATAGTAGAGGCCGGCATAAGAGCCATGATAGAGAAACTCGACCCTCATTCGTCGTACATGACACCTGCCGAGGTAAAGGAGATGAGCGAGAATCTCGACGGTAATTTCGACGGCATCGGGATTCAGTTCACGATGCTGCGCGACACGGCTTATGTTCTGCAAACCATTTCGGGCGGCCCGTCGGAAAAATGCGGTATTGCGGCGGGGGACAAGATTGTGTTTATCAACGATACGCTGGTGGCCGGGAAAGGGATGAACGCCTCGGATATAAAAAACAAGTTGCGCGGCAAACGCGGCACTACGGTAAACCTGCTGGTAAAAAGGGGCGGCGAGCAGAGTCTCCTGCCGTTCAAGATTACGCGCGACCAGATTCCGCTGTACAGCGTCGATGCGGCATATATGGTAGACAAACGTATAGGGTACGTAAAAATAAGCCGTTTTGCAGCCACTACTTTCGAGGAGTTCATCGAGGAGGTGGTAAGGATGATAAGGTTTAAACGGATGAAATCGCTGATTATCGACCTGCAGGGAAACGGCGGCGGATATATGTCGGCTGCCACACATATAGCCAACATGCTGCTCGACAAAGGGGAACTGATTGTATATACCGAAGGGCGAAAGTCGCCGAGAAGCGAGGAGAGGGCTGCCGACAGGGGACTCTTCAGGGACGGCAAACTGGTAATTCTGGTGGACGAGAATTCGGCATCGGCATCTGAAATACTTGCAGGGGCTGTGCAGGACTGGGACAGAGGGGTTATCGTGGGACGCAGGACGTTCGGAAAAGGTCTTGTGCAACGCCCTATTCAAATGCCCGACGGCTCGATGATAAAACTTACGACAGCACGTTACTACACGCCTACCGGCCGCTCCATACAACGCCCTTACGACAAGGGGAACAAAGCTTACGGCATGGATTTGATTGAACGGTACAACCACGGCGAAATGGTCAGCGCCGACAGCATACGGCTTGACGATTCGCTGAAATACTATACGTTCAAGAACAAACGCACCGTGTATGGCGGGGGCGGGATAATGCCGGACTGCTTTATTCCGCTGGATACGACAAGGTATTCCGACTTCCACCGCGACATAATCGCCAAAGGGGTGCTGCCGCGCGTTGCCACGGATTATGTGGAGGCAAACCGTAAAACTTTAACCGATACGTACAAAAAGGAGGAGACGTTCATAGAGGAGTTCGACGTGGACAACATGCTGATAGATGCACTGTGCAAAGCGGCCGAGAAGGAGAATATCGCCGTCGCGGAGGAACAGCTCCACCGCTCGCTGCCTCTGATTAAACTGCAACTGAAAGCGATGATAGGGCGCGAGATATTCGATTCTTCTACTTTCTTCAAGATTACGAACAGCGCCAATGACGCCCTGCAGCGCGCGATAGAGATAATAAGCAACGATGAGGAATATAATTCGCTGCTGGGAGTGAAACAGGGCAAATAGCGGATTTTGCACCCCTTAATCGTTCCACTCGAAAAGCACCTTTACGGGATAATGGTCGGAGTAACATACATGCTCTATCTCCGTTTTTATCGGTCGTAACGCTTTTCCGTACAGGACATGGTCTATTCTGAAATAGAAACGGTCGCGGTTATATGTTATTCCCGGGCCGTTTCCAGTTTTTGCATAGGCATCGTCGAGCTTCCCCCTTATCTTGTTGTAGGTGTATGACTGCGGGGTATCGTTGAAATCGCCGCAGACTATGATATTGTCGCCCAATCCGGCTATGGCTGCCGATATTGTATCGGCCTGCGATGCCCTAAGCATCGATGCCAGCCCGAACTTGCGTATCAGATGCTTCTTTATGCCGTCCTGATATTCGTCAATCTTGTCGGGGTGGTTCGACAGGTATTTGAAAAACCCGCGGTCTTTAAGCGATAGTTTGTTCGATGCCAAATGGTTTACTACAAGCGACAACTTGCGGCCGTTTACATCGAGGGTGCAAAGAATGGAGCTGTTCTGCCCCGGCGACAGTATCTGCACGGTATCGGTAATGGGGTACTTGGAGTAGCAGGCTATGCCCAACCGCGTTATCCAGTCGCCTCCATATGCAAAAACGGCTCGGTATGGATAGACTTTCGTCAGGGCGGTATCGATATTTATCCGGCTCAAGTTGCTGCCATCAGTGGTGTATCCGTATTCTTGCAGGCAGACTATGTCCGCTCCCGATTTTTTCACATACTCTATTATGGGGTTGCTCTTCTTTGAATTATGTTTGGCGTATTGCGAAAAGGCGCAGACGTTGTATGTGAGCAGCGACAGGGTGTCTCCTCCCTTTTGCTGCTGCGGTATTACATGCAGGGGCGAATACAGGAATATGGGCCCGGAACAGACAAACAGCGAAAAAAGCGTTATCAACGCCACCTTGTTCCACTGCACGACCCAGAATATAAAGAGCAGGATATTCAACAGCAATACTCCCGGAAATATAATGGCCATGTATGCCATGTAATGGTACTTTTCGGGTGATACGAGATGCGCGTATGCCGATATTGCAAGCAACACGCCGGCAAAAATACCGATTGCCGCACCTATCGAGTTGTAAGTACGTTTTAAGATTCCCATCTTCTTTTTGTTAAAAATACGGTCCTCCTCCTATCCCCTTCTTTCGCCAGTACCTGATGAGGAAGAATCCGAAGAGCATGCCGCCGAGGTGCGCGAAATGCGCCACATTGTCGCCCGACATGTTCGCCACGCCGTAGAAGAGTTCTATCAACCCGTAAAATGCAACGAAATATTTTGCTTTTATGGGTATGGGGATAAACATTATGAAGAGCTCTGCATTGGGGAACAGCATGCCGAATGCCAGAAGTATGCCGAATACAGCCCCCGACGCCCCTATTGTATTCAACAATGTAACATACTGCTCTACGGGTATTGTTACCGCTGCGCCGTATATGGTGGGTACTGTTACGCCGCTGACGCCTATAAGGGGTATGAACCATACGAGTTCCTGTATTATTCCCGCTCCGATACCTGTGGTAATGTAATATATGAGAAACCGCTTCGAACCCCAGACTGCTTCCAACGTGCGGCCGAAGATAAATACGGAGAACATGTTGAAAAAGACATGCCCGATAGACGAGGTATCGTGCATGAACATATATGTTATGAACTGGACGGCGTTGAAATTGTCGGCCGTGATATAGTGAAGCCCCAGATAATCGGCAAGCGAAAACGAATAGCGGCTCTGCAACACTACCGACGCCAGCCATATTATAAAGTTTATTATTACCAGATTTTTGGTAACCGGAGGAATACTGGAAAAAAACGAACGTCCGAAAGACATATCTTGTAAAATATCGCTTGTTGTATCAACCTAATACGGTAAATATTGTTTTCTGTTCATGACACGGATAACGCTCCGCGCACACAAAATTACGGAAAAATCCGGGTTACGTTGATAATTTATACGACAACTCTGTATTTTTTGACTTTTTTTCGAAAAATATCAAATTAACTTATTGGGTATTAATTTTATATAGTTATATTTGCAGAGACTTCGAGGATGATATTTTCACCTCTCCAATAACTAATTATAAAAAATAAAGCTTTATGAACAAATCAGAATTAATCAATGCTATTGCAGAACAGGCCGGATTAACGAAAGTTGATGCAAAAAAAGCCCTCGAAGCTTTTATATGCGCAGTTTCCGACGCAATGGCAAAAGGAGACAAGGTTGCATTAGTAGGATTCGGAACATTCTCTGTTAATGAGAAAGGCGAAAGAACCGGTATCAATCCTGCAACGAAAGAGAAAATAACCATACCCGCAAAGAAAGTGGTTAAATTCAAAGCCGGAGCCGAATTGGCAGACAAAGTAAAATAAAGACCGACTGCCATCCCCCTTCCCCGACATCCGCCCAAAAGCGGGACATGTTGCTGACAAGCGAGAAAGGAGAGGAATTGAAACAACGGCGACAGAAATTCCCGTTAAAAGAGACAGGAAAACTCTTTTAACGGGAATTTCTCATAACAGAGGGAGGGGGGTGGTGCGAATAAACAGGGGGCGCACCGGGAAAAACACCGGTACGCCCCCTGTTGCCGTTTTATCCATGTTGCACGCCGCTTATAGCGACTCCTGCGGTTGGTTAGCGCAGGGAGTGCGGTTTTGCTATGCAATGCCCCGAATGTACGATTTTACTTTGTTGCGGCCTCTATCCGCTTCATCAAGCTGAATATTATCGCGGCGGAGAGGAGGCAACATGCCATAAGCAAACCCCATACGCACCAGAGCGGGAGGGGGCCCCATAAATACCCTACCACCGAAACGAGGTAATTGCCTATGGCCGTAGCCGCGAACCAGCACCCCATCATAGCCCCTTTATAGCGCGGAGGAGCGACTTTCGACACGAACGATATTCCCATAGGGGAAAGGAGCAGTTCGGCGAACGTAAGGCTTAAATAGGTATATATAAGCCAATCGGGCGACACGAGACGGTCGCTTACGCCGGCCGCCTTAAGTTCATTGGGGGTCATGAGCCCTGCCGAGCCTATCACGAGTATCATGAACGCTGCTGCGGCGACTATCATTCCGTACCCTATCTTGCGCGGTGCGCTCGGCTCTTTGCCGCGTTTAGCCAGCGTGGAGAAAATCCATACCGACAGCGGCGTTAGGACTATTACGAAAAACGGATTGAACTGCTGGAATATCGACGGGTTTATTGCTATTACCGATTCCATGCTGAAATACCGGTATATTGCAACTGCGAGCGATACGACGGCAACCGAGGCCGAGATTGTTTTCCCGCGCATTCCCGACGAGCGTGCCATAAAAATAAGCGAATAGATAAAGAGTATGGCACAGGTGAGGGTAAGGGTGTCGAACCACATGCGGCCGTCGCCGGTTATCAGGTGCGCCGTATAGTCGCGGGCGAACAGCGTCATTGTCAATCCGTTCTGGTGGAACGCCATCCAGAAGAATATGACTATGGCGAAAACGAGCAGCAGCGCAACGATGCGTTTGCGGGTCTGCTCGGGTGTCAGCTCCTCGACAACTGCGGCTTTACGGCCTTTGTCGGCCGATGCCGCCGTGCGGCAGTCGGCATGTATATATGTTTTACGGAAGATTCGGTATATCAGCACGGAGACTATAAGCGACAGGCAGGCTACCGCAAAACTGTAACTGTACGAATCGGAAACGGCCGTTATGTACGAGTTGCAGAATGTTGCCATGTCGCCGGTCTGCTGTTGTGCTTCTTTTAACCCGTTCAACACGTTCATTCCCTGTTCGGTTATCGTACCGTCGAGGTACTGGTGCGCCAGAGCGGGTATCGACGAATCGTAAACAAACCCTTTTTTGGTAAGGAAATAGTCGGTTACGGCATTTGCCGCCGAGGGTGCGAAGAATGCTCCGAGGTTTATGGCCATGTAAAATATCGAGAAGGCCGTATCGCGCATCGACGAATAGCGGGGTTCGTCGTACAGGTTTCCCATCAGCACTTGCAGGTTGCCTTTGAAAAGCCCCGTCCCCATGGCTATCAGAAAGAGCGCGGCGAACATTACCGCCAGCGAGAATGTTCCGCCGTGCAGCGGCAGCGACAGACAGAGGTATCCGGCAAACATTATTGCGAAGCCGTAACTTATCATCTTCCCGTAGCCGAAGCGGTCGGCAAGTATTCCGCCTATCAGCGGCATGAAATAGACTGCGGCGAGAAAACCGCCGTAAACCGTGGAGGCGTATCCTTCGGAAAAGCCGTATTTTGCCTGTAAATACAATACGAAAATCGCTATCATCGTATAGTATCCGAATCGTTCTCCGGTATTGGCCAGTGCCAATGCGTACAACCCTTTCGGGTGATTTCCCAATATACTCATCTTTCTTTCCTGTTATTTTTTCGCGGTATAGGCTACCGCATACAACTTCATCTGTTTTACCATCGACAACAGTCCGTTGGAACGCGTCGGGGAGAGGTTCTCGCGCAATCCTATCTTTTCTATGAAATAGAGGTCGCTGTCGGCTATCTCTTCGGGTGTATGTCCCGACAGGACGTTTACCAGCATGGCTACTATCCCTTTTACTATAAGAGCGTCGCTGTCGGCCTGAAATGTTATCACTCCGTCGTTGTAATCGGCCTGAAGCCATACGCGGCTCTGACACCCTTCTATCAGGTTGTCGTCGGTTCGGTATTGTTCGGGCAACGGCGGAAGCGTGTCGGCCATGTCCATAATCAGGGAATACTTGTCCATCCAGTCGTCGAAACCGGAGAACTCCTCTATCAACTCGTCCTGTAATTCATCAATACTCTTCATCTCTTCTGTCATTCTTTATATATTACCGATAGTACCGTCGCTCCGACGGCCTTCATCGTATTTTTGTCTATGTTGTCGATATTGTCGCCGAGCGTATGCCAATACGGTGGGAAACAGTTTTCGGGCGTATATGCTATTATGTCCACGCACGGTATTCCGGTGTATTCGTTTACGAAATAGTGGTCGTCGGTTACGGTACATCCGCGGCGGGGTATGAAATAGGATCCGTATCCTATGTCGGATGCTTCTTTCCATATTTTATCGACCTGTGTCGAGGCGTATTGAACCGAGTATTGTTCCTTGTGGAATACGCTGCCGCGACCTGCAACCATGTCGAGCAGTATGCCGAACTCGGCTCTGTATCCTGCCTTGTGCGGATTCTTGCTCCAGTATTGCGAACCGAGACACCATGTCCGGTCGGGGTCGGTAACGGATGAGGCGAAATAAGGTGCGCCATAGTCTTCGGCATCGAACAGGACTATATCGACGCCTGCCGACGGTGCGGAGCTGCCTATCTGACGCGCTATTTCGAGCAGTACGGCAACCGATGCCGCCCCGTCGTCGGCACCGGGTATCGGCTTGCGATGATTGGCGGGGTCGGGGTCGTTATCGGCATAGGGGCGGCTGTCCCAATGTGCCATGAGCAGTATCCGTTTCTGTTTTTCGGGGGAGAAACTGCCTATTATGTTTGTTATGTCCAGCTCCGTGCCGTCGTATGCGGTAACTTTTGCTGTCTGCGGCGTTACTTCGGCTCCGTGCCGGGCGAGTTCCTTTTGCAGGTATTCGGCCGTGGCCCTGTGCGCCGGAGTGTTGGGGATACGGTATCCGAATTCGAGCTGTTTCTGCGTGTAGCTGTATGCGCTGTCGGCATTGAATTCGGGTACTGCGGGGCGTTCAGCCTCGTTCGTCGCGGAGGCTTTTCCTCCGCTGCAACCGCTTACGAGAGCCATAAGCGATATTATCAGCATGTAGTGTTTTATCCGTGTCATTTGTCTGTTTTATCTGTTTGCTGTACCTGCTCCATTACGCGGAGGAAATTCCCGCCCCAGATTTTTTTCAGGTCGCCGTCGGTATATCCGCGCCGTATCAGTTCGCAGGTTATGTTTATCAGTTCGTTGGCGGCGTTGCACCCGGGTACTCCCCCACCCCCGTCCAAATCGGAACCGATGCCGACGTAATCGACGCCTGCCGTCTCTACTACATGGTCGATGTGGTCGGCTATCGTACGGACGTCGGCGTTGCCGTCGTCGGCGAGAAAATCGTCGTAGATGCATATCTGCACTACCCCGCCCTTTTCGGCCAACGCCTTTATCTGTGCATCGGTAAGGTTGCGCTTGTGGCGGCACAACGCACGGCATGACGAGTGGGATGCGATAAACGGCATGCGGCTCTCGTTGAGGACGTCGGCAAATGTGGCGTCGGAGGCGTGCGATACGTCTATCATTATTCCCAGACGGTTCATCTCGCGTACTACTTCGCGTCCGAAGTTGCTCAGCCCGCGGTGTTCGTCGTTGCCTTTGGCGGAATCGCATATGTCGTTGTCGCCGTTGTGGCAGAGTGTCATGTAGATTATTCCCTTGTCGCGGTATTTTTCGAGCAGCGTTATGTCGTGCCCTATGCCGTATCCGTTTTCTATCCCGAAGAAGATTCCTTTTTTGCCGGAGGCTTTTGCCGACTCGGCTTCTTTACGGTTGCGCACTTGTACTGCCTTGTCGCTGTTGCGTGCTATTTGTGCCGCAAGTTCTTCTGTTATGGAGGCGCACATGGCTACGGCTGCCGCCGTTTCTTCTTCGTCGCGTCCGCGCTGCGGGATATAGGCTACCATACATTCGGCGTCGATTTTGCCGTCGCGCAGTTTGGGTATGTCCACTTTGCAGCGGTCGTCGCGTACTCCGATGTCGATTTTTTGCCCGAAGAGCATCGGGGTATCGCAGTGCGAGTCGAGCGACAGTTCGCGACGGTGAAATTCGCGTGCCCGTGAATAGACGGCGGCTTCTTCGGTAAGCCAGCGGAACAGGGCGAGCATCTTTTCGTCGCCTTCGGCAGCCATGGGTTCGGGGTGCCACTGTACGCCGAGTATCGGATACATGGGTTTCTCTATCGCTTCGTTTATTCCGTCGTCGGCTACCGCCGTCTGCACGAATCCGGGTGCTACGGTTGAGACTCCCTGATGATGAAACGTGTTTACGGCTATTTCCTCTGTTCCGAGTATCCGCCACAATAACGACCCGCGTGTTATTTTTACCGTATGGGTGGGTGTGTTGCGCGGGGCTTTTTGCGAATGTTCGAGTACGGGCGCGGGGTGTTCGAGCGGTATGTCGCGATAGTTTGTGCCGCCGCAGGCTGCGTTAAGTACCTGATGTCCGCGGCAGATTCCGAGTATAGGCATCTGCCGCTGCATGGCCATCCGCACGAGGGCTGTCTCTTCGCGGTCGCGCCCTTCATCGACGCAGTCTATCTGCGGTATGGTTTCTTGCCCGAGGAGCTCGGGGGAGATGTCGCCTCCGCCGGTAAGGAGCAGCGCGTCGATATGTTCTATTGTCTCGCCAAGCAGCGACAGGTCGCTGCACTGCGGTATTACCAACGGGATGCCTCCTGCGTTTATAACCGATTTCACATAGTGGTTGGCTACCCGCGAGGTCCCTTCTTTCTGGTTGGCGGTTATCCCTATGACGGGTGTGCGGCGTCGGTACGAGCGTTGTGTTCCCTGCTCCGTTTCTTCGAATATCTTGCTTATCCCGGCCGGTATGTTTTCTGACATTCTGTTATTTTTTTCGTAATAATGCGAAAGGGGCGCATCTGCTGAAACCGCCCCTCTCTGAATTTATGTTGTCTCCCGTTTGCGGGGAGTGGATGGTCCTGCGTGTACGGGGGGTGTCCCCGACACCGGGACTTTTTTTATAATGCGTTGTTCTTTATCAGGTATTCTGCTATCTGGACGGCATTCAATGCCGCACCTTTGCGTATCTGGTCGCTTACTGTCCAGAAGACGAGGCCGTTGTCGCATGCCAGATCTTTGCGGATGCGTCCTACGTAAACGGGGTCTTTTCCTGCTATGTCGAGCGGCATGGGATATACCTTGTTTTCCAAATCGTCCATCAGCACTACTCCCTGACTTGTTGCAAAGGCTTCGCGTGCTTCTTCTACGGATATGGGGCGTTCGGTCTCTACCCATATTGTTTCGGAATGTGCTCGCATTACAGGTACGCGTACGCATGTGGCGGACGTTTTTACGTCGGAATGCATTATCTTGCGGGTTTCGTTGAACATCTTCATCTCTTCTTTGGTATAGAGATTTTCTGTTGCTACATCTACCTGCGGTATGAGGTTGTATGCCAACTGATAGTAGAATTTGTTAATGGTGGGGGCTTCGCCTCGCTGCAACTGTGCATATTGTTCCACGAGCTCGTCCATGGCTGCCGCTCCTGCTCCGCTGGCGGCCTGATAGGTGGAGACGTGTACGCGTTTTATGTGCGAGAGTTTTTCTATTGCGTTGAGGGCTACCACCATCTGTATCGTCGTACAGTTGGGGTTGGCTATTACGTTGCGGGGGCGTACTTCGGCATCTTTTCCGTTTACTTCGGGTACTACCAGGGGTACGTCGTCGTCCATGCGGAACGCGCTGGAGTTGTCTATCATTACCGCACCGTAACGTGTGATGGTTTTTTCGAATTTCTTTGAGGTGCCTGCTCCGGCCGATGTAAAGGCTATATCTACTCCTTTAAAATCGTCGTTGTCCTGCAACTCCTTTACTGTGCACTCTTTGCCTTTGAAGGTGTATGTGCTTCCTGCGCTGCGCGATGATCCGAAAAGAAGGAGTTCGTCTATCGGAAAATCTCTTTCGGCCAATACGCGGAGGAACTCCTGCCCTACCGCACCGCTGGCACCGACAATTGCTACTTTCATATTCTTGTTTGTTTTAATTTGTGCAGGGTCGCCGCCGACGTCATTTTCTCTGTTTACGGATTTCCCCGTTTTGCCGACCTGAAACCCTTGCTCGTTTTTTGAATAAATTCTGTTCGAGGCACAAAAATAAGTTATTTTGACATAATAGAGCCATATTGGAGAAAAAAATCTTTATATGCTTGCTTCCTATCGCAGATTACATTAAATTTGCATACTCGGAAATTTTTATCATTTATATTCATTAAATTAAATTTTTTATGTGGTTAACAGATTCGTCTATCGGGAGAAAGCTCGTAATGAGTATAACGGGACTTTTTCTTGTTTTGTTCCTGACATTCCACTTGTCGATGAACCTCGCAGCCGTATTCTCAGCTGACGGCTACAATATGGTGTGCAAGTTCCTGGGAGCAAATTGGTACGCTATTGCAGGCACGCTTGTTTTGGCTGCGGGCTTTGTAATACACATCATTTACGCCTTTGTGCTTACATTGCAAAATCTGAAAGCAAGAGGAAGTAATCGTTATCAAGTTACGGCACGCCCCAAAGGTGTGGAGTGGGCTTCGCAGAACATGCTTGTTCTCGGTATTATCGTAATACTCGGTCTGGTTTTGCACGGGGCTCAGTTCTGGTACAAAATGCAGCTTAACGAAATTGCAGGACTTGCTCTGCCGGGTGTTGATCCGCACGACGGATATGCTCTGATTAAGGAGACTTTCTCGCACGGGCTGTTCGTAGTGCTCTACCTCGTATGGTTCGCAGCTTTGTGGTTCCACCTGACACACGGATTCTGGAGCGCTATCCAGACAATCGGCTGGAACAACCTCGTTTGGCTGAAACGCTGGAAAACCATATCGAACATATTTACTACGATAATCTGCTTAGGCTTCGCTTTCGTAGCCCTCTGGTTTTATTTTGTGGTAGCTTAACCGTAAACAAACAACACAACAAATTATGGCAAATATTAAAATAGATTCTAAGATTCCCGAAGGGCCGTTAGCCGAAAAATGGACAAACTACAAGGCTCATCAGAAACTTGTCAATCCGGCCAACAAACGCCGTTTGGACATTATAGTCGTAGGGACAGGACTTGCCGGCGGTTCGGCTGCCGCATCGCTCGGCGAAATGGGATTCAATGTTTTGAATTTCTGTATTCAGGATTCCCCCCGCCGCGCTCACTCAATTGCAGCTCAGGGAGGTATCAACGCAGCTAAGAACTATCAGAACGACGGCGACAGCATTTATCGCCTCTTCTACGATACGATTAAGGGTGGAGACTACCGCGCTCGCGAAGCCAATGTATATCGTCTGGCAGAAGTCTCCAACAACATAATTGACCAGTGTGTGGCTCAAGGCGTGCCGTTCGCCCGCGAATACGGAGGTCTGCTCGACAACCGTTCGTTCGGAGGCGCACAGGTATCGCGTACGTTCTACGCCAAAGGCCAGACGGGACAGCAGTTGCTGCTCGGTGCATACTCGGCACTCAGCCGTCAGGTAAAGAAAGGAACGGTAAAACTTTATACCCGTTACGAAATGCTCGACCTCGTGGTTATCGACGGTCGCGCCCGCGGTATAATAGCCCGCAACCTCGTTACCGGTAAAATAGAACGCTTCGGCGCACATGCAGTGGTTATCGCCACCGGCGGTTACGGAAATACCTATTTCCTCTCGACCAACGCAATGAACAGCAACGGTTCGGCCGCAATGCAGTGCTACCGTAAAGGGGCTTATTTCGCAAACCCGGCTTTCGCGCAGATTCACCCGACTTGTATTCCCGTTCACGGCGAATTCCAGTCGAAATTGACGCTTATGTCGGAATCGCTCCGTAACGACGGCCGTATCTGGACTCCGAAAAAGAAAGAGGATGCCGAGGCTATCCGCGCCGGCAAACTGAAACCGACACAGATTAAGGAGGAAGACAGAGACTACTATCTCGAACGCCGCTATCCGGCATTCGGTAACCTCGTTCCGCGCGACGTAGCTTCACGCGCCGCAAAAGAGCGTTGCGACGCAGGTTACGGCGTGGGCTCGACAGGGCTTGCCGTTTATCTCGACTTCTCATCGGCTATCCAGAGACTCGGAAAGGATGTTGTTGCAGCCCGCTACGGCAACCTCTTCCAGATGTACGAAAAAATCGTGGACGAAAACCCGTACGAAACCCCGATGATGATTTACCCGGCCATCCACTATACGATGGGAGGTATCTGGGTGGATTACGAACTGAGCACTTCTATTCCGGGATTGTTCGCCATTGGCGAGGCAAACTTCTCCGACCACGGTGCAAACCGCCTCGGCGCATCGGCACTCATGCAGGGTCTTGCCGACGGTTACTTCGTTCTTCCCTACACGATACAGAACTACTTGTCCGACCAGATTACCGTTCCGCATATCGACACCAACAGCAAAGAGTTCGACGAAGCTGAACAGGGGGTTATGGCAAGAATCGAAAAGCTGATGTCCATAAAAGGAAAACGTTCGGTCGATTCGATACACAAAGAACTCGGTCTTATCATGTGGGAATATGTAGGTATGGGCAGAACCAAAGAGGGGCTCGAAACCGCATTGAAAAAATTGAAAGAGATTAAGAAAGAGTTCTGGTCCAATGTCCGCATCCCCGGCGAAATCAACTCTATGAATACCGAACTGGAGAAGGCTCTCCGCGTAGCCGACTTTATCGAAATCGGCGAGCTGATGGCTTTGGATGCCCTCAACCGCAACGAATCGTGCGGCGGACACTTCCGCGAAGAGTTCCAGACTCCCGACGGCGAAGCTCTCCGTCAGGATGACAAATACATGTATGTAAGCTGCTGGAAATACAACGGAGAGGACAAAGAGCCGGAGATGTACAAAGAACCGCTCAACTACGAAGCTATCAAAGTTCAACAACGTAACTATAAACAATAACGGACATGGACAAGACGATAAATATAACACTTAAAATATGGCGTCAGAGAGGCCCAAAGGAAGCAGGCCGCTTCGAGACGTATAAACTGGAAAATATTTCCATAGACAGTTCGTTCCTTGAGATGCTCGATGTCCTCAACGAACAACTGATAAACAAAGGCGAAGAGCCGGTAGTTTTCGACAACGACTGCCGTGAAGGTATCTGCGGTATGTGTTCGCTCTACATAAACGGACACCCGCACGGACCCGACGAAGGCGTTACCACCTGCCAGCTCCACATGCGCCGCTTCAAAGACGGAGATACTATCGTGGTAGAGCCGTGGCGTTCGGCCGGTTTCCCGATAATAAGGGATCTTATCGTCGATCGCAGCGCATATGACAAGATTATGCAGGCCGGCGGCTACATTTCGGTTAATACCGGCGGCGCACAGGATGCCAACGCAATACCTATTCCCAAAAAGAATGCCGACCTCGCTATGGATGCAGCTTCGTGCATCGGTTGCGGCGCATGCGTTGCCGCATGCAAAAACGGCTCGGCAATGCTGTTCGTTTCGGCAAAGGTAAGCCAACTGGCTCTCCTCCCGCAAGGTAAGGTTGAGGCTGCAAGAAGAGCCAAAGCCATGCTTGCCAAAATGGACGAACTCGGCTTCGGTAACTGCACCAACACCGGCGCATGCGAAGCAGAGTGCCCGAAGAACGTTTCGATAACGAATATCGCACGTCTCAACAGGGAATTCATCTCGGCCAAACTGAAAGACTGATAAATCGGTAAATAGATTGAAGACCGGAGTTGCCGTACTTAGTGTATGGCGACTCCGGTTTTTGTTTTTCAAGATTTGTTTTTCGAGATTTGTTTTTCGAGTAATAACAGGGAATCGCAACATTTTCCGCATTATAGGGAAGGGGAGAGAGCGTTCAAAATCATCATTCGGTTCGGCTGCCGCAGATAATTATCGCCTCAACACGGTACGGAGTATTATGCAGCGGAGGGCGAGGGAACGGGGCGATACATACGGACGGGGACGGAACGGACGGACGCAAATCCTAAATACAAATTTTCAGTTTTGGCGGAAAGGTAAAGTGCTGAGCCGTTCAAAAATATCATTCGGTTCGGCTGCCGCAGATAAATATCGCTGCAACGCGGTACTGCGTATTATGCAACGGAGGGCAAGTGGACGGGGCAATACATACGGACGGGGAAGGAACGGACAGACGATAAGACGGGAAACATCAACGCCGCATCGGGATTGGCTTGGACGGCAACTGTTATTCGGGCGATTGATTTTTATATGTTCCGGAACTCGTTATCTGTCCATGATACCGAAATCTTATTGCACGCTCTGCTCACGCATACCGGATGAAAATCTTTTTCGGGAAATCGGTCGGATTATTAAAACCGTACCTGTATTTTATATGGAGTGCCGTCGCATACTATTATATATGTGCCGGGGGTATGAACTTCGATATATTTTCCGCCCGATACGGAGCCTGCAATGCTGCCGCTTGCGGTATAGAGCGTACCCCTTACAACATCTTGATTTATGTGGATTCTGTTTCCTTCCGTTCTATATTGAACCGTAAGGACGATTTTGTTTCGTTTATAGAGCTGCTTGTTTCGTAACTCTCCCACTGTTGCCCGCACCCTTCCTGCCACATTGTATATGATACTATGCCTCCGTTTCCCATGCGTCGGCTGCCGGCGGCTCAACGCCTTTTACCCATACGGCTCCGTCTTGAGCCGATACCGAAAGGGTGAGCATAACCGCTATTGTTATCGTTTGCAAGTATTTGTTCATTTTCTTTTCTTTTTCTGTTTGATATGGTTTCTTATACGGCGTACTCCTTCTGCTCCCAAAATAAAAATGCCGAGGTACTGGAACCCTTTTGCCATGCCGAAGAGCGAAGCCCACAATATGGCTTTTGCCGTTGCCGATATTGGCAGCAGCATTTGTGCAAACGACATTATGTAGAATGGTATGCAACAGAAAAGGATTATTGCTCCGGTACGAAACGACAGCGTCTTTAAACGGGTTGCCGCTCTGGTTACTAATCCGTATCGGGTATTTCCGTCGTTCATGTGGCGAAGATAATATAACTGCCGGTTTTGGCAAAACGCCCGCGGAAGCGGTATTGTTTTACCGTGGATGTGCACTTACTATACGGAAACTGTATTTATCGCACGCGGTTGGGGATTTGTATTTCCTTAGATTTGTTCGGGTTGGTTTTCTGATAACTGTTTGTTTTCAGATATTTGAAACATGTAAGGGTGGCCTCGCCGCTTCGTAAAGAATCTGTTAATGGTAATTATTTTATGTGAAACTTATGTGCCGAAAGCGCAGTTTTTTCTAATTTTGCAGCCAAATTTGCCTTTTGGCATAAATTCCGACTGAAAAATGCAGCCTAATTTAGTTATTGTTGAATCCCCGGCTAAAGCTAAAACCATAGAAAAGTTCCTCGGCAAGGATTTTAAGGTGTTGTCGAGTTACGGTCATATCAGAGATTTGAAGAAAAGAGACTTCAGTATCGATATTGCAAAGGATTACTCTCCTGTTTACGAGATTCCCGCCGACAAGAAGAAGGTTGTTTCGGAATTGAAGGAGGCTGCAGAGAAGGCCGATATGGTATGGCTGGCTTCTGATGAGGACCGCGAAGGGGAGGCAATAGCGTGGCATTTGTACGAGGTTCTCGGGCTTACGCCTGAAAAGACCCGCCGCATAGTGTTTCACGAAATAACCAAAACGGCCATTCTCAAGGCTATCGAGAATCCTCGCGAAATAGATTACAATCTGGTAAATGCACAGCAGGCGCGTCGCGTTCTGGACAGGATAGTGGGTTTTGAACTGTCGCCCGTATTGTGGCGCAAGATTAAACCGTCGCTGTCGGCGGGCAGGGTACAGTCGGTTGCCGTCCGACTGATTGTGGAACGGGAACGTGAAATAGAGAATTTCAAGGCTGAATCTTCGTACCGCGTTACTGCATTTTTTACTCTTCCCGACGGAAATATCATTAAAGGGGAATTGTCGCGCCGCCCGGCTGATTATAACGAGGCTTGCGCACTGCTGGAAAGGATTGCGGAAGATTCGTTTTCGATAACGGACATTACCGTTAAGCCGATGCAGAAATATCCCGCTCCGCCGTTTACGACATCTACGCTGCAACAGGAGGCCGCCCGCAAACTGGGTTTCTCGGTTTCGCAGACCATGAAGATTGCGCAACAGCTTTACGAGGCGGGATTGATTACATATATGCGTACCGACTCGGTGAATCTTTCGTCGCTGGCGATAAATACGGCAAAGGAGGTTATTACGGAGAGTTTCGGCACGGAATATTCCGCTCCGCACAACTATCATACAAGTTCAAAAGGGGCGCAGGAGGCTCACGAAGCTATCCGCCCCACATATATTTCGAACAGGGAAGTTGAGGGTTCGTTGCCGATGCAGCGCCTCTACGAACTGATATGGAAACGGACGGCGGCATCGCAGATGAGCAATGCGAAAACCGAAAAGACCACCGTTGCCGTTACGGGTGAAAAGAGCGGCGAAAGGTTTACGGTAACGGGCGAGGTGATAAAGTTCGACGGATTTTTACACCTCTACAAGGAATCGACCGAGGAGGAACCGGAACAGGAAAACGACGGCAGCACCCTTCCCCCGATGAAACAGGGGGAGAGACTCTCGATGACTTCGGCCGAGGCAGTCGAGAGATTCTCGATGGCTCCGCCGAGATATTCCGAAGCATCGCTCGTGCACAAGCTGGAGGAGCTCGGCATAGGACGCCCCTCTACCTATGCTCCAACAATCTCCACGATACAGCAGAGAGAATACGTTACGAAAGGGAACAAAACGGGCGAGAAACGCAAATACAAACTCCTGACGCTTAAAAACGGCAAGATAACGCCGTCGGAAAAGAGCGAGACTACGGGCAGTGAAAAGGGGAAACTTATCCCCACCGACATAGGTATTGTGGTAAACGACTACCTGACCGAGAACTTCCCCGATATACTGAATTATAATTTCACGGCCGATGTGGAGGAGAAGTTCGACCGCATAGCTGCCGGTAAAGAGGGGTGGGTCAAATCCATAGATACTTTCTACAAAGGGTTTCATCCGGAAGTGGAAAACGCCACGTCGCAACATTCCGACCACAGAGTGGGAGAGAGGGTACTGGGTACCGACCCGAAGAGCGGGAAACAGGTTTCGGTAAAGATTGGGCGTTTCGGCCCTGTTGTGCAAATAGGTACGGCGGAGGATAAGGAGAAGCCTGTTTTCGCATCGCTGATGAAGGGGCAGACGCTTGGTGGCATAACGCTCGACGAGGCATTGAAACTGTTCGAACTGCCGCGTACGCTCGGCGAATTTGAAGGGAAGACGGTTGTTGTGGGCGTTGGGCGTTTCGGCCCTTATATCCGCCACGACAACAAGTTTACGTCATTGCCTAAAGAGTATCAGCCGCTGGAGATTACTCTGGAGGAAGCTGAGGAACTTATAAAGGCTAAACGTATAGAGGAGAGCAACCGTATTATAAAGAGTTTCGACGGGGAGCCTGACCTGCAGGTCATAAACGGCCGGTACGGTGCATATATATCGTACAGGAAGGGCAACTACAAGCTCCCTAAGAATTGCGAGCCGAAAGAGCTTACTCTCGAGGAGTGCATGAAGATTATAAGCGAACAGGGGGAGAAACCTGCAAAGAAGAGCGTAAGGAGAAAGAAATAGCTTAAGTTGGAGAGTATGACATTCCCGAGAGGGGTGCATCGTTTTCGTACGAAAAGTGATATTCATAATAAAGCCGATAACGGCAACGGTTTGGAAAAGAATCGTCCGTTATCGGCTTTTTGCTTGTCGCGGCGTCGTACGGATACGGGGGTGGTGTTGTCCTGCCTCTTGTTCCGCACCGGTCAGAGTATCCCCATAAGTTTCAATATGGTTGGGGTCATGAATGATGTAAGCACACCGTTTACTATAAGGCCGAGCGTCGCGTATGCGCCGTGCTCGCTGCTTACGGCCATCGACGCCGATGTTCCTACGGCATGTGCTGCCGTCCCCATAGAGAGGCCTTGCGCTCCAGCCCCTTTTACGTGTACCATGTTCATCGTCTTGTATCCGAGTATGGCTCCGAGTATGCCGACGAATATTACTACCGCTGCCGTGAGGGAGGGGATTCCTCCTACCGAGCTGGTTACTTCTATGGCTATGGGGGTGGTTACCGATTTGGGTGCGAGCGACAGGATTACGTCTTTCGAGGCGCCCATTATCTTTGCTATCGATACTACGGAGACTATCCCGACTATACACCCTGCGAGTTGCGACAGGAATATCGGCACGAAGTGTTTCTTTATCGCTTCGAGCTGCATGTAAAGCGGTACGCCGAGGGCTACTATTGCGGGTTTGAGCCAAAACTCGATATACTGCCCTGCTTCGCCGTATGTTTCGAATGTTATCCCCGTCAGCTTCAGGAACGTTATCATGACTGCTACCGTTATCAGTATTGGGTTAAGCAATGCCCATCCGCTTTTCTTGTAAAGGCGGAGCGAAAGATAATAGACTATGAATGTAAGGGCTAACAGAAAAAAGCCGTTTTCGAGATATTTCATTTCTTTTTGTTTGATATTTGATATACCCACCCTGTTACGGCCAGCACGAGGATTGTGCTGACGAATGCCGATACGAGTATCGGCCAGAACTCTTCCTGTATCAGGTCGAGGTAGAGCATCAGGGCTATGCCGGGGGGGACGAAAAAGAAGCCTATGTTGCTGACAAGAAAATCGGAAATCTTCTGTATCTTCTCCAGCTTGATTACTTTAAATTTAAGCAGGCAGGTGAGGAGTATCATTCCGATAATGCTCGAGGGGAGCTTGGTTCCGGTAAGATATACCACAAGTTCGCCCATTGCCAGACATCCGAATATTACCGCACATTGTCGTACCATATCTGTTCTGTTTTTTGCACCGGCCTTATGCCGGGATATTATGTTCGAGACCGGCGCCGGGATATAATCCGAATGCCGGTCTCTGTTTTTGCATTGTGCTGTTTACAGTCTTTATCTTGTGTATTTCGAGAAGTCGCTGTTGTGCATGTCGCCGGTTTCCATAAGTGCCTTGTGGAATTCGAAACATGCGTCGAGCGAATGCGGGGTTTGTCCGCCACGTTCCAGCTTGAGGTATTCTCTCAGCAGCGGACGGTATGACGGATGTGCGCAGTTTTCGATTATCGCCTCGGCTTTTTCGCGCGGCGATTTGCCTCTCAAATCGGCAATACCCTGCTCGGTTATTACAACCGATACGGAGTGCTCGCTGTGGTCGAGATGCGATACCATGGGGACTATCGCGCTTATCTTGCCTCCTTTGGCTTCGGACGGGCACGTGAATATCGACAGGTATGCGTTGCGCGTAAAATCGCCCGAACCGCCTATGCCGTTCATCATCTTCGTTCCGGTTATGTGCGTGCTGTTTATGTTTCCGAAGATGTCGGCTTCGATGGCGGTGTTTATCGTTATGAGTCCGAGTCGGCGAACGACTTCGGGGTTGTTGGATATTTCCTGCGGACGTAATACTATCTTGTCGCGGAAGAAATCGACGTCGGATATTATCTGGTCCATAACTTCGTCGCTTACGGTAAGCGACGAGCCGCTGGCAAATACGCATTTACCGCTCTTCATGAGCGATACTACCGAGTCTTGTACTACTTCGGTGTACATCATGAACGGGGGAATGTCGGGGTTGCTGCCCAATCCGCCGAGCACAGCATTTGCTATGTTGCCCACTCCCGACTGTATGGGAAGGAATGATGAGGGTATCAACCCTTTTTTGAGCTGCGATACGAGAAAGTCGCATACGTTGGCGCCGATTTTTGTGGTTACTTCGTCGGGTTCGGTGAAATGAGCCACTCCGTCGTGCAGGTTGCTTTCAACTATGCCTATTATTTTCGACGGATCGACTTTTATATACGGAGTCCCGATACGGTCCTTGGGGGTGTAAACGGGTATCTCGCGACGGTATGGAGGGTCGGCGGGCTGGTATATGTCGTGAAACCCTTCTACTGCCTCGGGTATGTGGTGGTTGAGCTCTATTATTACCTTGTCGGCCAAATCGCATACGGTGGGGGCTATTCCTACGCCCATGCACGGGATTATGCGTCCGTCGTCATATACTTTCGAGGCTTCTACTATCGCAAAGTCGAGTTTGCCGAAGAATCCGTAGCGGAGGCATTGTGCCAACTGCGACAGGTGCATATCGACGTATGATATTTCGTTTGCATTGATTGCTTCGCGCAACGATTTGTTGGACTGGTACGGCGTGCGGAACTTCACTGCTTTTGCGCGTGCCAGAACGCCGTCGAGCATGTCGCTCGACGAGGCTCCCGTAAAGAGGGATACTTTAAAGGGACGGCCTGCGGCATGTTCGGCTTCTGCTTTCTGTGCAAGTGCCGAAGATACTACTTTGGGAGTGCCTGACGCGGTAAATCCGCCGAAACCTATCTTCGCGCCGTCGTTTATATACGAAGCGGCTTCTTCAGGGGTGATGATTTTAAATGCCATTTCCGTTGTGTTTTTATATCGTAATCAATATTTTCTGTTCAGTATTTCGGATGCTATTATTGCTTTGCGCACTTCTTCGGCATCGGCAAAGTAACCGCCGCGTTCTTCTTCGTTCCGAGAGGGTTCTTCTCTGCGCGGCGTCAGCCGTTTTTTTGTCTCCGAGGGGTTGCGCTCTGCTGCGGTATATGTCTGTGTATCGGGGAATTTGTCTGCTTCGTCCGTTTTTAAAGCGGTTAAAATTCCGGATATTTCATCGAAGGGGGAGACTTCTTCCGACTCCGTCTCCGTTTGCCGCGGGCGGGACATGTTCTGACTGTTTTTTCTCTGCTGTTCAGCCGATTTTATAACACCTCTTACGACAAATATTAGAATTATAAGTATGTAAATCCACAAATAATCCACCGCTTTTTTTAATTTTGCGCTCAAAATTACAAATTATCGGTGAATTGTTCCCATTTATAAATCTACAAAATGAGTTTTGAAGGTAATAATGATGCTGCCGCTACGGTAAAGAAGGTTTTTATCGAGACTTACGGTTGCCAGATGAATGTGGCCGACAGCGAGGTTGTGGCTGCCGTATTGGATAATTGCGGTTACGCTTTGTGCGACTCGCCCGACGATGCCGATGCGGTATTCATAAATACCTGTTCTATCAGGGACAACGCCGAGAAAAGGGTTATTTCGAGACTTTTGTTTTTCAATACGCTGAAAAAGCGCAAACCGAAACTGATTGTCGGGGTGCTGGGGTGTATGGCCGAAAGGGTACGGGAGGAACTTGTATCGAAATACAGTGTGGATGTTGTTGCCGGGCCCGACTCGTATTGCGACCTGCCTAACTTGATTGGGGCGGCAGAGTGCGGCGAGAAGAGCGTTAATATAGAACTATCGACTACCGAGACTTACAAGGATATTGTTCCGCTGCGCATAGGCAAGGGCATATCGGGGTTCATCTCCATTATGAGGGGATGCAACAATTTTTGTTCGTACTGCATAGTTCCTTATACGAGGGGACGGGAGAGAAGCCGCTCGCCGCAGAGCATACTGACCGAACTCGACGACCTTATGGCCAAAGGATACAGAGAGGTTACCCTGCTGGGGCAGAATGTAAACTCGTACCGTTTTGCGGATGACGACGGTACGGTAACGGATTTCCCGAAACTGCTCGAAACCGTATCGGACAGGGCGGGGGAGGGGATGAGAATCCGCTTTACCACTTCGCACCCTAAAGACATGAGCGACCGTACGCTGGAGGTTATCGCCGCCCGCAAGAATATCTGCAACCATATTCATCTGCCTGTCCAGTCGGGCTCGGACAGGATTCTCGCGCTGATGAACAGGAAATATACGCGCGACTGGTATCTCGAAAGGATTGAGGCTATCAGGAGAATTATTCCGGGGTGCGGCATCTCCACCGACCTGTTCTGCGGTTTTCATTCGGAGAGCGAGGAGGAGTTCGGTGAGACTCTGTCGTTGATGCGTACCGTGGGGTTCGATTCGTCTTTCATGTTCAAATATTCCGAACGTCCCGGTACTTACGCTTCGAAACATTTGCCGGACGATATTCCGGAAGAGGTGAAAATAGAGAGGCTGCAACGTATGATTGAATTGCAGAACGAACTTTCGCTGGAGAGCAACCGCCGCGAAGTGGGTAAGGTCGTGGAAGTGCTCGTGGAAGGGGTGTCGAAACGCTCTACCGCCCAATTTGTAGGCCGAACGGAGCAGAACAAGACTGCTGTTTTCGACCGGAACGGATATAGAATCGGGGATTTTGCCAAGATAAGGATTACCGATGTTACTTCGGCTACTTTAATGGGCGTTCCTGCGGAGTAATGCCGTTTTCGGCGTTTTTATTATCTTCGCACTTTGACCGCATGCGGTTTTTTGCATGTTTATTTTACTGCTACTCTATATATGATACGTTACGAAAAACTTAACAACATCCTCGGGTGGACGGTTTTTTTTATTTCGGCCGTCGTTTATACCCTGACGCTCGAACCTACCGCAAGTTTCTGGGACTGCGGAGAGTTTATCTCTTCGGCTTATAAATTGGAGGTGGGACACCCGCCCGGAAACCCAATCTTTATGATTACGGCACGGTTCTTCGCCAATTTCGCATCCGACCCTACTCAGGTGGCGTGGTGCGTAAACTTCATGTCGGGTCTGTTGAGCGCGGCAACCATAATGCTGCTGTTCTGGACTATTACCTGCCTGGCGAGAAAGATTGCCGACGACGGCGACAGGGAGGGGGAGATGTCGCTCAAAACAATGATTACGGTTTTGGGGTGCGGACTTGTGGGTTCTTTGGCTTATGCCTTTAGCGATACATTCTGGTTCTCGGCCGTAGAGGGTGAGGTTTATGCTTATTCTTCGTTCTGTACGGCTCTTGTCTTCTGGCTTATCCTTAAATGGGAGAAACGCGCCGACGAGCCTCATTCGTATAAATATATAGTATTGATTGCTTATATTATAGGTGTGTCGGTTGCCGTGCATCTGCTCAACTTGCTGTGTATTCCGGCTATCGTACTTGTCTATTATTACAGGAAGTTCAACAATCCTACGGCCAAGGGGTCGCTTGTTGCCGTACTGGTTTCGTTCCTTATTATCGCGTTTATATTGTACGGTCTTGTGCCCGGCTTTGTAAAGGTTGCGGGGTGGGCGGAACTGTTGTTTGTAAATGTTTTCGGCGCTCCGTACAATACGGGTGCTATTATCTATTTCTTCCTCGTCATTCTCTGTATAGGGTGGGGGATTTACGAAACTTTCAAACAAAAAGACATTTTAAGGATAAAGCTTTCGTTCCTCGTAAGTATCGTTATGGTCGGCATTCCGTTCGTAAGCGACAACCCTTATATTTCGGCCTCTATTGCGGCATTGTTCGCTATTTATGTTTTCTACCGCAAAAATTTGAACATAACGCTTGTAAATACTGTTCTTACTTGTATTATGGTCGTGTTCATAGGGTATTCGTCGTACGCGCTGATTATAATCCGTTCTACCGCCAATACCCCGATGGACCAGAATTCTCCGGAGGATGTTTTTGCTCTTTCGAGTTATCTTAACCGCGAACAGTACGGCGAAAGACCTCTTATTTACGGTTATACTTTCGTGTCGGACGTGGCTCGCGACGAGAACGGGAATGCCATGTCGAAAGAGGGGCATCCTATCTGGAGCCGCGTTGTAAAAACCGACCCGGACCAACCGGACAAGTATGTAGTTAAAGACCATAAACGCGACTATATTTACAACCCGGAACTGAACATGCTCTTTACGCGAATGTACAGCAACAATCCGCAACATGTCGCGGCTTACAAGGAATGGAGCGGTTTTAAGGGGAAACCGGTACAGGTCAAGACTCCTACGGGATACAAGACGGTGGTAAAGCCTACGTTTATGGAGAACCTGAAGTTTTTCCTTAATTATCAGGTGAACTTCATGTACTGGAGATATTTCATGTGGAACTTCGCGGGACGTCAGAACGATATTCAGGGACACGGCGAGGTTTCGAAAGGGAACTGGATTAGCGGGTTCAACTTCATAGACAAGTATATTGCGGGCGACCAGACGCTGCTGCCTTCGGACTTGAAGGAGAACAAGGGGCATAACGTATTTTACATGTTGCCGCTGATTCTCGGTCTTATAGGGCTTTTCTATCAGGCTTATTCGGGCCAGAAGGGGATTGAGGGGTTCTGGATAACGTTCTTCCTGTTCTTTATGACGGGTCTCGCAATAGTAATCTACCTTAACCAGACTCCTTATCAGCCGAGGGAGAGGGATTATGCATACGCGGGTTCGTTCTATGCGTTTGCTATCTGGATAGGACTCGGCGTTGCTGCCGTATCGAAACTGCTGAGAAAGCTCTTCTTCGAAAAGAAGCCTGCTGTTGGTGCGGCTCTTGCCGCTCTTGTCTGTCTGTGTGTTCCGTTGCAAATGGTAAGCCAGACTTGGGACGACCACGACAGGTCGGGGCGTTATGCCGCCCGCGATTTCGGCATGAACTATCTCTCGTGTGTTGAAGAGAACGGTATTATCTTCACGAACGGCGACAACGAGACTTTCCCTCTGTGGTATGCACAGGAGACGGAAGGGTTCAGAACGGACGTAAGGGTCTGCAACCTGAGCTATTTGCAAACCGACTGGTATGTGGGTCAGATGAAGAGCCGGGCTTACGAATCAACTCCGCTTCCAATAGATATGGAGGAGAGCCGCTACGGCAACAACAAACTGGTTTATGCTTATATCTTCGATTTGCTCAACAACAATTCGTCGTTGTCGCTGGATGCCGCCCTTAAATTCCTGATGTCGGAAGAGGAGTGGACAAAGAGAATCAGCAACTACGACGAGAGAATCGATATTATTCCTTCGCACGTTATGCATATCGACATCGATTCGGCTGCCATAGACAGCGTTATTCCGAGAAACCTGAAAGGGAATGTTGTAAACAGGATGGTTATAGACCTTTCGGACAAGAACGGATTGATGCTTAACGAAATTGCTGTTCTGAGCATTATAAACTCTATTGCCAAAGACGGCTGGAAGCGTCCTGTTTATTATGCCGCCACTGTTTCGCCGGAAATGTACGTGAACCTCGACGATTATTTCGTTTCGGTGGGTATGGCCAACAGAATACTTCCCGTGAAGGCTAAAGGCGATGATGAAATAATGGTGGATATTGACAAGATGTACGATAACATGATGAATAAGTTCCGTTTCGGCGGCGTGGATAACCCGGATGTTTATCTTGATGAGAACATACGCCGCATGAGCTATACGTTGAGAATGATGTTTATCGATCTTGCTGACGCCCTTATTAGGGAAAACGACAACGAAAGGGCTTTGAAAGTAATTGATTACATGATGGAGAAGATTCCGGCATCGGCAGTAAGACACGATTACCTGTCGGCACAGGTGGCTTATATGTATTACAGCCTCGGTGAAAAGGAAAAGGGTATGGATCTGATGAAGGAGATTGCCGACAATTCGCTGGAATATGTTATTTGGTACGCTACTCTTACGCCTAACCAGCTCAACTCGGTGAGAAGCGACTTTATAAAGCATGAATATACTCTCAAGACTGCAATATATTTCATGTTGCAGGAGGGTGAAAATGAAGCTGCCGAAAAGTATCTTGTAACTTTGAGCGACATGGGACTTGATCTGTTCGGCGACGAAAATGAATCGGAAGGATGATCTGAATACACATCATAGAATTATATTTGAAAAAATATCCGCATGTGTGCAGCATGCGGATATTTTTTTGCGTCTATATATTTGAACAGTTTATTTTGGAGATGATAATAGAGCAGCCACCATATATATACAGGATGCTGTATCCTGAAACTATCTGGAGGATTCCCCGCAGGGAAAAGACCGTATATCTTACTTTCGACGACGGTCCTATACCGGAAGTTACCCCGTGGGTTCTTAATGTTCTCGACCAATATAACATAAAGGGTACTTTTTTTTGCGTAGGGGATAATGTGGCTCGCTACAAGGAACTTTACAACGAGATTATTTCGAGGGGACACCTTACCGGAAATCATACTATGAATCATATTCAGGGTATCCACAACACTCCGAATAATTACATAAAGAATGTTGAGGGTGCCAATACTCTTATAAACAGCACATTGTTCCGACCTCCTCACGGACACATGCTTTTCAGGCAGACTTTGACTCTTCAGAAACTGGGTTACCATATAATAATGTGGGATGTCGTTACGCGCGATTACAGCAAGAAAATGAAACCTGAACAGGTATTGGAGAATGTAAAGAAATATACCCGCAACGGCTCTATTATAGTATTCCACGATTCGCTTAAGGCTCAGAAAAACCTGAGATATGCTCTTCCTAAAGCCATAGAGTGGCTCAAGGAGAACGGTTACAAGATTAAACCTCTTCCTTTCAACTGCATAAATCACTGATAACCTGCTGAAATTTGCGTTATCCGACGGCATGTTTTATGCTTTGATATAACTTCTCCGTACAGTCTCCGCGCTATACGGGTTATATTACGCTTTTATATACTGCTTCCGTCTGTTGCTGCCTTTACATGCCCTTTAGCTTGGCGATTCGGTAAAGAGGTTATTTTTTTCTGCTGCCCAAAATTTTTTAATAAAAAGTTATTATCTTTATGTTCTTGTTTTCCGGAACACCTTATATGCAGTGAATGTTAAGACACTGCATATAGGTATAATTGTATAGGTTACATATTCGACTTTATGAGTGTGAAAGAGGATTTATTGGATAACAAACTGCTGAATATAAAGGATAACATGTTGGGGTTTGCCTATTCGCTGACAAACAACGAGGAGGAAGCCATGGATCTTTTTCAGGATACGGCATTGAAGGTTCTGGACAGCAGGGACAAATATATCGACAAGTCGAATTTTGCAGGGTGGGTATTTACCATTATGCGAAACATCTTTATAAACAATTACAGACGTTCTTTGAGAAACAAGGTTGTTTTGGAGGATGACGATAACTGTTATTCTTTGCCTTATATAAATAATACTACCGACAATTCGTGCGATATTCACACTTTGAACGATATAAATATAGTACTTAAAAGTTTTTCGAAAGATTACAGTGTTCCTTTATCGATGTTCATAATTGGATATAAATATGTGGAAATAGCCGAATGTATGAACATGCCGATAGGTACGGTTAAAAGCAGGATACATATTGCAAGATGCAAACTTCAGAAGGCTCTGGAGGATTACAAATAAAAATTTAAACTGTTTGCTTTTTGCAATGGATAATATTCTTTATATTTGTATTGCTTTTGAGCGTTTATTTTAAATTTTATCAATTAATCTATACCGTAGATTTTTATTTACGGTATTTTAAAACCTTGAATCTTGTTGCTATAAAAATTATATGATAAACAATTTTGTTACTGTCGGTAACTGTATATAAACTCTGCATCTGTTATCGGACTATCGTTTATCCTGTATACAAAAGGATTTTTTCACGTTATCGCTTATTTCTAACCACCGCCTTACAGCAGCGGATAAATTTATATTTTATGAAAAAACATTTATTTTTTGCTTTAATCGTTTCACTTTTTATTTCAAGTTGCTCATCCGACAATGGGTGGAAATCGGAGGATTATGGACTTATACCTTTTTTGAAGGATAATAACTTTTTAGTATATGTCGATATTAAAACCGGAGAGGAAAAAGGTAATTTTACGTACGCCGGACTTTTCAGGGAAGGAGTGGCTCTCGTCAATGACACTAACGGTTATTTTTATTATGTAGATAAGGATGTTGCTCCGGTAAATGAAGAAAGATATATTGCCGCAACATTCTTCAACAACGGTTTGGCATGGAGCGTTAAAAAGGGAGCTCCCGTTGTTGCTATAGAAAAAAGCGGCGATGTGGCTTTTGAATTTAAGGAAGCTGAAACGGCTTATGCCTTTAATGACGGTGCAGCCGTATTTACAGATGAAAACGAAAAATTCGGAGCTGTAAACAAAAAGGGTAAAATAATAGTAGAGCCTGTATGGAACAACGCATTCCCGATGTTTGTAAACGGATTGCTCATTGTTCAGAATGAAGAGGGCTTGTACGGACTGATAAACAAGGACGGCGAAGTTCTGGTTGAGTGTCAATTCGACTGTATGGGAATAGACAGGTCGGGCCAAAACTTTTTCATGAGCAATTATGTTCAGGCGTTGAAAGAGGACAGAATACCTTTTAAAAAGGATAGATCGTGGGGTATAACAAACAGCAAGGGGGAATATGTAATAAATCCGCAGTTCGACGAGATAGTTCTCGACGGAGACAATTATCTTTTCCTTAAAGGTAAATTGTGGGGCTGGTGCGACAAGGATGGGCATTATATTATCAACCCGCAATTCAAATCTGCCCTGCCTTTCGGAGAAAACGAATATACTGTTGCTATAAACGACAATTATGAATATGGATATATTGATAAAGAAGGGAAATGGGTTATCAACCCGCAGTTTGAAAAAGCATTGCCTTTCAATTCTTGCGGACTTGCCGTAGCTTCGGACAAAAGCAGCGACTACGGTCTTATAGATAAAGAGGGTAAATGGGTAGTTAATCCGCAATTCCGCTATATCTACGATTATAATTTGGACAACAAATTCATTAGCATCGACAAATCGAGCAGTAATTTAGGCATAATAGACAAAGAGGGTAAATGGATAGTTAATCCTGATTTCGAACTTTTCTCTCCTACTTTCTTAGATAATGAATACGGTCTTGAAGAATATAACAGCGTAAAGAGCGATTATGTGGATGTAGATAAATTGATAAGTTCGATAGAGGAAGGAATTCTGGGCCTTAAAACTTCTACGGCAGGAAATCTTATTACCACATATTCGATAGAGGAAAAGAATTTTCCGAAGTATAAGGGAAATGTAAAAATATATGACAAGTACACTGTTTTGCTTTCTACCGACATAAGGGCTACCGATATAAATGCATGGAACAGCGAAAGTAACGGCTGGTACAGATACAACTATACTTTTGCCCCCGAAACTGCCGTAAATACTTACTCTGCAAGTTTTTACCTGAATAACAGAGCTGCCGACCATATCGATCAGGTATTCAATATAATAGCTGAAAAATACAACTTCGATATTGAAACCGGAACCATAACTGTTCCCGATTATGAGGAAGTAAAAATTTCGAAAGGCAGAAGGAGCATTACATTCTATATAAAGACAAAATAATAAAAGTACTACATACTGTTGCTTTACAATACATAGAACCTGACGGATAATCATCCGTCAGGTTCTTTTTTACGGATGCGGCAGTAATGGCATGCAATACCCGAATTGTAATGTTTTGGATATTTTTTTAACTGAGTGATATAATACCGATATATATCCCCTCTATATATCTGTTTTTATCATATATATATATTGTATGTATTGAAAATAAAAACGGCAGGGGTGTGAGAAAAACGGAATATCTTTCCTCTATATAGACAAGTCCGGGTTTTATTTTAATTATATAACGGATTTTTGGATAACTGCTTTTTATGGATTTTATATTTTGGGTTGATTATTATATTATGCAACGATGTACGCTTTAGCTTTAATCTATTTTACTATTGATTGTCGATTGCGACTTTAAGAAAAACTGAAAATCATTACTATGAAAAGCATGATTTTCGTAAAAAACATCCGGAATGATTATATTGTTTGTATTTATTGAACTTAGGAAAATCTGAAGAGTATAACTTTTTACTTCTGTTATTCACTGAAATAAATATTGTCTGTTTTGAATAATACGATGTATGTTTATTTTTATGTGTTTCTGATTTTTTCGATTTTGCAATTCTATAATCGTTATATTAAAATATAATCGGAAATTGAGCTGCGGAATATTTTTCGTTTTGTAACTTTCTGTTTTATATTTTGTATGGAAGATGTTTTTTGGAGATAATCTCTTTTAGGGGTTATCTCTTTTTTTATGTTACTCATGTCCGCTACAACTATATTGTTGTTTTACCGAAAAATCGTATAATAAAAAATATAACTTATTATATATATCTAATATACAATAAGTTATATAATCAATACAGATTTATGTCATCTGTATATTTATCTATTTTAAGATAAACAGTATATTATAAATATTGATGCGTATTATATTCAGCGGTAATTTCAACTGTTTTGTAATTTATTTACTTAGCAGTTTTTTAATTACTGATATATATAAGGCATGTTCTATTTTAAGCAGTTCTTCTTTCAGATATTCTATATCGTCTCCGTCATAATATAATGATGCCTGATCTATTATCTTTCCTCCGTCGAGCGAACTATCGACATAATGTATAGTTATTCCGTAAATCTTTACTCCGTACTCTACTGCCTGTTCTATTGCATGCATTCCTTTGAAGGAGGGGAGTAATGCCGGATGGGTATTTATTATTTTTCCTTGATATGGTTCGAGTAATGTGTCTCCTATTATACGCATGTAACCTGCAAGACATATCAAATCTATATCTGTTGTGGAGAGCTTTTTCAATATTTCCGATTCGTAATCTGCTTTTGAAGGAAAATCTTTAGGTGTCAATACGAGTGTTTCTATTCCGTACTTTTTTGCTCTTTCTATTGCAAACGCTCCTTTTTTATCGCATACCAGAAGTTTTACTTCGGCATCCAACTCTCCGCTTTTACAGGCTGCTGCTATCGTTTCGAAATTCGAACCGTTGCCTGATGCAAATACTACTATATTTTTCAACTTTATCTATTTTACAGTTTTAACTTTTCTGATATTTCCAACATGCGACGTATTGGTACTTCCGCTTTTACTCTTGTCTCTTCGGGTACTGTTACTTCGTATTGTTCGTATTTCAACGCATCATACAGTTTTTGCAACGTATTCTGCTTCATGTACGAACAGATATTGCATGCACAGGTGTCGTCTTCGGGAGGGGCGGGTATGAACTCTTTTCCGGGACATTTGCTTTTCATTTCGAAAAGTATTCCGGGTTCCGTCGCTACTATGAATTTTTTTGCTTGTGATTTTTCGGAATGTTTGAGTAATGCTGCCGTGGAACCTACCTTGTCGGCCAAATCGAGTACCGGTTTTCTACACTCGGGATGTGCCAATACTTCTGCATCGGGGTTTGCTTCTTTAAGCTCTTTTATTTTTACCGGCGAGAATTGTTCGTGTACATGACATGCTCCGTCCCATATTACCATATCTCGGCCTGTTACGGCTTTTATATAGTTTCCGAGGTTCTTGTCCGGCCCGAATATTATCTTTTCGTCTGCCGGCAGCGATTCTACTATCTGGCGTGCGTTGGAAGAGGTTACTACTATGTCGGTGAGGGCTTTTACCTCGGCTGTTGTGTTTACGTATGATATTACCGTATATCCGGGATATTTTTCCTTGAATTTTTTTAAATCCACTGCATTGCAACTGTCGGCTAACGAGCATCCGGCTGTATTGTCGGGTATCAGCACTTTTTTTTCGGGGGATAGTATCTTGGCTGTTTCTCCCATAAAATTGACTCCGCACATTACCAGTATGTCGCTGTCGCATCCGACGGCTATCTGCGCTAATGCCAGACTGTCTCCTATGTAGTCTGCCACCGATTGTATTTCGTCTCTTTGATAGTAGTGTGCAAGTATTACAGCTTTCTTCTCTTTTTTCAGTTTTGATATTTCTTCAGCCAAATTCATAGGGTATCTCTTTTATCGACAATATGTTTGTTATCAATATTAATATTTATTTTTTTATGTAATTAATGATGATGATAATGTGCTGTTGATTGTATTGATAACTTTTTTGTCGTTTTTTTTATTTTACAGTTATTATTGGTTTGTCAATATGTATTTATATATTATCAACATACTATTTTTTTGATTTTTAGTCGTATCTGATAGTTATAAACAGATATTTGATAACTCGCAAAGTTAATTATTTTTTTTTGTTAGTTTGGTTATAACTCTGTTTTATGATGTGGATAAGATAGAAAAAAAACGGTGTATTGTTTTTTTTGTTTTTAGAACTGCTCGGTGCTATATATTTTTTTTGGGTTTTAAGGTGTGTTTTTTATTGTTTTTTTTTCGCGAGTTATCAAACGTTATTAACATGTTGCAGTGTGTAGTGTGTATATCGTTGTTTGTCTCTTATATTGTGCGTGTTTGTCTTGTGATTGGGTTTTTTTATTTTTCTTTGCAGTGTTGTTTTAGTTATGGTTGTTTTGTGTTATGAGAAAACTTTCTGTTCTTGAAATGAACCGGTTGTCGTGCAGTGAGTTTAAGGCTGCCGACAAGATTCCGCTTGTGGTTGTTTTGGATAATGTAAGGAGTTTGAACAATATAGGTTCGGTATTCCGCAGTTCGGATGCTTTCAGGGTGGAAAGGATTTATCTGTGCGGTATTACTGCTACGCCTCCGAATGCTGAGATTCACAAGACTGCTCTTGGTGCTGAAAACAGTGTTGATTGGGTTTATGTGGAGGAGACTTGTGATGTTGTGGAATTGCTGAAGAGTGAAGGTTTTTTGGTTTATGCGGCAGAGCAGACTGTGGGGAGTATAATGTTGGATGATTTTTCGGTTGATGCGGGTAAGAAATATGCCGTGGTGTTGGGTAACGAGGTTAATGGCGTGCAGCAGTCGGTTGTGGATTTGTGCGACGGGGCTCTTGAAATTCCGCAGTTCGGTACTAAACATTCTCTTAACGTGTCGGTGGCTGCGGGGATATTTATATGGCATTTTTTTTGCCGTCTGCGGCTATAACATTCCTGATTCTACAAGTATGCAGACGCGCTCTATTATTTTGTCGCGTTCGTTTTTTTCCGGTTCGTAGTCTTTTTTGAGGCTCAGACCGAACATTCCTCCGAACATTTGCCAGAAACGCGCCCTGAATCCTCCGAGGAACGATTTGAGTATGTTGAACGAGGTTTGGTTGCATTCTCTGTCTATGAGCAGTATCAGCATTTTTGCCTGCGAATATGTAAAATCTTTCAGTACGGGGCGGTATTCGTTGAATATGTCCTTTTCCATCTGTTTCAGGTGCGCTTCGCGTTTTTCTTCGGGGATTGTCTGTATGTATTCGTAGGTTTCTATTATCGCGGCGCGTACCATTTTTGCGTACGGCAGGGTTCTTTTTACGTCTCTTACCGTTTTCCAATAGAATTTTTCGTCTCTTTTGTTTTTGAATTTATATGGCGGCATGCAGTAGATGTTCCGCATGTTTATCATTATTACGGTATCGCCTGTTTCTATTACCGCCAGGTATGGCTGGCTGAATATGGATGTTTTGTCGAGATAGGGATTGGCATCTCCGTCGGCTCCTTTTGCAGTGCCGGCAGCTGTTATGATAAGTAGTATAGATGCTATCCACTTTTTCATAGGTTTAAAGCGTTGTTTTGTTTTTACGGATTGCCGTTTTAGATAATGTGGTGTTTGTATGCCAGTGATAACGGGAGCTTATGATAAGTTTTTGTTTGTGTAAAGATACTATTTTTATTGTTATGCTTCTGTCATATAGCTTATGTTATGACTATTTATCGGTTTTTCAGTTTAATGTGGGGTCGGTTTTTTGTTTTATTTTACCGGCTGCTCTTTTTTATTGCTAAATTTGCTGCCGGTTTTTCATATTTTGCCGTTGTTCGGCTGATGTGTGTGTAATTGTTTATTTTTGTTTTTGTTATGTCCACCAAATTGTTCGAGGGTATAGTGTTCGGGCCTGTGAACAGCAGGCGTCTCGGTGTTTCGCTCGGTGTTAATCTGCTGCCGTCGGAGGGCAAACTTTGTTCGTTCGACTGTATTTATTGCGAATGTGGCTATAATGCGGAGCATAATATGGATAGACGGATGCCGGGCAGGGATGATGTAAGGAGGGCTCTTGAGGATCGCCTTTCTTCGATGAGGGCTGCCGGCGAAAGGCTCGATGTGATAACTTTTGCGGGTAACGGTGAGCCGACGCTGAATCCGGATTTCGGCGGGGTGATTGAGGATACTTTGATGTTGCGGGATATTTATTTTCCGGATGTGAAGGTTTCTGTTCTTTCCAATGCCACGAAGGTATGGGATGATTCTGTTTTCGACGCGCTTTGCAAAGTTGATAATAACATATTGAAGCTGGATACGGCCGTGGACTCTACGTTCAGGGCTTTGAACGTGCCGTCGAACCCCGAACTGACCGTCGCCCGCCAGATTGAGGGGTTGGCACGTTTCGGCGGGAAGTTTATTTTGCAGACGATGTTTGTGAAGGGGATGCACAATGCCGGTGTGATAGATAATACTACCGATGTTGAGGTGGCTGCATTGAGGGATGCTGTTGCGTTTTTGAAACCTGAAAGCGTTATGGTTTATTCTATTGCCCGCGATACGCCGGAGAGTGCGCTGTCGAAGGTGCAGCGTCCGGAACTGGAGAGGATTGCTTCTGTCTTGAGGGAGACGGGTGTACCTGTTTCGGTTTATTGATTTGTTTTTTCTTTATTATATGGTATTGCCGACGGGCAGGGGAGCGTTTGCTTTCTTGCCCGTCTTAGTTTATTACCACTATCTTGGCTACTTTGCCGTCTTTGTTGCTGCTGTTCGACATCCATACGTAATAGACGCCGCTTTTTACCCGTTGTCCGTCGGGCCGGTTGCCGTCCCATACCATTTGTCCTCCTTGTGAATAGTTCTGGTATATGAGGTTTCCGGTTGTGTCGGTTATCTTTACAAGCGAGTTGAATTCTAATCCTGTTATTGTTATTACTCCTGTGTATTCGGGGCGTACGGGGTTGGGGAAGGCGTAAACGCTGTCGTAGTTTTCTTTGGCTTCGGCTGCTTCGGCGCGGAACGATACGAGTCCTTTTTCGGTTGCGAAGAAGACTTCGCCCGTGTCGTGTTTTATTTTTATGTCGTATATCTTGTTCGACGGGAGTACCGAGTTTTCGGTTGTGAAGTGGTATATAGTGGTTTGTCCGTCTTCGCTGACGAGATAGGCTCCTGTTTCTGTTCCCAGCCAGATGTTGCCTGCATCGTCGGGTTCTATGGCGCGTATCACTTCGGCGTTGAGAAGAAGGTCGGCGGTGTTGGTGCCGTCGTTGCGCGGTATTTTTATTACGTAACAACTGAAATTGCTGCTTCTGAAATTGTCGGGGCGGTTCAGCAGTATGGGCCCGCGGTCTGTCCCTATCCATATCCTGCCGCTAAGGTCTTCTGCTGCGCAGTAGAACTGCGTGCCGTCTATGCTGCGGTTGTCCTGGTCGGTGAAGCTGGTGAATTTGCGGTATGTGTCGTCGCTCTGGTTTTCGAGCGTGCCGTTGTGGTTGTGTGCGTATATGAAACCTGAACTGTTGCCATAGACTATCCATTTTGTGTTGCTCTGCTTCGGTATGAGTATCTGCGTGAAGTATTTTTTGTCTATAAGGTCGCTGTTGGCGAATGTTACGAATGTTCCGTCGGACTTCATCGCCAGCAGTCCGAAGTCGTTGCCGTAGTTTGTCATCCACAGGTTGTTGTCGGCGTCGAACGCCAGTGCGCCTATCATGTTTACAAAATTGTCGTATATGCCTGTTATGGGACTGTTGGTGTAGTTCCATACGGCGTCGAAACTGCCGTTTTTGAATCGGTACAGCCCGTCGAACCATGTGCCTACGTATATGGTGCTTTCATCGTACGGGGCTATGGCCACGTCGGAGGTAAGTCCGAATTTGCCTGTGATCGGGTTGTTTTCCGACGGTATGTCATCGCAAAGGATGTTTTCCCATTTGTAGTTGTTCATCCTTGCTATGTTGGCCGTGAATGTCTGGTCTTCACTGTCGATGTTTACTCCCGTGGGGATGCAGTAGAGCGATTTGCCTTGTGTGGCAATGGTGTAGGGTATGGCTACGGCAGGCTTGTCTTTTATGGGAATGTTGGCCGTAAGGGTTACCGTGCCGTCGGCTGTCTTGTATGATTTTATTCCTTCGCGGCTTATCGCCCAGTATGTTTCTGTGCGGTTGTTGTTGCTTATGTCTGTTGGTATGTCGTCGGTGTAGTCGTTAAGATCCGTTTCGCCCTTTTTTGTTCCGTTGGAATTGTATATTGATATTTTCCCGGCGTGGTATGCGTATATTTCGTTTTGGGGGTTTCTTTTTATTGTGTCGAAGTCTCCATATTCAACTTTTTCGTTTGTTACGCCCGGTATGTATCTGGTTATGGATGTTGAGCTGACAGTCCATATGGTACCGTCGCATATTACTATTTTTTTTGCTATGTGGTTGAGTTCCGACGGTTTCCAGTTTTCGTATTTGTAAGGTATTTCTTCGTCGCTGCATTCTCTTATGCTTTGTTCGCTGTCGCTTATGTAGTAGCGCCCGTCGTAATATGCCGCGTCAAGTATTTTCCTGCCGAGGATGAAGCTGTTTTTTATTTCGTATTTTTTGCTGTTTATTATTACTACTCCGAAATCGGTGGAGATGTATATTTCGTCGGTTTCGGGTATTATGTTTATGTTGTTTATTGTTTTAGAGGTGGTCATGACGGCTTCTTTTATGTATGGAATGTTGTATATGCGGCCGCCGGCAATTATGTCGATGTTGCTGTTTTGATAGGCTATTACCAACAGGTCTTTTTCGTAGTTGTATTCTATCTGTTTTATGTCGGAGTCGGTGAGGGCGTTGTCGCGCGTCGGTTCCGTCAGCGAGTTGTCGCTTTTGCCGTATGCGTAGAGATAACCGTCGCATGTGAAATAGACGGTGTTGCGTGCTTCTGTTATTTGTCCGGGGGTGTCGTATGTGGTGTAGGTTTTCCACTGGTACATCTCGGTCTGCGCAGTTGTTTCTGCGATTAGAAGCATTATTGCTGCTGTCAGTACGGTTATCTTTTTTATCATGGTTTGTTTTCTGTTCTCTGTTTTATTTGCCGAGCAGGTATTCTTTCATCTTTTGCATGGCTCGTGCCCGGTGGCTTATGTGGTTTTTTGTTTCTTCTCCTAATTGGGCAAAGCTCTCTTCGTATCCGTCGGGTACGAAGAGGGGGTCGTATCCGAATCCTTCGCTGCCTTGTTTTTCTTCCAGTATGCGCCCTTTTACTTCGCCTTCGAATATTTTTTCTTCTTCGCCTTGTATCAGTGCCACTACTGTTATGAATGAGGCGCGGCGGTCGTCGATTCCTTCTAATTCGCCGAGGAGCTTCTGCATGTTTTTTTCGGGGTCGCACTCTTCGCCTGCGTACCGTGCTGAATAGACGCCGGGGCGTCCTCCGAGTTGTACTACTTGCAGGCCTGTGTCGTCGGCGAAGCAGTCGTATCCGTAGTGTGTTTTTATGTATCGGGCTTTTATCAGCGCGTTGCCTTGAAGTGTGTCGGCTGTTTCGGGTATGGTTTCGCTGCACCCTATGTCGGCGAGCGACAGGACGGTTATTTCTCCTTCGAGCATCTCTCTTACTTCGCGGAGTTTGTGTGCGTTGTTTGTTGCGAATACTAATTTTTTCATCGTCTTATTTTGATAACGGTTTTTGCCGGGTTTTATTATGTTGTGCGTTTGCAGTTGCAGCGGTAAGGTTCAGTTGGCTGAACGGTACCGCTGCGCTTGTTTTGGTATGGGTTGGATGTGCGTGTGTCCGCTATTTTACCATTTCCCGTATTTTGTCGTGTTTGCCGCTTATGGGCAGGTCGCCTTTGCAG
>JADIMW010000085.1 GCA_017694415.1 Candidatus Caccoplasma merdipullorum
ATCGTCTCGTGGGCTCGGAGATGTGTATAAGAGACAGAAGTTAAGGAAGAGGACTCGGAGGTAAAAGTTACTGCCGACGAAGTTAAAACGAATGACTTAGAAGCAAAGGATACGACAGACGACGAGAAGAACGGCGAACAGGATAATGGTGTTTCAGGGACACTCGAAGAAGTAGAAGTTCCGACTGGCGAAGAGGAGAGCACGGAGGACGAAGAGGAGAAGTCGGATTTTTCCGACAGTGGAAGGAACAACGATGCGGAGTCATCAGACTCGGACAGGAATACCGGAACGGAATCGGACAATGAAGAGGAGGAGACTCTCTCTCCGAATGTCGAAGCATCGACACCATCGCACGGAATTTCTTTTGAACGGCGCTGTAAAATAAAAGGTATCAGAGAGGTTCTAAGCATTAACGACTTATACTTGTTCAAACGCGAACTGTTCAATAACGACGTAAAGGAAATGAATTCGCTGTTCGACAAACTGGAGAAAGCCGATACACTCGACGAATGCGAAAGTATTTTGAACGGGTATATAAATTTTGAGCCGGGAGAAGAAAGTCCTGCGGCGGAATTTTTCGAGAGGCTTAAAAACAGATTCTAACCGAAATAATACGATATGCCCAAACTCTATATTGTTCCGACTCCGGTAGGCAACCTCGAGGATATGACACTCAGAGGTATCAGGGTATTGAAAGAGGCTGATGCGATTCTCGCCGAAGATACCCGCACAAGCGGCATCTTGCTGAAACATTTCGGCATCGAAAACAAACTGCAGTCGTACCACAAATTCAATGAACACAAGACCGTAGGAAAAATAATAGAGCGGTTGTCCGCCGGCGAAAAAATCGCTTTGGTTTCGGATGCCGGCACTCCCGGAATATCCGACCCCGGATTCCTTCTTGCACGTGAGTGCACAAAAGCCGGAATAGAGATAGAGTGTTTACCCGGGGCAACGGCATTGATTCCGGCCGTGGTAGCATCGGGGCTGCCTTGCGACAGGTTCTGTTTCGAGGGCTTTTTGCCACAGAAAAAAGGGAGGGTTTCGCGATTGACGGAACTCAGTAACGAGGAGAGGACAATAATTCTATATGAATCGCCGTACAGGATAGTAAAGCTCCTTACGCAAGTAAACGAGATATTCGGCAGCGACAGGATATGCGCCGTTTGCAGGGAAATATCAAAAATTCACGAAGAGACAATACGCGGTACGGCTGAAGAGGTACTCAGGCACTTTTCGGAAAATGAACCCAAAGGAGAATTTGTCGTTATCATAGCAGGGAAAGGTTACGACGGCAAAAACAAAAACAAAGACAAAAACAACAGTTAATCAAATAATCTCAAACCACTAAAAACCGTAACAGCCATGAAAAGAATCATGTTAGGTACAATGCTGACGATGTCGCTCGTTATAGCGTCATCATGCCAGAAAGGGAATACGTCGAACGAGGAGTTGCAAAGGCAAAACGATTCGCTTATGCTGGTTAATGCCCAGACAAAGGCAGAATATGACGAAATGCTGCAACTTATAAACGAGGTGCAGGCCGGTTTCGACCAGATAAAAAGTGCGGAAAATTATCTTATTGTCCAACAAAACAGCGGTGGCGACCTCGACAAAAGCGTAAGGGACAAAATTGCCGAGGACATGACTCTTATATCCAAAACGCTGAAAGAGAACAAAGAGAAGATAAACAAGCTGATGGCGCAAATCAAAAGCAGCAACAACCAGTCGGCTCAACTTAAGGAGAGCGTGGTGAGGCTGAACAAGATGATTGAGGAACGCGGAAAGATGATAACCGACCTGCAGGAGGAACTTGCCAAACGCGACGTACGTATTGCCGAACTGGACGATGCCGTAATGGTATTGTCGCAGATGAACACCTCGCAGTCCGAGATAATAAACCGACAGGATATATCCATGAACAAGGTATTTTATGCTTTCGGCACATCGAAAGAACTGCGGGAACAGGGTATAATAGAGGCTCGCGGGAAAAACCTGCTAAAAGGGGATTATAACAAAGACTACTTTACCGCGGTTGATTTGAGAGAACTCAAAACCGTGCCGCTTGGAGCAAAGAAAGCGAAACTGCTTACTTCCCACCCCGACGGAAGCTACACGTTGGAGAAAGATGCCGACGGTATTCTTACTCTTGTCATAAACAATCCCGAAGAGTTCTGGAGCACATCGAAATATCTTGTCATTCAAGTAGATTAGATTTTACAGATATACCAAAAAATATCCGCGGCAGAGATTTGCCACGGATATTTTTTTTTGCTTATGGCATGAAAAAGCCGCCTGAGAGTGTTGTCTCGGCGGCTTCTTCGTGACTCCAGCAGGATTCAAACCTGCAACCTTCTGATCCGTAGTCAGATGCTCTATTCAATTAAGCTATGGAGCCGTTTTCCGGATGCAAAGGTAACACTTATTTTATAAGTAGCAAACAAGAAAGCACTATTTTTTTACCGACAATCGAGTTTTTTTCCTGGAAAAGCGTTTTCTTATTCTAAAAAGCGGGGATTATACAGCAATACGCCTAATGCCAAACCGAAATTCCAGTTCCGCGCAGGGTATGAATAGTAATTGGAAAACATGCTTATTGCGGCAAACGGCAGGTTATATACCAACGATACTTCGCCCATGTATTTTACGGAGTCCATGAATTTGCCGTAATAGGGTAATCCGTTCATGTCTTGTTTTATTTCGAAAAACGGTACGAAACAATAGAACTCCCCGCGCAACTGCAGGTTATTGACTATATTCCATACCGGTACTATGCCGCCGGCTACATACTGGTTGGCACGGAAGGCTTCGTTGAATACCGTCTTGCTGTGGGGCGTGGGGGTAAATGCCGGAGCTTGTACTATGGTGGAGGTATATGTTGCAAAGAAACTTTTGCTGGAGATTACCATGTCGCCGACAAACCCCAGCGAGAATTTTTTTATTGGGGTCAGGTAGTACTCTGCTCCTGCGTTTAACTGCAACCACGAATGGTTGTCGCTGTATCGGTTTCCTACTATCGATTCTTGTATATAGGTTTCTTTGCCTAACACGAACTCTCCGCTTATGGTTATTCTCGAACCGCGTATGGGATACATTATGCTGTTGAGCGTATTGCTCTCGAATTTTACCGACCCCATGAAGAGGCTGTAATTGCTTTTGTCTTGCTTGGTTGTGGTAAAATCGAGGTAATTGGAGGGGTAATAGGCATCGGTGAGATAGCCGTATCCGACTGTTATCTCGGTTTTGCTGCTGTTGAGAAACGGTAATCCCAACCGCAGTTTTACGTATGCTTCCTGATTGGTTATGAATGTGGGTGATTCGGTTTGTATGAAGAGTTTTTCGCTTTCGTAATATTTCTTTTTGGAGAAGCATCCGTACATTTTCAGATACATGGGTATCTTCCACGGTAATTCCAGTTTTGCCGAAAACATGGCGGAATTGTATGAACGCCCGAGGTATCCGTTCAAATCCAAATCCAACGAATAGAGACTTAAAGTGCGGTATTTTGCATCGAGGTATATCTGGTTGGTGTTGCCGGAACTGATGTATGCTCCGAACCCGAACGAGATGTTGTCTTTTATTTTTGCGTCCAATACCAGCGTGTACAGTCCCGTGGTGTCGTTATAGACGCCATGCGGTATAAGGTCGGATATCTTGCTGTCGGATACGAGCTTGTAGTATGCAATGTCGAACCCGTTCATGTCGATATGTCCGAGACTGTCCTGTACTGCCTCGAACTGTTTGCGGATATATGTCTGCTGTGAATGTGTCCCTCCGTTTACTGTTACTTTGTCGAACTTTACTTCGGGGGTACGGCTGCGGTACTGCATGCGCTTCAGTTGCCGCGATTCGGGTGTTACGCGCCTTGATATGCGGCTTTTTATGGAATCGGCATATTGCAGCCCTTTTTCGTAACCTATCCGGTATATCATGTCGGCCTTGGGAAAATCGAGCAGGCCTACTTGCCCGGACAGGTTGAACGATATTAGCACGCCTTTGTCTTCGGGTACTGAATAATCGGTTTTCTGCATTACCATGGCATCGAGCTGCGCCATTAAATCGCCCTCTTTGGGTTTGCCGGGATTGCTGGCTACTTTGCACCCGATGATGAAGTCGGGATTGAAGTCTTCCTGCATTACGTCTATCGGGAAGTTGTTGTATATTCCTCCGTCGTACAACAGTATGCTGTCTATCTCTATGGGCTTGAATACAAACGGGAAGGTCATAGAGGCTCTGACGGCATCGCCGAGGTCGCCGCGGCTGAAGACTACGGCTCGCTTGTTATATACGTCGGAGGCTACGGAACGGAACGGCACGAAGAGGTTGTCGAAATTGCCGCGGCATTGTCCTGTTGCGGGCGAGAAGAGATAGAGAAACCCTACATTCATCGGAATAGGGTTTATCAGATTGGTCGGCAGCAGGTGGGTAGTGAACCGCTTGTCGCGTTCGTTGAGGGACAGGTCGAACGACACGAACTGGGGGGAGGGGTCGGGCCGGCGAAAGTAGAATATCTGTTTTTTGCTTATCTCGCCTTTCGACCATGATTCGAAATCGGGGGATTTGATTATTTCCATCATCTCCGACGGCGTGAGCCCCATGGCATACATGGCTCCTACTATCGCGCCCATGGAGGTTCCGGTTACGTAATCTATGGGTATCCCGTTATCCTCGAGTGCCTGTATTACTCCTATATGGGCTATTCCCTTTGCGCCTCCACCGCTCAGCACGAGTCCTACGCTTTCGGCTTTTGCACCCGTGAATATCAACAGGCTGAACAGATACGGGAGTATTCGGCGCATACCTTTCGCGGATTTATACTTGGTTGTAGTATGAATCTTTGAACCCGAGGAAATAGAGGACTCCGTCCAACCCTATCGTGGATATGGACTGGGACGTGTTGGCTTTTACTTTGGGTTTTGCATGGAAGGCTATTCCGAGTCCCGCCGTGTTAAGCATGGGTATATCGTTTGCTCCGTCGCCTACGGCTATCGTCTGGGCTATGTTTACGTGTTCTATCTGCGCTATCAGCCGCAACAACTCGGCTTTGCGCTTGCCATCGACTATATCGCCTACATACCTTCCCGTGAGTTTGCCATCGACTATCTCCAGTTCGTTGGCATATACATAGTCTATGTCGAATTTACGTTTGAGGTATTCGCCGAAATAGGTGAAGCCTCCGGAGAGGATGGCTACTTTTATTCCTACGGCTTTGAGGGTGCGCATCAGCCTTTCTACTCCTTCGGTTATGGGGAGGTTCTCGGCTATTTCTTTCATTACGGATTCGTCGAGTCCTTTCAGCAATGCCACTCGCTGCGTGAAACTTTCGTGGAAGTCTATCTCGCCGCGCATGGCCGATTCGGTTATGGCGCGTACCTTGTCGCCTACGCCTGCCCTTTCGGCCAATTCGTCTATTACTTCGGTTTTTATCAGTGTGGAATCCATATCGAAGCAGATTAACCGGCGGGTACGACGGAACATGTTGTCTTCCTGGAACGATATGTCGATATTCAGTTCGGAGGAGAGGCGCATGAATTCGGACTGCATGGCGTTACGGTCCTTCGGTGTGCCGCGTACCGACAACTCGATACATGAACTGGACATCTGCTCTGCTCCTTCTAACGGTACGCGTCCGCTTAACCGCTGTATTGCGTCGATATTCAACCCTTGGGCTACCAGAACTTTGGTTACTGCTCCTATCTGACGCGCGGTTACCCGACGGCAGAGCAGGGTTATTATATATCGGTTTTTTCCCTGCCGTTCTACCCACTTGGTGTATTCTTCTTCGCTTATGGGCGAGAAACGGATGTTGATGTCCATTTCGTATGCCTTGAAAAGCAACTCTTTCATTATCTCGCCGGAACTTGTTCCGCATGTCATAAACAGGATTCCGAGGGAGAGGGTGTGATGTATGTCGGCCTGCCCTATATCCAATATAGAAGCATCGTATTTAGCCAGTATGTTTGTCAATGCCGATGTTACTCCGGGACGGTCGTCGCCGGCTATCTGTATAAGGATTATTTCCCTTTTTGCATTTTCTTCCATAAGAGATATAGTTATCGATATTAATGTAGCGAAGATAATAAAAATTTCGTGTTTGGCGGCTGTCGCCGCATTGTTTTATGCGTTTTGCTTTTATATATGCGCTTCGGTTTTTTATACTGGGTTTGATTGTTGCTGCCGGATTATCATCCGGCATTTCTGCCACGTTTGTTTTTTATCGGTTTGCAGCCGTATTTTCTCATCATTGCACTGACGCGATGTTTTTATTTCGGGGCTTTGGTATAGAGATATATTGCTATGATGATATATATTATGTTGGGTATCCATACTGCAAGTCGCGGCGACATGCTGCCGCTTACGGCGAATGATGAGGAGATTGTTGAGAAAAGGATGTAGCTGAAACTGAGTATCAGTCCTATCCCGATATTCATTCCCATTCCTCCTTTTACCTTGCGCGATGACAGGGACATGCCTATAGATGTGAGGATAAAGGCTGCTATTGTGGAGGCGAAACGGGTTTCGTACTCTATTTCGAAGGGTTTTACGTTTGAAGCTCCGCGTTCTTTTTGCCGTTTTATGTATTCGCGCAACTGGGTTGTGTTCATCAACTCGGCATCGTAACGCGATATGAGAAAGTCGGAGGGTTCTATGGTTATTATGCTGTCGATGACTTTGCCTTGACGGAATTCTTCGCGCAACCCGTTGAAGTCGCGTATCGTATAGTTGCGTATTATCCAATGGTATGCTGAATCGTAGCGAACCGATTCGGCAGTCAGCTTTGAACGGAGGGTCTTTCCTTCGAATTTTTCCATCGAGAAACGGTATCCTGTTTTCGTCCTGTCGTCATACCGGTTTATGTACGCTATTACTCCGGGCGATACTTGCAGCTGTACATTGCTTGCGTAATCGACTTTCTTGTTATCGACGTATTTGTTGAGGAACTCTATACGTGTTACGCTGGCGGGAGGTATTACATAACTGTTCAAAAGGAATGTTACTCCGGCTATTATTGCCGCCGAAATCATATAGGGTACCATAAGCCGTTTGAAACTTATGCCGCTCGACAGCATGGCTATTATCTCGGAGTTGTCAGCTAATTTCGAGGTGAAGAATATTACGGCTATGAACGTGAAGAGCTGACTGAACAGGTTTATGAAATACGGGATGAAGTTGAGATAATAGTCGAAAACTATCGCTTTGAGCGGTGCCTGCATGAACGAGTCGAGTTTTTCGTTTATGTCGAAAACCACCGCTATTGAAATAATAAGGATTATTGCAAATATGTACGTCCCTAAAAATTTCTTTATTATGTAATAGTCTATCTTTTTCAGCATTGCTCAAGGTTTTTAAAGCCTTGCGGTTACCCGCTCCGTCATCTGGATTTTCCACTGTTTGAATGTTCCGGCTATTATCTGTTTGCGCGCCTCGCGGACGAGCCACAGGTAGAAGGCCAGATTGTGAAGGGAGGCTATCTGCATGGCCAGAAATTCGCCGCTGACGAAAAGGTGGCGCAAATATGCCTTGCTGTACTGGGTATCGACGAAGGATGCTCCGCCTTCTTCTATCGGGGTGTAATCGGATTCCCACTTTTTGTTGCGCATGTTCATTATGCCGTTGCGGGTAAAGAGCATTCCGTTGCGCCCGTTGCGGGTGGGCATGACGCAGTCGAACATGTCTATTCCGCGCTCTATTCCTTCGAGTATGTTGGCGGGTGTGCCGACTCCCATAAGGTAACGGGGTTTGTCGTCGGGCAGGACTTCGTTTACCACTTCAATCATTTCGTACATCTTTTCGGCGGGTTCGCCTACCGAAAGCCCGCCTATGGCATTGCCGGGCGCACCGAGTGCGGCGGCTTCTTCGGCCGACTGCCTGCGAAGTTCGGGATATACGCACCCTTGCACTATCGGGAAAAAGGCTTGCTCGTATCCGTAACGGGGCGTGGTGTTGCGGAAATGTTCCCATCCGCGTTTCATCCACCGTACGGTGAGCTCCATCGATTTGCGGGCATAATTGTAATCTGCATCGCCGGGGGTACATTCGTCCAACGCCATTATTATATCGGCGCCTATTATGCGTTGTGTATCTACTACGTTTTCGGGAGTGAAGAGGTGTTTGGAGCCGTCGATGTGCGAACGGAAGTGTACGCCTTCTTCTTTCAGCTTGCGTATGGATGAAAGGGAAAAGACCTGAAATCCGCCGCTGTCGGTGAGCAGAGCTCTGTTCCACCCGGAGAATCCGTGCAATCCTCCTGCTTTTTCGAGTATCTCCAGCCCGGGGCGGAGATAGAGATGATATGTGTTGCCGAGTATGATGCGTGCGTCGATGTCGTCTTCCAACTCTCTGCGATGTACGCATTTTACCGTGGCTGCTGTCCCGACAGGCATGAACACGGGTGTTTCTATCTCGCCGTGTGCGGTTGTTATCTTGCCTGCTCGTGCCGATGTCTGGTGGTCGCGCGATACTATCTCGAAATCCATATATCTCCGCTGGTGTATTATTGCGCGAAGATAATATAAAGAGGCGGCCTGAACAAAATTTCCGTGCGTATGTTGAGTTTTTGCAGGACTTTTTGTCAGCAGGTAAAATTTCGCCGGCGACTCGCCGCCTTTATGTCAAAGGGTTGCAATTATGTTTTACGGCTTGTCTGCATGTAAAATTGTCAGATTGTTCGGGGTGGCATTACTTTTGTATTTATTATCGGTGCATGAATGCTTTATAAATAGATTTTACAGAAAGGAGATATAATATATGAACTTCAACAACTTTACAATCAAATCGCAGGAGGCTGTCCAGAAAGCCGTGGAACTGGCTCAAAGGAACAGCAACCAGGCTATCGAACCTGTCCACCTGATGAAAGGGGTGATTGACGTGGGCGAGAATGTTGTCGAATATCTGTTACAGAAAGTGGGCGCCAACACGCAACTGCTTAAAAACAGTATCGACAGGGAAATAGAGTCGTTGCCGAAAGTAAGCGGCGGCGAGCCTTATCTGAGCAGGGAGAGCAACGAGGTGCTGCAGAAGGCTGCGGACTACTCGAGCAAATGCGGAGACCAGTTTGTTGCACTCGAATCGATCCTTATGGCTTTGCTGCTGGTCAAAAACAGCGTTTCGTCCTTTATGAAGGATGCGGGTATTACCGAAAAGGGGCTCGGCGCGGCTATCGATGATTTGCGAAAGGGAAAAAAGGTTACGGATGCTTCGGCTGAACAGACTTACAACGCTCTTGCCAAATATGCGATAAACTTGAACGAAAGGGCGAGAAGCGGTAAGCTTGACCCGGTTATCGGTCGTGATGACGAGATTCGTCGTGTTCTTCAGATATTGAGCCGAAGGACTAAAAACAACCCTATATTGATTGGCGAACCGGGTACAGGTAAAACGGCCATTGCCGAAGGGCTGGCTCACAGGATTGTGCGAGGCGACGTACCTGAGAACTTGAAGTCGAAGGAGATTTATTCGCTCGATATGGGTGCATTAATAGCCGGCGCGAAATATAAGGGTGAGTTTGAAGAGCGTCTGAAAGCGGTGGTCAATGAGGTTATTCAGGCCGACGGCGAAATTATCTTGTTCATTGATGAAATTCATACGCTGGTGGGTGCCGGTAAGGGTGAAGGAGCTATGGATGCCGCCAATATTCTTAAACCGGCTCTTGCACGAGGAGAACTGAGGGCTATCGGCGCTACTACGCTCGATGAATATCAGAAGTATTTCGAAAAGGATAAGGCGCTGGAGAGAAGGTTCCAGATTGTTATGGTGGACGAGCCCGACGAGCTTAGCACCATCTCGATATTGAGGGGGCTTAAGGAGAGGTATGAGAATCACCACAAGGTAAGGATTAAGGATGATGCCATCATAGCGGCCGTTCAGCTTTCGTCGAGGTATATTACCGACAGGTTTTTGCCGGACAAGGCTATTGACCTTATGGATGAGGCTGCCGCCAAATTGAGAATGGAGGTGGATTCTGTTCCTGAGGCTCTGGATGAGATTAGCCGAAAGATAAAACAGATGGAGATTGAAAGGGAGGCTATCAAACGCGAGGATGATAAGGTTAAACTGGAATCGCTCAACAAGGAGATTGCCGACCTGAAAGAGGAGGAGAACAAGTTCAAGGCTAAATGGAACTCGGAAAAGGAACTTGTAAACAAGATTCAGCAAAACAAGATAGATATTGAGCAACTGAAGTTCGAGGCCGACAGGGCCGAACGCGAGGGGGACTATGGCAAGGTTGCGGAGATACGGTATGCAAAGATTGGCGAGAAAGAGAAAGAGATTGCCGATATTCAGTCGAAACTTAAATCGATGCAGGGCGGCTCTGCCATGATTAAGGAGGAGGTTACGGCTGACGATATTGCTGATATTGTATCGCGGTGGACGGGTATCCCTGTTACCAAGATGATGCAGAGCGAAAGGGAGAAGTTGCTGAATCTTGAAGCGGAACTGCACAAAAGGGTTGTCGGTCAGGATGAGGCTATCAGGGCCGTGTCGGATGCGGTGAGACGTAACCGCGCCGGGTTGAGCGACCCGAAACGTCCTATCGGCTCGTTTATCTTCCTCGGCACTACGGGTGTGGGTAAGACGGAACTGGCAAAGGCTCTGGCTGAATATCTGTTCGACGACGAGAATATGATGACGCGTATTGATATGAGCGAATATCAGGAGAAGTTCAGCGTTACGCGTCTTATCGGTTCGCCTCCCGGATATGTTGGTTACGACGAGGGCGGCCAGCTTACCGAGGCTATAAGGCGTAAACCGTACTCGGTGGTTTTATTCGACGAGATTGAGAAGGCGCATCCCGACGTATTCAACACGTTGCTTCAGGTTCTCGACGACGGTCGTCTGACGGATAACAAGGGGCGTGTCGTAAACTTTAAGAATACGATTATAATTATGACTTCGAATCTGGGTTCGTCGCTTATCCGCGAAAATTTCGAGAAGATTAACGACAAGAACCGGGAACAGATTATCGAGGAGACCAAGAACGAGGTTATGGATATGTTGAAACAGACTATCCGCCCCGAGTTCCTGAACCGTATCGACGATATTATAATGTTCACGCCGCTTAACGAACAGGAGATTGCCGAGATTGTTTCGATTCAGTTGAATTCTATCAAGAAGATGCTGGCCGAAAACGGCGTTAAACTGGAGTTTACGAAAAAGGCCGTCGATTTTATCGCCAAAGAGGGGTACGACCCGCAATTCGGTGCACGCCCGGTTAAAAGGGTTATTCACAGATATGTCCTTAACCAGTTGTCGAAAGACTTGCTTTCGCAAAAAGTGGACAAGAACAGACCTATTACGATTGATGCCGATGAAAACGGACTGATATTCGGAAATTAATATTTGTCTGCAATTTTTAAATAGCGCGGTTTTTTGCCGCGCTATTTTTTTAGTACCTTAGCCGAGGTTTAAATGTATTTGCGATATGGGAAAAGACGACGATATAATTTACGATGATGATAACGCGGTAAAGTTTATCCGCAAGACATTGGATGCTCCTGTTTCGAAAAAGGTCGGCGACGACGATATTTATTATATTATCGACCTTATTTATGATTTTTACGAAAGCAAGGGGTTTATGGATGATGATACCGACGACGGGGAAATTGAGTTTGCCGATGACGAACTGATTGATTATGCTCTGTCGAATGCGAAAAAGGACGGGTTCGAGAAATTGACCGAGGAGGAGATTTCGGCTATTATTGAGGGTGAACTTGCTTATTGCGAATCGATAGGCATTTTTAAATAACGGGGTAAGGAATGCGCTTTATTTGCAAAAAGGGGGTTGCTCTGCTGTTCATGGCGTGTGTATCTGTTTTGTCGGCACAAGGGAATGAAAGCAGAATAGGACAATGGTGGAAACAGTTGTTCGACAGGAACAAGGTAAAAGAGGTTACGATAAATATTCAGGAACTGACTCTCGACGAGAACATCGCTGTTCCTGAAATAGTGTCGCCGTACGCTGCGCGAAAAATACGAGAGCTGGCAAGGGATGAAATAAAACGTTTGCAAAAGGTTAAAGGGATATCTGTTACGTCGGAACGCGACGGCGAAGTGATGAAAGCCGTTATTCCCATGGAGTCGCTTTTTCTGCCAAACGATACTCTGTTATGGGAAAGGGCGCAATATTCTCTCAGACCGTTTGCCAAATATATTGCACGTCCCGACATGTTCCACATGCTTATTGTTACTCACAGCGACGGTACGGGCAGTGCGGAATATAATCTGAATCTTACCGACAGAAGAGCGCAGGAGATAAGGAAGTGGTTTATCGATAACGGGGGTGCGGAAGAGATGATTGCCATTTACGGTTGCGGCGCAGAGGACCCTGTGGCCGGTAATAATTCCATTGAGAACAGGCGCAGGAACAGAAGGACGGACATTTATATAGTTCCGGGCAATGCTCTTATTAAACAGGCCGAACGTGGGAAGATTGATTTTTAGCTTGTGAAGGTTGGGGCGAATGTGTTACGGCTTTTACATGGTTCGGAGATTACGTTGATAACAATATAAATCAGACCTATTTAAGGGTTCGGATTGTTCCGAACTCTTTTTTTTCGGTATTATGCCGTTATAACTTTTTGTCCTTTTTCATTTTTGATTAGCCGTACAAATTTTTTTCGGGTGTATATGCTTCTCTCTTTCTTTTTAGCCATGTTCCCGAAATGAAAGTCTTATTCGCCAAAGAGCGGGTGTTTTGTGTTTTGCGTGCGTATGTTTTGCTCATCGGATTTTTTGTTTTGTGGCTACGCATTTTAGTCTTATATGGACTGGAATTGTCGGTGTCGGTATTACAGAAAAAGCAGCAGAGAGGGGGAGTCTAAAACAAGACATCCCCCTTTCTGCTGCTGTTATTTGAGAACCTTTTTTGATGAACCTTTTTTATGGTTCGACTTCGAGGTTGGTTCTATTCGCCTTCTTCTTTGGCTTTTGTACGTTTCTTTTTGGGTGCTGCCGGTTTTGCTTCGGCTTCGGCTTCTTTGGTCTTGTTTCCTTTTGCTGATGCGTTGTTGTTTTTTGCCGAAGTGAGCTCTTTCTTCAACATCTCTATTTCGGATGCCTGATTCCTTATGGTTGTTATCAACGAATTCAACTCTTCGTTTTCTATGGAATCGGGATACTGCTCTTTTACGCGTACGATAAAGTCGCTGAGTACATTCATGTAATTGGTGAATGCTTCATAGGCTGAATCGTACGGGCTGTAATGGCTGTGAACGGCTCCGTCGTCGAAGTGCTTGGTGCACATGTAATAGAAATGGTCGGAGGTCTGCAAATAGTTCCAGTCCTGTTTCAGTCGCATGTCGTCGCACAGTCTTACTCTTTCGGCTACGGAATAGAGTTTGTTGAAGGCTTCTTGTTGTAATACGTTTCCGAGCCATGCCGAGGTGTCGCGCTCTTCATCGGCCCACGATATGGGTACGTTTACTGATATTACATCTACGGGTTTGAGTTTTGCCAATACCTCGGACGGTGTCGAGAATGTTATTCCTTTTTCTTCGGCAAATACGGGCAATGCTTTCATGAACTCGAATATGCCGGAATTGGACGGTTGCAGTTCGCCGAGGGTATCGTATGTCATGAAGAGGTTTACTACTTCTTCTTTTTCGGGCAACGATGCTATCCAGTTCATGTATTTGTCGGCGGTAAGGGGATACTCGCTCCATGAGTAGTTGGAGAAACGGAATGTTATGTCGTCGCTCAACTTGTAGTTCTTGAGCAAGAGTTTTACCTTGGGCGCCGTTACCGGAGTGTAGAGGTAGTTGGGACTCTTCCAACCGAGTATGTGCCGGGCGCCTTCGGTTATGATTCCTTTGAATCCGAGAGAGGCTACTACGGCTGCTATGTCGTCGGAGTATATCAACTCGGTATTGCGGAATACTTTGGGGCGTTGCCCGAACAGCATCTCTATCTTGTCGTCGTGCGCCTTTATCTGGTTGATGAACTCTTCATTGTCGGTCAGCGACGCGAGGGAGTGTGCGTATGTCTCGGACAGAAGCTCTACGCATCCGGTCTTTACCAGCTCGCGCATGGAATCGATAAATTCGGGAACGTACATTTCCAACTGCTCGAGGGCTACTCCGGATATGGAGAACGCCACTTTGAATTTCCCTTCGGAACTTTTTATCATATCCAATATGGTCTGGTTGGCCGGCAGATATGAGCGTTGCGCTATACGACGTATTATCTCTTCGTTATTGAAGTCGTCATAGTAATAATGGTCGTTTCCTATATCGAAAAAACGATAGCGTTTTAAACGGAACGGCTGATGAATTTGAAAATAGAAACAGATTGTTCTCATCTTATTGCGTTTTTAATGTTTTTACCACTGCATTACTTTATGATATATGTCTATTACCTTGGCTCCGGCGTACTCCCATTTTATTTCATCGACTTCGCGCTTGCCTTCGACTTTCATCTGGTTGTACATGCCTTGGTATGAGATTATGGAATACATGGCGTCGGCCATGGCATCTACATCCCAATAATCTACTTTTACGACGTTGTTGAGAATTTCGGCACACCCCGACTGTTTGGAGATTATCGACGGTACGCCTACTTGCATGGCTTCGAGCGGGGAGATTCCGAACGGCTCGGATACCGACGGCATTACATATACGTCGCTCGACTTGAGCATTTCATATACTTGCTTGCCTTTGAGGAAACCCGTGAAATGGAAATGGTCGGCTATGCCGCGCATTGCTGCCAGCCTTATCATTTTGTTCATCATGTCGCCGCTGCCGGCCATGACGAAACGGACATTGCTTGTCTTGCGCAATACTTGTGCGGCTGCTTCGACAAAGTATTCGGGCCCTTTCTGCATCGTTATTCGTCCGAGGAAGGTTACGACTTTTTCTTTGGGATTGCGCGGCATCTGTATTGCCATGATGTCGGGACTTAACGGTTCTACGGCATTGTGTACCGTCGTTACCTTGTCCGGGTTTATGCCGTATTTTTCTATTACCGTGTTACGCGTGAGGTTACTTACGGTTATTATATGGTCGGCATGGTCCATACCGTCTTTTTCTATGCGATATACGTCGGGATTGACATTTCCGCGGCTACGATCGAAATCGGTTGCGTGTACGTGGATTACCAACGGTTTGCCTGTTACCGATTTTGCATGGATGCCGGCCGGATAGGTAAGCCAGTCGTGCGAGTGGATTACGTCGCACGGTATGGTGCGGGCTATTACTCCGGCTACTATCGAATAGTTGTTTATCTCTTCGAGAAGGTTCTCAGGATAGCGTCCCGAAAATTCTATACATCCCAGATTGTTGGTGTAACGATAATTGAAATCGGCGTATATGTGGTCGCGCAAATCGTAATACAACTGCGGATCGCATGTACTTCCTATCTGCGATGCTACTGTGTTCCAATCTACATCGCGCCATACTATCGGGGTGGTATTTGCCCCTATTATGTGCGCAAAACTGCGGTCTTCATCGCCCCACGGTTTGGGGATGACGAATGTGATGTCTATATCGCCGCACTTTGCCATTCCTTTGGTGAGTCCGAAACTTGCCGTACCGAGGCCTCCCAATATATGGGGCGGGAACTCCCATCCGAACATTAAAGCTCTCATAAAATCATATATTGTTGTTATATTTCTTCAATAAATCCAATACTCTCAGTATTTCGGCTACGTTTACCGCGTAGCTTATTCCTCCTCGTCCGGTGTACGGGGGGTTGCCGTCGAACAGCTCGGATATGGTTCCGATACAGTTGTTCGACATCTCTTCTTCGAATCCGATTAGCATCCGCTCGATAAATGAGACTCCGCTCATACCGAGTATCTTGAGGTATGCTTCGGCGTATGCACCCATAAGCCACGGCCGCGCTGGTCCTTGATAGTAGGCCTGCTCGCGTTCGGGACGGTGTCCGTAATATACCGGACGATACCCGTAGCTTTTCGGGCTGAGGGTACGGAGCCCCTTAGGTGTCAGCAACTCGCGGGTGATAACGTCCAATACCCCTTTGCGTTCTTTTCTGTCGAGCGGGGAATATTCCAACGACAGGGCGAATACCATATTGGGACGGACGCTCAACTCGCAATACCCGCCATCGACATAATCGTACAGATAACCGTACTGGTTGAGGAAGGTTTCTCTGAATGATATGTCTATTTTGGCTGCCAACTCGGCGGCTTTGTCGCGGTATATGTCTTTGTTGGGCTCGTTCTTTATCAACGAGAGGTAGAATTTCAATGCGTTGTACCATAATGCGTTGAACTCTACAAGATAGCCTGTTCTGGGAGTTGCGGGACGTCCGCCTTCGGCAAGCGTCGCCATCCACGATATGGAGCGTTCGCGTCCGTCGCTGTACAGCAGTCCGTTTTCATGTACGAACAGATTGGGGTGCGACGAGCATATTATATGGAAGATTATCTTCTCGACTATCGCTCCGTATTTCTTCATGCAGTTTTCGAGCGAGGTGGCTGATGCGTATTGCTGGATTGCCCATATCGCCCACAGGGGCACATCGGGCTGCTCGATGCCTTTTATCATGCTGTCGGTTACGCCGTCGGTTATGTATGCATCCAACGCCTTTATTGCCGTATCCATTATTTTATGGAATACCGGCTCGTCTCCTACATACAGGGAGCATCCGGGGGCGGCTATAAACGTGTCGCGGGCTCTGGTCTTGAACCACGGATAACCGGGTAAGAGATAGTATTTGTCGTCGCGTTTCAGATAGAACTGTTGCGCTGAGTTTTTGAGACAGTTGTAGAATGAACTGCGGTAGGTCCGGCTTTTAAGTTCCTTGTCGTACATGGACGAGAGGCTGTTTATATCCACGTCGCTGACTCCGGCCGAGAAGATTATGCTTTCGCCTTTTTTTATCGGCATCTGGAAATATCCCGGGACGTACAGGTCTTCGCGGTAGGAATATCCGCGTTCCTGATCTTTGGTATATTCTATTCCGTTATACCAATGCGGGTCGCTTACAAACTCTACCTGTTTGCTGAACTGCATATAGAGCCTCGGATACCCGGGATAGAGACAGAAACTTACACCTCCGTTTTCCTGTTGATACTCCTTGTTGAGCATATCGTTCTCTACGCATATATCGTTGGCGTTGCGGAATGCCAAAAACGGTCGGAACTGTAATGTGGTATCGGAATGGGCATCGACCAATGTATATTTTATGAGCAACCTGTTCTCGTGCGATATAAAGATTTTTACCTTGCTCAATATTACGCCGCCTACCCTGAAAACGGTTTTCGGCACTTCGTCGCAGTCGAACTCACGGATATACTTGTGTCCGTTGGGGCTGTAAACATTCCCCTGATACTTGTGGATTCCCAAATTAAACGGAGCTCCGTGCTGTATAACGGTTTCGTCCAGCGACGACAGCATTACGTGGTTGTCATCATCCATTTCGGGTATCGGGATGACTAACAAACCATGCTGTTTCCGCGTATTACACCCTACTATTGTTGTACAATGGTATGCTCCGGATTTATTAGTCCTCAAAATTTCCCTCTGAAGCGATTGCTCCAGATTTATCATCAAACTTTTGTCAAACTTCAAGTAACTCATATCATACGCATTTTTTCTTGCCGAGAAGGCTTTTGGTCTGTCTTATTTTTTGTGAATTTATTTTCTGCTAAAATAATTTTTATTTTTCTACTTTCCAAATTTTATATTCATATTTTATTACATAATTATTGTTACACTCTGTAATATCAATTTTTCATATTTGCATTTTTATTTTTTCTCTTATTTTCTTGCAGTCTGCGTCATTCTTCGTTTTACCAAAAGATAATATTCTGTTTTACAGCTATATAAAGCAATGGTTGTTTTCAACTTTTTATCCGCCATATTATATATAACATTCTTTAACAACGACAAGACTAAACAATTTGCTGTTGTAATTTGTATATATATTAATATGCCTGTCGCTTTTTTTATGGCATTTATTTAATTTGGTTAAACAAGTTAAAGTTATATATTTTTAATGTTGCATAATTAGTATGTTTTATGCATTTGTTATGCACGCGGGTATTAACAACTTTTATGGATACAACGCTACATATTATATGGTATGGTAATTATGTTTTGTTCTTTAAAAGAGTACGGGGATTATGGTTTTCAATAAATATACATGTAAAACAAAAAATTTTTTACGCATTTTACCTTTTTCAAATATTTGTATTTACGCAAATTTATTCGTAAATTCGCCACGGAATGTTTCGGCTTATCGAAAAAACTTAAATTATGCTTTAACGGCTGCCGGGTGCATTTACTTAATAATCTTGCAAGTTATTAAAGTTTTATATTGTGTTCAATTTATGAACGTATTAGATATTATTCCGGACTTAAGGAATAAACCATTTTGATTTGACACTATGGATAGCATATACGATACTTTACTGCAAATACCTACATTTCAGGGATTGGCGAGAAACAGATTCAACGAGATTTTAGGCAATACGCGTTTCCATTTCCTTAAATATCTTCCCGGTGAGCAATTGATTTTCGAAAACGAACCTTGCAACGACATCAAGTTCTTAATATCGGGTTCTGTAAGGTCGGAAAACTTAAGTAATTTCAAAAAGGTAAGGATTACGGAAACTATTGCCGCTCCTAACGTCCTTATTGGAAATCACCTGTTCGGGAGCATGCCGTATTCGCCTGTATCGATGTATGCTATAGAGGACGCAGGTATTATGCAGCTTAATAAACAGTCGTTTATCGATTTGCTTCAAAAAGACAGGATTATCCTGCTGAACTATATAAACATGATTTCTCACAAGACACACAGTTCGATAGGCGCGTTCCGAAACATATCTTCCAACAGTATTAAAGAGAGATTGTGTTATTTTGTTCTTACATACACCCAATATAAATCGTCGGACATAAGAATAACCTGCAAGCACAGAGACCTTTACTCATTCTTCGGCATTCAAAGGTCGATATATATAGATATACTGAATGATATGAGGGCGAGCGGACTGCTTGAATATGATTCTCACGGCATATATTTTGAGAGCAGGGACAAATTGCAGGAATATCTTGCCGGTCTGAACTGATTTTCAAACCTATACTCGCCGACTATAAAATACCGATATAAGTCAAAGGGGTAAAAGTTTAAGGGCTGCACATGAATTACACCGAGACATGAGGCCGGGAACTGTGTCTGTAAATAGTAAAAGGTGGAAAAGGCGGGGTGTAACCTATTTAATTTAAAACACAGATAACCATATAGTATATTTATAAAAAACCGTATCGCTACTTTAACTGTTAGTGCGATACGGTTTTTTGCTATTTTATTTTCTCTATTGTCTTATTCTTGGCATCTGACGCCGAGAGTTGCGCAGCTCTGCTTCGTCAATCTCTTCGGGAGGAGAATATAAGGATGTAATATACCAATGTGGCGAGTGAACTCAATGCCGCTACTACGTATGTATATGCTGCCCACGTAAGTGCGTCTTTTGCTTTTGGATAGGTATCGACATTGCATATCCCCGCGGATGAAAGCCATGCGAGGGCTCTGCTGCTGGCATTTATCTCCACGGGCAGCGTTATAAAACTGAACAGTGTAGTCATCGCAAACAGGATTATCCCTATCAACATGAGTTGGGGAAAGGTCTGCAACAGAAGTATTCCTGCTAATAACACCCATTGTACCCACTGCGATGCGAAACTGATTATCGGCACTAAACTCGACCGTAACTGCAAAAACGGATATTTTACTGCGTGCTGGACGGCATGCCCGCATTCATGGGCTGCAACTGCTGCTGCGGCAATGCTGTTGCTTGAATATACGGCACTGCTGAGATTTACTGTTTTTGTCAGTGGGTTGTAATGGTCGGTCAATTCGCCTTCTACCGATTTTACGGTTACATCGTAAACTCCGCACTCTCTCAACATCTTCTCTGCTACCTCTCTCCCTGTCATGTTGTACGGGAGCGGCATCTTGGAATAGTTCCTGAATTTTGACCTCAGGACTTGTTGCACTGCATAGCTTATCAGCGCAAATACTATAAATATTATATATATCATAACACGTTGCCGGTAAATCGGAAGTTCCTCGATTTACCGGCAACAAAGTTAGATATTTATATAATAATCAGGTGTTAAACTTGTTTTAAAACGCTAAAGATACAACATCGAATATCGAATCGTATATTGCGCTTACAAGACCTATAAGTATAACGCCTGCTACGGTCAAAACCAATGCCGTGCGCGTATAATTGTCCGAACGTATGGGGGCTATCGGATTGTCGTTGTCTTTAAGGAACATTGCTTTTACAACCAACAGATAGTAGTAGAGCGATATTATGGTGTTCAACAATGCTATCAATACCAATACGTAGTACCCTTCTCCTACTGCGGCATAGAATATGAAGAACTTGCTGAAGAATCCTGCGAAAGGCGGGATTCCGCCGAGCGAGAACATGGCAAGCATCATTACCACGCTGAGTTTGGGATTGGTCTTGTAGAGGCCGTTATAGTCGTCTATGCAGAGTTTGCCGCTCTTGCGTTCTATTACGCCGGCTACTGTAAAGGCTGCGATATTCGAGAATATGTATATCAGTATGTAATAGAGCAACGATGTGGCCCCGTATGCATTTGCCGACATGATTCCGAGCATTATATATCCGGCTTGGGAGATTGACGAGAATGCAAGGAAGCGTTTTATGTTCTGCTGACGTATTGCAAACAGGTTACCTATGGTTATCGTAAGGATTATTATTGCATAGAGCGTCCATGACCATATTTCCTGAAGGGGGTAGAAGACTGTTACGAGTGCCACCATGAGAGCAAATGCTGCTGCTCCTTTCGATATTACCGACAAATAGGCGGTAACTGTCGTCGGGGCTCCCTGATATACATCTGCCGTCCACAGGTGGAACGGTACTAACGAGAGTTTGAATCCCATACCTGCGATGAAGAGTACGAGCCCTACTATCATCATCGGCGATATTTGCATGGTAAGACACAACATGTCGTAATATAGTGTTCCTCCTGCTCCGTATATATAGGAGAGTCCGAGCAGCATCAAAGCTGACGAGAATATTGCATAGAACAGATATTTCGTTGCTGCTTCGTATGAGTTTTTACGGTATTTCTCGAAGGCGACCAGAACCGTCATCGGTAATGATGCTGTTTCGAGTCCGAGGAAGAAGAGCAGGAAGTTCTGCGAGGACATCATTATATACATGCCGAGCAGCGTTATCAGCGACAGTATGTAGTATTCTCCGCGTCGTATCTTTACATCGTCTTCTTTCAACCATGGTACCGATTGTATAAATACGAGTATCGTACCTATATTCAATACTACTTTTGCCACCACTGTCATCCCGACGCTTATATACATTCCGCCGAACAGCATTTTTCCGGTATTTTCACCGAAACAGATAAACAGCGTCTGCAGCGTCAGCAATATTATGGCCGTAGCCGGAAGGTACTTCCCGCATTTTGACGGAGCAAATGTGTCGTAAAGGAACAGGAGTATTATCAATACTACCAACGACAACTCCGCTCCCATTCCGAGAAATTCTGAGTAATTCATATTATTCTTGTTTCTTTATATATTACACATTTTGTTTATAGCGGCAGGAACTGCAATATTCTGTCGCTTATTACAGACATGCTGTCTCGTATCAAGTCGGAAACCCAGAACGGCAGCAGACCTATTCCGGCTATTGCTACTATAAGGGTTATTGTGGAGAGTCTTTCATACCATACGGCATCGGTAAGGGTTTCGTGATGTTTGTCCTGAACCGGGCCATAAAGTATTTTTCCTACTACTCTCAATATATATACTGCCGTTATTACTATCGACGTACATGCTATTATGGTGAATACTCTGTCGAATACATCCGTCCACTGGAATGCCCCGACGAATATGGTCATTTCTGCAACGAATCCGCTCAAGCCGGGTAAACCGAGAGATGCCAAACCGGCTATTACGTAACATGCGGCAAGGAACGGCATTATTTTCATCAACCCGCCCATCTCGCGAATGTCGCGGGTATGTGTACGCCCGTATATCATACCGATAAGGGCAAAGAAGAGTGCCGTCATCAATCCGTGCGAGAGCATCTGCATTACTGCTCCGGTCATCGCCGTAGTGTTCCACATGAGGAGGGCGAAGAGTACCAGACCGCAGTGGCTTACCGACGAATAGGCATTGATATATTTCAGGTCGGTTTGAACACATGCGCTGAATGCTCCATATACTACGCTTATTCCGGTTAGTATAAGGAATATCCACGACAACTCTACGGTTGCCTGAGGCATCAGGTACATTGCTACGCGGAAACATCCGTACCCTCCCAGTTTCATAAGGACGCCTGCATGGAGCATCGAAACGGCTGTCGGCGCTGATGCATGACCGTCGGGCGACCATGTATGGAACGGAAACATTGCTCCGAGAACTCCGAACCCGACGAATGTCAGAGGGAAGAGCAGATATTGCATTTCTATCGGAATTGCATTGTTTTCGGCTATTTTCAGAATATTCATCGTCAATTCTCCGTCGGCGGACGAATTGAAATATATTCCGAGTATCCCGAGCATCAGCAGAGCGGAACCTCCCATAAGCATCAGGGTAAGTTTCATGGCTGAATAGAATTTATGCCCGCTGCCCCATATTCCGATAAGGAGATACATGGGTATTAATGCTACCTCGTAGAAGAGGAACATGGTAAAGAGGTCGATTGATATGAAGAACCCGAATACTCCTGTGGAAAGCAGTATCAGCCATATAAAGAATTCTTTGGGCAGGGGATCCATTTTCCACGAGGCAAAGACTCCGGCAAATACTATTATCGCCGACAACAGAATCATTAATACGGATACTCCGTCAACTCCTACTGCATAGTGTATGTTTAACGGGGCAAACCACAGATGGTCGGCCATAAACAACATTTCGGCCGTATTGCCGGCATTTCTTTCCATGCAGAATAATACGGACAATACTATCGCAAGAATAAGCTGCAATGCTGAACCTATGGTGGCGACTGTCCTGACCTGACTGATATTGCGAGAGAGGAAGAGTCCTCCCAACATTAAAACCGGTATCAGTACGAATAATGATAAAATGCTCATATCTAATGTATTTTCTTTATCAGATTAATATTAATATCAATGTCGCTATTGCCATAGCTCCCATTATGAATACCCATACATAGGTTTGGAGGTTACCTGACTGCAATCCGCGAATGCTGTACGATACTGCGTTGGTAACGGTTGCCAAAAGGTTCATTGTTCCGTCTATTATGTGGCGGTCGAACCATGCTATCGGCTTGGATATGCAGCCGAATATTATTTTGTGCGTTACGAACTGGTATATGTTATCGATATAGAATCTGTTATATGCCCACTTGTGCAATGACGGAAGCGCCGACTGCATGCGTTCGGGTTTTGTACCGGGTTTTGCAAAGAGCCATGTTGCGAGTGCTATCGCTATCACGGCAACCACGACACTTGTTGTTGCCACTGTCGGGTCGAGGTGTATATGGTAAGCTGTGGAATTCGAGGATACGAATTCGCCGAAGGGGATGAATCCTGCAACGCATGTTATTGCGGCGAGTATTATCAATGGTATAGTCATTACTGCCGGGGATTCTTTGGGTGCGTGTTCGTGTTTTGCTTCTTTTCCCCAGAATATTCCGTAATAGAGGCGGAACATGTAGAATGCCGTAAGGGCTGCAACGCCTGTCATCCATACTCCCCAGAACGTGCTTTTTGCAAAGGCTGCCGTAAGGATTTCGTCTTTGCTGAAGAATCCTGAGAACGGAGGTATGCCTGCTATTGCAAGACATGCTATGAGGAATGTTATATGGGTTATGGGGAGATATTTGCGAAGGCCTCCCATCTGACTCATTTCGTTGGAATGTACTGCATGGATTACGGCTCCGGCTCCGAGGAAGAGCAACGCCTTGAACATTGCATGGGTGAAGAGGTGGAACATGGATGCCATGTATCCTAATCCGCCGTTATGCGGGTCGGTTGATGTGCAAACTCCCAACGCCACCATCATAAAGGCTATCTGGGATATTGTGGAGAATGCCAGTACGCGTTTTATATCGCTTTGTACGCATGCTACTATTGCGGCATATAGGGCGGTTATGGCTCCGACCCATGTTATAAGTTCCATTACCGCCATGTCGAACATGTATATCGGGAAGAGGCGTGCTACGAGGAATACGCCTGCTACAACCATTGTTGCGGCATGTATAAGGGAGGATACGGGTGTGGGGCCTTCCATTGCGTCGGGCAACCAGATGTGCAACGGGAACATTGCGGATTTTCCTGCACCGCCCATGAATATCAGCGCCAATGCCCATGTGGTTACGGATGCTCCCATGAAGGTTGCTCCGGATGATATGAGCGACATGCACTGGCCGCCGGAAATAAGGTCTTTAAACGAGAATGTTTCGGTGTAATACGACAGCAGCAGTATTCCGAGCAGGAAGCCGAGGTCGGCGAAACGGGTAACGATAAACGCCTTTTTCGAGGCTGATACTGCTGCAGGTTTGGTGTAATAGAAACCGATTAACAGATAGGAGGATACTCCTACCAATTCCCAGAATATGTACATCTGGAATATATTGGTGGCTACTACCAATCCGAGCATCGAAAACGTAAAGAGCGAAAGGAATGCGTAGTACCTCTGGAAGCCTTTTTCGCCGTGCATGTATCCCAAACTGTATATGTGTACCATAAGGGAGACGGTGCTTATTACTACCAGCATCATTACGGATATGGGGTCGAGCATTATACCCAAATCTATCCGCAACTTGTCGGTGAACTGCAGCCACTCGAAATTCCACGGTTGCAACGCTAAACGGTATCCTTCTACTCTGGGCATGGTAAAGTACTGGTATGTTACCATGTACGACAATATCGTTACTATGAGCAACCCTGCCGTTCCGAGCAATCCTGCCGTTTTATGCGACATCTTCATCCCTGCCAACGCAAGGAGGATAAACATAAAGAACGGCAACGCGAGTATTATTATTGAATATTCCATACTTGTTTATGCTTTTAATTTTTCATTTCATTCAGTTTGTCCGCCTGTATGTTCTTTATGTTGCGATATATGTTGATTATTATGGCTATCGCTATGGCTGTTTCGGCTGCTGCTACTCCTATGGCAAAAAGGGTGAAGAAGAATCCTTCGAGCGCGTGCGGGTAAAGGTAGCGGTTGAATACGACGAAATTTATATCGACCGCATTCAGCATCAACTCGAGCGAGATAAGGATTGCAAGCATGTTTTTTCGTGCTATGAATCCGTAAACGCCGGCAAAAAACATTACCGCGCTTATTACCAAATAGTATATAAAGGGTATTTCCATATCTGTTTATCTTTTACGGGCAATCATTATGCCGCCGATTATACATGCTAATAGTAATATGCTTATCAACTCGAATGGCAGGACGTATTGGTAACGTCCGGAACCGAGAAGCATTTGTCCTATGGTTTTCATGCTTACTTCGCCTCCGTATGCATAGGCCGAATCGCGGAATACTTGTGTGAAGAGGGCATAACAGCATACTGCCGCACCTGCTACTGCCGCCGTTATTCCGAGTATGTGTTTCTTTCCTTTCATTGTTTCGGTATTGTGCCCCAATCCCGATACAAGCAGTATGGAGAATACGAACAATACTACTATGCCTCCTGCATATACTGCTATCTGTACGGCTCCCAGAAAATGATAGTCGAGTTGGAAATACAGGGCTGCTGTACCGAACAGGACAAACAACAGGTATGTTGCCGAACGTAAAAGGCGTTTGGTGGTAACGGTCATTATCGAGAATATAATGATTACCGTCGCAATAATGTAAAATACTATCTCGTTTCCGATATTTTCCATAAGCGGTGTTTTTTCTCTCTTTATTTTTTGTTCAACTGTTTAACGAGTTTTTCTCTGGTATATACGGCATGCTCGAATTCCGGACTGAACTCTATGGCATTGTGCGGGCATGAGCTTACGCATAGCTGGCAGAATGTGCAACTGCCTAAATCGTATATATATTTGTCGAGAACTTTTTTTGTCTTTCCCTCTTCTGTCGTTATGGTTCGGGTTTTGATGGTTATTGTCTGATTGGGACAGTTTATAGCACACAATCCGCATGCTATGCATTTGTGATTGCCTTCTTCGTCCTGTTTCAGCGTAAGGGTTCCCCTAAACCTGTCCGAGACTTTCAACGTTGCCCTGTTTTCGGGATAGCATTGTGTTACCTTGGGCGTAAAAAATTCGGTAAGGGTTATTTTCATTCCTGTCAGAAGTGTCCACAACCCCGTGAAAACAGATTTTACGTAATCTACAAAACTCTTCATCTTATATTTTTTATTGCATTGATCCTCCTACTATGTCGAGCAACTCGTTGGTAATGCCTTGCTGACGCAGTTTGTTGTAGTCGAGCTGCAACTCCTCCAACAGCTTTTTGGCGTTGTCGCTGGCCGACTGCATGGCTATTACTCTTGCGGCTTGTTCGGATGTCCGACCGTTATATATGCTCTCCTGCATGTCGATTCGTACGAATAACGGCAGCAGCGTATTGAATATTTTCTCTTGAGACGGCTCGTATATGTACGGGCCGGATGTCTCGTCTTTTTTAGCCGACCCGGCCAACTTCGATGCATCGACCGGCAGCAACGTGCGTATTTTTACGGGTTGTGCCGCCATACTTTTATAGTACGGGTATATTACTTCTACTGCATCTATCTCTTTGGTCAGGAAACGGGATATTAAATCGTCGGTAAAGTTCCTTATGACTGTCGTATCGCTTTTTGCATCGAGATATGATACGTTCTTCATCGCTACTCCGTCAATATGCGCAAGTGCCAACGTCAGCCTTTTCCCCAACGGATATATATCTAAGGCCAGTTTCTCGCCGTACTCTTTCCGCAATGTGGCAATACGCTCTTCTAACGCTTTATAGAGATACATGTTGAATGCTCCGCACAACCCTTCTTCCGAACCTATTACGACTATTGCCATTTTCTGTACGGGTCGCTTCTCGGTAAGTGGCGAGGGGTAGTCTCCGTCGGAATCGAGCAGATGCACGATTGCCGACCGAAGCTGCTCTCTGTACGGCTTCAACTGTCGCAGGGAGTTTTCCGCCTTGCGCAACTTCGCCGTGGATATCATCTTCATCGCTCCGGTTATCTTTTCGGATGACCGGGTGGAACTTATTCGCCCTTTTATCTCTTTTATCGTGGACATTCGAGTGTCGCTTTTCTGTTAAAACCGGCTTGATACGTTTTCGGCCGCTTCGCGTAATTTTTTCTCTATATCGTCGTCCAATATACCTTTTTGCAGTTTGGCAAGTACATCGTCGCTGTACTTCGACCGCAGCAACTCCAACAGGGTACTCTCGAACTCTTTTACTTTGTCCAACGGCACGTTCTTGAGCAATCCTTTGGTACCGCAGTAGATTACTGCTATCTCCTCGCCTACGGGCATGGGGGTATATTGCGGCTGTATAAGGAGCTTGCTGTTTTTACGTCCTTTGTCTATTACCATTTCGGTTACGGCATCGAGATCGCTTCCGAATTTTGTAAAGGCTTCCAGTTCGCGATATTGTGCCTGATCGATTTTAAGCGTACCGGCAATTTTTTTCATTGCCTTTACTTGTGCGTTTCCTCCAACACGGGAGACTGATATTCCGACGTTGATTGCTGGACGCTGTCCTTGGTTGAACAGGCTCGTTTCGAGGAATATCTGTCCGTCGGTTATAGAGATTACGTTTGTTGGGATATATGCCGACACGTCGCCTGCCTGCGTTTCGATTACGGGAAGTGCGGTAAGCGAACCTCCTCCTTTGAGCATCGGTCTCAACTGCTCGGGGACATCGTTCATTTTTACTGCCACATCATCGTTCTCCACTATCTTGGCTGCTCTTTCGAGCAAACGGGAATGGAGGTAGAAGATGTCGCCCGGATATGCTTCGCGTCCCGACGGACGACGAAGAATCAGGGAGATTTCGCGGTATGCTACAGCTTGCTTTGAGAGGTCGTCATAGACTACCAACGCATGCCGGCCGGTATCGCGGAAGTATTCGCCTATGGCTGCTCCTGCAAATGGGGCATAGTATCGCATCGACGCGGGGTCGGAAGCGTTTGCCGCCAATACCACGGTATATTCCATTGCTCCGTGTTCGCGAAGGATGTTTACCAGCGATGCTACGGAGGAGGCTTTCTGTCCTATTGCTACGTATATGCAATAAACGGGGTCGCCGGCTTCGTAATTCCGCTTTTGGTTGATTATGGTATCGACTGCTATCGTTGTTTTTCCTGTCTGCCTGTCGCCTATTATCAACTCGCGCTGACCGCGTCCGATGGGTATCATGGCATCGACGGCTTTCAGTCCTGTCTGCAATGGCTCTTTTACCGGCTGACGGTATATTACTCCGGGGGCTTTTCTGTCGAGTGGCAGACGCATCAGTTCGCCTTCGAGGGGCCCTTTGCCGTCTATCGGCTCTCCCAGAGTGTTTATTACTCTGCCTAAAAGTCCTTCGCCTACGGGGATGGAGGCTATCTGTCCGGTTCGCCGGACTGTCATGTTTTCCTCTATCTTGTTGGTCTCGCCCATCAGAATGACTCCGACATTGCTGTCTTCCAAGTTCATTGCAACGCCTCGCACTCCGTTTTCGAATTCTACCAGTTCGCTGGCATGTACGTTATCCAAACCGAAAACGTGGGCTACGCCGTCTCCTACCTGAAGGACTGTTCCAACTTCCTCGAAATTCATTTTGGTATCGACTTGTTCGAGTTGTTGTTTCAGAATGTCGGATATTTCACTTGGTTTTATCATACTGTTTTGTCGCTTTTTAATAATTTTAATCGCAGTTCTTTCAACTCTCGTGCGACTGATGCGTCTAACTGCATCGAATCGACCTTAAGTATAAATCCGCCTATTATGGATGTATCGTATTTATAGACGAACTCCACTTCCTGCTCTGCTTTTTTAAGCACTAAAGATTTTATCTTGCCGATTATTTCTTCGGGTAACCGTAATGCGGTTATTACGACTACTTGTGCTATATTGTTTTTTTTCCGGTATATCTGCTGATATTTCAGGAATATTTCCCGTATATATGTTTCGCGGCGTTTTTCCACCACCAGTTTTATAAAGTTGGCGTAATGTTCGCTTTTACCGGATTTTACAACAGAGGTAAGCATGGCTATCTTCTCGGCTGGCTTTAATACCGGGTTTTCGAGGGCAGCCTGCAACTTTGGATGCGACACAAAGGCTTCCTCAACGCTCTTGGCCTGTGCGTAAAGCGTCGTCGTCGCTTTTTTATCGTCGGCGTATTTGTATAACGCCATAGCGTATCTGCCCGGTATCACTCCTTCATTCATACCTTTTGCTTGATGTTAGTTCTGCTTTTCCAATTCGTCCAACATCTTCTCTACCATCTCTACCTGCTTTTTGTCGGTGGAGAGTTCCTTGCGTAGCAATCGTTCGGCTATCTGCAATGCAAAACTGCTTACCTCCGTGCGGAACTGCTCTTCTGCTGCCTTTCGCGCCTGTTCTATCGACAGGGTCGCGGCATCCATGACCTTCTTGGCCTCTACCGAAGCGGCTGCCCGAGCCTCTTCGATTATACGGTTTTTCATCTGGGTCGCTTCCTGAAGTATGTCCATCTGGCGACGTTGCGCCTCTATCATCAACTTCTGCGCATTGGCCGATGCCTCATCCAACTGTTTCTTGGCATTTTCGGCATACTCTACTCCTTTGTCTATGAAATCGGCTCGTTCGTCCACGCTCTTTATTATTGCAGGCCATACGTATTTGGCCGTTACCGCAAAGAGCAACAGAAAGACTACCAGCAACCAGAAGCCTAAACCGAATTCAGGATTAAACAGTTCCATCTACTGAATTTAAATAAATATCGCCAATAAACAAACTATGATGGCAAACAGCGCAACTCCTTCTATAAGGGCGGCTATCACAATCATATTGGTACGTATGTCATTTGAAGATTCGGGCTGACGGGCAATCGATTCCATTGCCGAAGAACCGATTTTTCCGATACCGATACCTGCGCCTATCGCAACTAAACCTGCACCTATACAAGCGCCAACTTTTGCTAAACCGGCTGCTGCAGCCTGCAATAAAATCAATCCTAACATATCTTTTTTCTTTTAAGTTGTTGTTATCTTTTTTATTTGTCTATTTCTTTTTTTCTGCATGTTCTTCTCCGCGTACGCGGGCGAGGCTTATGAATATCGCCGACAGCATCGTGAAGACGTATGCCTGTATCAGACAGATAAGCAAATGCAATACTGCCATAAACAGGGCGAATATCATTGAAAAGATTGCTGTTCCGCTTTGTACGGCTACTCCGAGGGCGGAGAAGATAAATATCAATGCCACGAGTACGAGCGTTATCATGTGTCCGCCCAGCATATTGGCAAAGAGACGTATCATAAGAGCCACGGGTTTTGTTATTGCTCCGAATACTTCTATAAGCGGCATCAACGGTACGGGGCATTTCATCCACATCGGCACTTCGGGCCAGAACAGTTCTTTCCAGTAGTGTTTTGTTCCGAAGATGTTTACGACGAGGAATGTCAATATTGCCAGCACCATTGTTACGGCGAGGTTACCCGACAGGTTGGCTCCTCCGGGGAAGACGGTTATCATTCCCAGCAGATTCACTATCAGTATGAAGAAAAACAGTGTGAGCAGATACGGAGCGAACATCTTCGCGTCTCTTCCGAGTATCGGTTTTATTACTTCGGAATATATCATGTCCACAATCAGTTCAACAGCTCCGAGGAACTTGCGGGGAGCCTTGTTTCCGTTCTTCTTGTACCATCTTGCCATCGGGAAGAATATCAGAAGCATAAGTACTGCTGCGAGCAGTATCTCCGATACGTCCTTTGTTATGGAAAGATCCAGCGGGCGGTATTCGTTCCCGTCGGCGTCTTTTCCTACTATCTTGCCGGAATAGTCGCCTTCGTGCGAAATATAGAAGCCTTCGTGTTCGCCTTTTTCATACAGGTTGCGGGAATCGAAGACATGCCACTTGTCATTGCAGTCCTTTACTATTACTGGCAACGATACGTATGCGTGTGTAAATGGCAGTTCCCACTTGTAGGTGTCGAGAAGATGTTCGAATATTACCTCTTTGACATCGAACTCGCCGTCTCCTCCGCCTGCAGCCGATGCGGGTGCGGGCAGGGTCGCAAACGCTGCCATTATTACAGATAATATGATATTTCTTAATTTCATCTTCTTTGTTTCAGATACATACCGATACGATATTCGCCTTTACATCGACTATGCCGCCTTCAATCGTCATTTTGCGTTCTTCTTTTTCCCGCGTTTCGTATAGCATCTCTCCTGCTCTCAATGTGGAAAGTAATGGTGCATGATTATCGAGTACGGTAAAAAGCCCTATAGCTCCGGGCAGGGTTACTTTTGTAACCTCGCCTTCGAACAGCGTTCCGTCGGGTGATATTATGCGAAGTACCATATCTCGCTCTTTTTTTGTTATTTGTTTTCTACCTCCTTGAGCATCTTCTCGCCTTTGGCTATGGCTTCGTCGATTGTTCCGACATTGAGGAACGCCTGCTCGGGGTATTTGTCCACTTCGCCGGAGAGAATCATCTTGAATCCTCTTATGGTCTCTTCTATTGGTACCATCACGCCGGGAAGTCCGGTAAATTGCTCGGCTACGTGGAACGGCTGCGACAGGAATCGCTGCGCGCGTCTTGCACGGGCAACTACCAGCTGGTCTTCTTCGGAGAGTTCATCAACTCCCATTATCGCTATTACATCCTGCAATTCGTTGTAGTGTTGCAGAAGCTGTTTTACGGCCTGTGCTGTATTGTAGTGCTCTTCGCCTACTATGAGCGGGTCGAGTATTCGTGATGTGGATTCCAGCGGGTCAACGGCCGGATATATTCCCAATTCGGATATTTTACGGCTCAGCACGGTGGTTGCATCGAGGAAACTGAATGTCGTGGCCGGTGCAGGGTCGGTAAGGTCGTCGGCGGGTACGTATATTGCCTGTACGGATGTTATGGAGCCTGCCTTGGTGGAGGTTATCCTCTCTTGAAGGGCTCCCATCTCGGAGGCCAACGTAGGCTGGTATCCTACGGCCGACGGCATACGTCCGAGCAATGCGGAGACTTCGGAGCCGGCTTGTGTGAATCGGAATATGTTGTCGATAAAGAGGAGTACCTCTTTTCCTCCTTCGTTAGAGTCGCGGAACTGCTCGGCTACGGTCAGTCCTGCAAGAGCAACACGCAAACGTGCGCCGGGGGGTTCGTTCATCTGCCCGAACACGAGGGTTGCCTGTGAGGTTTCGAGGGCTTTGGTATCGACTTTCGATACGTCCCAGTTCCCTTTCTCCATCTCTTTCATAAATTCGTCGCCGTATTTTATTACGCCGGATTCAAGCATCTCGCGCAACAGGTCGTTTCCTTCACGTGTACGCTCTCCTACTCCGGCAAATACGGATATTCCGTCGTGCCCTTTGGCGATGTTGTTTATCATCTCCATAATAAGCACGGTTTTTCCTACTCCGGCTCCGCCGAACAGCCCGATTTTTCCTCCTTTGCAATATGGTTCGAGCAGGTCTATGACCTTTATTCCTGTATAGAGGAATTCGGACGATATGGACAGGTCTTCAAACTTCGGGGCGGGACGGTGGATTGGGACTGTCTGCTGATAGTCGAGTTCGGGAAGGTTGTCTATTGCATTGCCCATTACGTTGAGCAAGCGTCCTTTTACCTGTTCTCCCATAGGCATCGACAACGGACGCCTGAGGTTTTCGACCTTTAATCCGCGTTCCAACCCGTCGGTAGTATCCATCGCTACGCAACGAACGGTATTTTCTCCGATATGCTGCTCTACTTCGAGCAAGAGGTCGGTATTTCCCGTACGTTCCACCTTAAGGGCGGTATATATCGGGGGAAGTTCGCTTTTTTCGACATCGAAAGCGACATCCACTACCGGGCCTATTACCTGAGATATATATCCGGAATCGTCTTTCATATCTTGTTCTTTTAATTTTTGCTATTTTCTAAAAATGCCATCCTAAGATTACCATGAGCGTCATTACCAGAAGGTTCAACAGTCCTATCGGCAACAGGTATTTCCACTCCAGTTTTATAAGCTGGTCGATTCTGAGACGGGGGAACGTCCACTTGAACCAGATTATGATAAACATTATTACGGCTGTCTTTATTATAAACCAGATTACGGACGGTATATAATTCATTATTTCGTTGAACGCTTCCCAACCGGGTATGTGCAGCGGCATCCATCCTCCGAGGAAAAGCAGAGAGGCTATACCCGACACGATGAACATGTTCAGATATTCGGCCAGATAATAGAAGCCGAAATGGATACCTGAATATTCGGTATGGTATCCTGCGGTAAGTTCGGATTCTGCTTCGGGCAGGTCGAACGGGCCGCGGTTCGTTTCGGCTGTTCCTGCTATCAGGTATATGATAAATGCTATTATCATGGGGATATGCCCGGTGAAGATAAACCATCCGTTATATTGCTGGTTTATTATTTCGGATATTTGCATCGAACCTGCAAATACTACGACGGTAAGCATAGTAACTCCTATGGAGAGTTCGTAGCTTATCATCTGCGCACCGCTTCGCATTGCTCCGATAAGGGTGAACTTGTTGTTACTCGACCACCCTGCGAGGAGGATTCCGAGCACGCCTATCGAGGAGACGGCCATTATGAAGAATACTCCGACGTTGAAGTCTATGGCCAACAGCCCGCGTCCGAACGGCATACAGCCGAATGCGAGCATAGATGATACTATGACGAGGAAGGGTGCCAATTCGTACAGGAAACGGTCGCTTTTCTTTATGACTATCAACTCTTTGAGGAGTATCTTTATCATATCGGCTACCGGCTGGAGGAGTCCCAGCGGCCCTACTCGGTTGGGACCTAAACGGCATTGAAAGAATGCACAGATTTTACGCTCTGCGTATATAAGTACCAAGGCTATTATCGCGTATGTCACCAAAAGTGCCAATCCTACGAGAATTCCTTCTACCAAGACCGCTCCCCAAGGTTCGAGATAGGTTCTGAGAAACTGGTCTATCCAAGTGGTTATTTCGGAAAAGTCAAACATAATACAACAAATTCTTACTCTTATCTGTCAATATCGGGAACTACATAATCGAGCGAGCCCCCTATGGCTATCAAATCGGCTATTTTTGCTCCCCGCGTGAGGTGGTCAACGGCTCCTACCAGACAGAGTCCGGGTGATACGAACTTCAAGCGGTACGGGGTCTTTTCTTCGCGGCTTTCGATATATACGCCGAATGCTCCGCGGGATGCTTCTACTTGTTTGAAATAGTGTCCTGCCGGCAGTTTTATTATGGGTTTTGTCTTTGCCGCATATTCGCCTTCGGGAATATTGTCCACAAGTTGCTCCAATATGTGTAATGATTGTTCTATTTCTTTGAGCCTCAACAGGTAGCGCGAATATGTATCGCCTTCTGTCATGATAACTTCGTCGAACGACACTTTATCGTATGCTGCATACGGATGCAGCTTGCGAACGTCGCATGCCCAACCTGATGCTCTGCCCGACGGACCTGTTACTCCGTAGCTTTTGGCATCTTCGAGGGTCAGTTTGCCTACTCCTATCATTCTGTTGCGTGCTATGACGTTGCCTGTAAACAGGGCGTGGTATTCTTGCAGACGGGACGGCATTATTTTTATGAACTCTTTTACTTTGCGGCAGAAGTCGGGATGTATGTCGGCCATTACCCCGCCTATCTTGTTGTAGTTCATTGTCAATCGGGCTCCGCAGGTGTCTTCGAATATGTCGAGTATCATGTCGCGTTCGCGGAAGCCGTAGAAGAATGCGGTGGTTGCCCCGAGGTCCATGCAGAATGTGGCGAAGAAGAGAAGGTGCGATGCTATACGGGTCAGTTCGTCCATCATCGTCCTTATGTATTGTGCTCTGGCTGGTACTTCAAGCCCCATTGCTTCTTCTATGCACATGCAGAGTGCATGGCGGTTCTGGTGTGCCGACAAGTAGTCGAGACGGTCGGTAAAGTGGAGCGTCTGCGGATAGGTCATACTTTCGGAGAGTTTTTCTATCCCGCGATGTATATATCCGCAATAGACGTCTATCTTCTTTATGTTTTCTCCTTCGAGTGCTGTTCTGAATCGCAATACTCCGTGTGTTGCCGGATGCTGCGGACCGATATTCACTACATAGTCATCGGGCTGGAATATTCTGCGCTGCTCGGCTTTGAGCGTCCCGTCGGGGTTTTGACTATATGTTACGGTGAAATCGCTGTTGTCTTCGTTGGTTACGGGTATCGGATTGATTTCGGGCGCTGCGTCGTAGTCTTTTCGCAACGGATACCCTTTCCAGTCATCGCGCAGGAAGATGCGGCGCATGTCGGGATGTCCTATGAATTTTATTCCGTAGAAATCATATACTTCCCGTTCGTTTAGTTCCGCACTTTTCCAAAGATTGCTTACTGTATGCAGAGAGGGGTTCTCTCTGTCCGATGTCTGCACTTTCAACGCTACGCGCTTTCCTGTGGTCGTGGAGTCGAGTATATAGACTACTCCGAGTGTTTCTCCCCAATCGACGCCTGTCAATGCGGCAAGGGAATCGAACTTCATATCGGGATCGTCATGGAGACGGCGTGCCAACGCCGGCATGTCGTCTTTGGGTATGACATACAGGGGGAATGCTCCTTCTTCTACGACTGCCTTAGGTACAATCTTTTTTATTTTTTCCTCTATATCAGACATATAATATCCTATTTTTCTGATTTCTGTGATTTATCGCGACGATTGACATGTCCGAAGAACCGCTCTACTTTTACTTTACGCTGCAGCTGCATCATTCCGTAGAGCATTGCTTCGGGTCGGGGAGGACATCCGGGTATATATACGTCCACCGGTATTATCTCTCCTACTCCTTTTAATACGTGATACGAGTTTTTGAACGGCCCGCCGGATATTGCGCATCCGCCGACGGCTATTACGTATTTGGGGTCGGCCATCTGATCGTACAGACGCTTTACTACCGGCGCCATTCGATGAACTATCGTTCCGGCTACCATTATAAAGTCGGCCTGACGCGGACTGGCGCGTGTTACTTCAAACCCAAACCGGGCCATGTCGTGCCGGGCTGCTCCGACCGACATGTATTCTATTCCGCAACAGCTCGTTGCGAACGTGAGAGGCCACATGGAATTTGAGCGACCCCAATCTATCATATCGTCGAGAACGCCTACTACTACGTTCGTGCCGTTGGCGTTCAACTCTTTTACCATCTGTTCGATGTATTCGTTGTCTTTGAAGTCTTCGTACTTCATCGACTTTATTTTTACTTCCATTCCAGTGCTCCTTTCTTCCATGCGTATGCCAATCCGAGTACTAATACGGCAAAAAAGAACGATACGCTAATCAATGCCGATGCTCCCAAGTCTCTGACTAAAACGGCCCACGGGAAAAGGAATACCGTCTCTACGTCAAACATCAGGAAAAGTATTGCAAAAAGATAATATCCGACTCTGAACTGCATCCATGATTCTCCACGGGTGGGTATTCCGCACTCGTAAGGTTCGCCTTTCTGCGGATTGAAAGACCTCGGCGCAGTCAATTGCGCTATGGCCAACGCGGCGGCCACCAACGCAACTCCGGTAAGGAATACTACGACAAATAATGTTAAATTAGTCATACCGATATTTAATATACCTTTTTATAAATATTACAAGCAATATCCATCTCCCGTGATAATCGCTGTTGCTCGATGCCGGCAACGGATGCGAACGGAGATATTTGACACTTTTACTTTGCAAAAATAATATAAACTTTATTCCCCGACAAATTAAAACCTAAGAATTTATTTCTTTTTGTCTTAATAATTGTTCTTTATTCCTTAGGGTTTATCGGGCTGTTTTCGTTGTTTTTACGCTTGTATTATAGTTGATTTTTCGTGTGTTACGTTTTTTTTACATAATTATTCTGCAGCCGCCGGTTCTCCGCTTTTTTTTATTCCGTATGGCGTCCACGACACGTTATTGGCATTGTTTTCGTTAAACACTTGAATGTTTGCCGTGGAATCGGGTTCGGTGCGTTTGTGGCTTCTGTGATATACCGTCATTATGTGGCGTTCTACTTTACAGTATATGCCTATGCGATTCAAACGGTTTTCCAAATCAGAATCTTCGCCTAACCCGGGCAGGGTGAAACGTTCGTCGAATCCGTTTACTGCCAACAGGTCTTCTTTGAAAATGGAGAAATTGCAGCCCAAAAGGTTTTTCCACCTTTCCTTAAGTATAAGGTGGCGTATGAATCCGCCGGTTATTCTTATGCACTCCTCTGTGTGCCTTTCTTTGCCTTTGATTCCGCTCCACAAAAGTTCGGGGACGATTTTCCAGCCTAAATATCCGGAGGCTATTTTTTCGGGAGTAAGCTCGTCGCTGAGTCTTTTGTTGAGTTGCACTCTTCGTCCCCCTACTACTTTTCCGGGACAGGCAAAACGGAGATGTTCTTCTATGAATTTGTGATGTGGTATGCAGTCGCCGTCGAGGAATATCAGGTATTCGCTGTGTGATGCTTCTACTGCCTTGTTCAATATTATGTCTTTCCGCCACCCTTTGTCTTCATGCCATACATGCGTTACCGGAAACGGAGCGTTTTTTTTCATACGGTTCAGCGCTTCTACAAAGTCTTTTCCCGAACCATCGTCGGCGATTACTACCTCAAAGTCTTTTTCTGTTTGTCTTTTGAGTGCCTCGAATATCATGGCGAGAAAGCGGGCATCGTTGTAAACCGATATTATAAGCGAGCAAATCATGGTTTTATTTTTTTATTTGTCTGTTTCGTCAGCAACAGACGGAAGTGCTTTCTTTTTGGGTGTTATGCGGTAACCGACGGTGAATGTAACCCCGAGGGGATTGTTACGTTTTCCGAATCCGGGTATTATCCACGGCTTGGCATTTCCGTTTTGCGATGCGGCGAAGAGGATTTTATACCGCACCGACCACCCTATCATAAAACCGCGGTAAGCATTCATCTGCAACCCCAACAGTATCTCGCCCCAATGGGCTACGGAACGCCCTCCGTTTATCGTAAGGCCGGTCTGCCGGTCATCCCAATATGATGAGTTTATGCTGACATTTCTTATATCGTATTTTGCAACCGACAACCCATATCGTAACCCGACAAACAGCATCCCGGGTATATTCTTGTTATACATTATGTTGTAGTTCAATCCTATACGGTTGTAGAACGAGGGCTCGACGTGATAGGTGTAATTGTAATCGTTGGGGGTATCGTTTCCGTAACAGACTCCGACTTCGTATATCGGATAGAACCTGTTGTAGAATCCTGCATCGAGGCTCATTTCATAATTTCCGTATTTCTGGCCGAAGACATTGGACAGCGGGGAAAACAAATCGACATTTACGGTAATGCCGTTAAATTTGGGATAGAGGTATTTTACCGTATCTCCCTGCTCGTTTACGACCGTGCGCTTTGCCTCTGCCGAAAGGGAAAACAGGGCAACAAGTAGCAATATCAGATTAATTTTCCGGCGCATAATACAGTTTTACGGTCTCCGACGTGAGATTGTTTACTACTTCTGATATCAATTCGGCATATACTATCGAATGTGTAGTATATTCGAATTTTTCTATTGTAAATTCGTAAAAGGCACCGCATTCGGGTGTATCGAATTTCAATTCTCTTTTATACGTATATATCAGGGTGTCCCACTTGTACTCTTTGGCTATGTCTTTTTTTTCGTATCGCAATATGTATTTTAC